>NZ_CP048265.1:2185251-2497430 GCF_019469205.1 Gilliamella sp. ESL0405 | reverse complement strand
TTGTTCATTAATTTTACTTTGACGCACTCGATCAATAAGTCCCGAGTTTCCATGAGTCTTTTTATTCCAATCATCCATTAATGCTAATTGTTCATCTGATTGATGAACAGCAATTACCGGCCCTTCTGCAAGAATGTTGAGGTTTGTGTCGGTAACGATAGTGGCAATTTCGATAATGCGATCAACCGCCGGATTAAGTCCGGTCATTTCAAGGTCAATCCAGATAAGATTATTACTATTTGCTTGTGATGGTTTAGTCATAATTTGCGTCAGAAATTTTCTTTTTAGTGCTCATTAGTGTAGCATAACTGTCAATCTCTGTTTTAGCAAAATTAATGACTGTGGCAAAAATCCAACTATCAAAAAATCAGAAACGGCGAGTGGCAGCTAAGCACCAACAACGTTTAGCAACAAAGCAAGATGAGAACTTGTCCAACTTTTCATCGCCTTACGAAGGTGTGGTGGTGAGTCGATATGGTAAATCTGCTGACGTTGAAAACGATGCCGGGCTTATCTACCGTTGCAGTATTCGGCGTACATTACCTTCACTGGTGACCGGCGATAGAGTTTTGTGGCGTGAAAGCCTCGAGCCTAATACCAATGGCATCATCGAGGCGGTACATCCTCGCCATTCGGAGCTGGTTCGTCCGGATTTTTATGACGGCGTTAAACCGGTTGCCGCCAATGTCGATCAAATTGTTATTATTTCAGCCGTATTACCCGAGTTATCATTAAATATTATTGACAGATACTTAGTTGCTTGTGAAGCAACCGACATTCGCCCGATTATCGTGTTAAACAAGATCGACTTGCTCAATACCGATGAGCGAGCATCTGTTGAAAAACAGTTAGCTATTTATAGTAAAATTGGCTATCAAGTGCTGTATGTATCTTGCCAAAATCAACAGGGTATTGCACCTTTACAAGCCGCTTTGCAAGGTAAAATCTCAATTTTAGTTGGGCAATCGGGGGTGGGGAAATCGAGTATTATTAATCGATTGTTACCGCATCAAACGCAATCGGCCATGACAGGTGATGTATCACAAATATCCGGACTTGGGCAACATACCACTACAGCAACCCGACTTTATCATCTACCTAATGGCGGTGATATTATTGATTCACCCGGTATACGTGAATTTGGTTTGTGGCATTTGGAGCCGGAACAAGTGATAGCCGGTTTTATTGAATTTGGTGACTATTTAGGGGGCTGTCAGTTCCGTGATTGTAATCACTTAAATACGCCCGGTTGTTTACTGCAACAAGCCGTCGCTGAAGGGAAAATTGCTTCATCAAGATTAGATAATTATCATCGCATTTTACAATCGATGAAAGAAGTCAAAGCAAAAACCAGTAAAAGCTATAAATAGCTAGCTATAAATCAGCGATTGTTGCGCTAGCCAGAGTTTGACTGTCGGGTGATTAAAGCGGTGAGGGGGAATGGCTATCATGGACTGTTGCCCACAAACTACCAGTGATAAATGGTGGGCAACAAGTTAATCTATTCTCTTATGGGCGTTTTTTCAGAGCAATACCAATAGCCACATATGCCCAACCTTGAAATATTAAGTCTATTCCTAAGAACATGCCTAACACCCAAAGACTATCATATGGCCAACCGACGATAATCATCACGCCTAAAATTAGTGTAATGATACCTGAGGTTAACACCCAACCCCAACTTGGTAAGTGGCGGTTATTCATGGCAGCAAATATTTGGGTAAAACCACTCATAATTAATAAGATTGAGATAACTAACGTTAATGCAGAAGATACTGCCACCGGTTGGAAATAAGACATTACACCAATAAAGATGTATAAAATCCCCATTATTGCCCATAGCGCAGATTGTCCGAAACCTTTAACCGTAAACGCATGGACTGCTTGGGCAATACCGGCAATTAAAATTAAAGTTCCAATAAAATAGACGGAAAAAACGGTTGCAATAAACTGGTAGCCTAAGGCTAAGGCACCTAATATCATTAAAATTATACCAATAACAATAAACCAGCCTGATTTTTGTTTAAGCTCTTCAATACTATTTGTGTTTGATATCATGTTAATTTCCTATTTTATAATTGATTTATGGTTGTTAATAACAGTATTTTTCATTTCATATTTAACGTTGTTACGCCTTGAATCTGAATTGAAAAATACTAATTGATAACGTAAAGACACGATAAATAGCAAGATTAAGTGCATTTAAATTGTACAAAAATCACTCAGCATAATAAAGCGAATTGTAAAATTAATTTTTATCTTTCAGTGCTTCATCTAGTGTTGAGTAAAACATTAATTTATTGGGAATAGGTAAAATTTTGGCGCGTGCCAACGTTTTTAACGGTTGAAATTGTAATTCACAAATCGATAAATTTACCTGTTCGGGCAGTTCATCGATAAAATGTATTAATGCATTAAGTCCACCTGCATCGAGTATTGGCACCGCATCCCATTGTAATACGATATTTTCGTATCCATTTATTTTTTGGTACAGTTCCAAAAATGTTCGCTCAGCAGCCGCAAAAAATAGTGGACCACTAATACGAAGAACTAAGGTTTTATCATCACTTCGGTTAAGTTCAACTAAGCGAGTCATGCTGGCAATGCGACGCATAAAGAGAATTGAAGCAAGCACAATGCCTAATGTTATAGCAATGACCATATCAAACAATACCGTCAATGACATGCAGATAAGCATGATTAATATATCATCTTTAGGCGCACGTTTGATAATATAAATTACTCGCTGAACAGCGCTCATGTTCCATGCCACAATTAACAGTAAAGCCGCCATTGCCGAAAGGGGTATAAACGACAATACTGTCGCAAAACAGACCAGCGCCAGCAATACAATGACTGAATGCAATACGGCCGCAATTGGTGATGTCGCACCCGCTTTTACATTTGCCGCTGAGCGTGCAATTGCGGCGGTTGCTGAAATGCCACCAAAAAATGGTGCAATAATGTTGCCCAAACCTTGACCAATTAGCTCACTATTTGAGTGGTGTTTGGTGTGGGTCATCTCATCTAACACAACTGCGCAAAGTAGTGATTCGATCGCACAAAGCATTGCCATTGTTAAAGCGATTGGCGTAAGGGCAGAAATCGTTGACCAATCCCATTTAAAATCGGCATGTTGCCAAGGTAAGATTAATTCCGGTAACACAGACGGTATACCATGACCGATAGTGTTGTCCGGTAAAGTATAGCTAAATTTAGATCCTATTGTTTCAATATGACAATTAAATTGATTTAAAATAAACATCACTATCATGCCGGCAACCAATGCCGGTAAGTGACCGGAAATTTTTACCCTCAGTTTTGGCCATACAATTAACACAACTAATGTCACTAAACCGACTAAAGTATCAGCCAGATTAATTGTTGGAAAAGTTTTAACCAGTTCGATCACTTTGCCGACATAGCTTTCCGGCATATGCTCAAGGGTTAATCCAAAAAAATCTTTGATCTGCATGGTGGCAATGGTGATTGCAATTCCGGAAGTAAAACCTAATACCACTGGCAAAGGAATATATTCAATTAAGCGCCCTAAACGAATTATCCCCATTAAAATAAGAAAAAAACCGGAAAGCAAGGTGGCAACTAAGAGTCCGGATAAGCCATACTGCAACGAAACCGGATATAAAATAACCACAAATGCCGCAGTCGGGCCTGAAACACTAAAGCGTGAACCGCCAGTTATGGCAATAACAAATCCTGCAACAATTGCCGTATATAGACCGTGTTGAGGGGGAACACCACTAGCGATAGCTAACGCCATGGCGAGCGGTATAGCAATAATACCAACAGTAATGCCTGCAATTAAGTCTTTAAAAAAACGTGTTGTGGTATAAGGGGTTTTAATACATGATGATATTAATGCACTGCTAATTAGCGTTCCGGAAAAGCCATATAATTTCATTATCTTTTAATCAATTAGTGAGGTATAACTTGAATACTAATAAGATAATCTTTTTTAAAAAAATTAAAAGAGTGTTGTGAAAATAAAATCTATTTTGTAATTAAATAAAGTGAATAAATTTAGCTTTGGCGTGGAAAAAGTTTAGGGTTAGCAAAATGGTATTTGATTAAAACTATTTGCCGTTTAATTTAATGAATCAATCAGCCGTGGTAAATAATATTGTTTTATTAAATCGCTTGTTTAGCGCCACTTTTCGCTTTAATCTATTACTGAGTACTTTCTTTACTCGCCACTATTAAAAAATAAAAACTACCCTCTCTTTTTATCACTTGTCTTGCATGATTTGTAGGAGCGATTTATGGTGTTTGCAAAGCAGCAATTTTTTAAACATTCATTTAAAGCGATAGGATTAATTATGTTACTAGCTTTATCTTCATCGGTGTTTGCGCTTGCGCAATTAGCTGGCTCAAAATCGGCTTATCAATATGATAATCTGCAAATGCTAACGCCGGCACCAAAAGGCTATAGTGCATTTTATATCGATCATGTTGGTCGGCATGGTTCACGCTATATCAGTAAAGCAAAATATGAAGATATTGCCTATAGTGTTTTAATATTGGCAGAAAAAAATAACCAGCTAACCCCAGCAGGTAAAGCGTTAATTACTCAAGTTGCTGCTATTAAACAGCTCAATAATAAGCACTATGGTGAGCTGACCGATCTTGGTCGCAACGATATTGCGTTAATTAGCAAGCGCATGCTAGCCAATAATCCAACCGTATTTAAAGGGCAGAAGATCGAGGTGCTCAGCTCAACGTCATCAAGAGCAAAACAGACCGCTCAAATTTTTATGCAAGCTTTTCAAGACCTATATCCTGATATTGAAATAGCCACTCAGCCGGAAGAACAGCAATTTTTATTGCGCTTTTTTAACTATGCGCCGGCTTACGATGAATATAAAAAAAGCGGTCTTGTTAAACAGGCATTAACATCACTTGAGCATGACCCAAAAACGATTGAAATTAGTCGAACGGTAGGCAAAAAAATCTTTACTGATGCGTTTTTATCACAGTTAAATGAAGGTATCTCAATTAATGATAAATCGCCGATTAAGACGGAAGATTTTGTGATTGCGCTTTTCCAACTTTATCAAGAGTTGTTAGCATTACCTTCACAGGTATTAGTCGATAATCAACTTGATTTTGATGATTATTTTTCAGTAGATGATAACGCATGGCTTAATACCGTTGTCACAGCTAAAAACTATCTGCAAATTGGTCCGGCGTGGGATGCAAATGGTATTCAAATTAAAATCGCTGCGCCGCTATTATGGGATATGTTAACAAGTGCTGATAAAGCCATTGAAAATGGTCATATTGATGCCAATTTACGCTTTGCTCACGCTGAAACTGTCTCGCCGTTAGCCACATTACTAGAAATCGAAGGGGCGGCAACGGTGGCTGCATCAATTTTTGATTATCCAAACGTTTGGCGAGCCGATAAAATTGTCCCCATGGGCGCCAATATTCAATGGATTTTTTATCGTAGCGAGCAGGCTAACCAACCGATACTGGTGAAGGTATTATTAAATGAGCGAGAAGTTCATCTGCCAATTAGCACCGTCAATTATCCTTACTATCGTTGGGATGAGGTTAAACAGTTTTATACCGACAAGCTCAATAAATTGGGGTTAATGCAAAACCAAAATATGATGAAAATGTTACAAAATTTGCAATGATTTGACCGCTGCCAAAGCGGTTTTGTCACCGTTTAGCTAAATTTTGTGACAGAAAGATAATGTTGCCTAACCAACACGTTATTCTATCAGTGTTGGTTTTTAATGGGTGGATTTTTAACTATTGGTAAGATTTAAGGCGTTTTAATCAGATGATCACACTTGTAGCCAAAAAGTGACCGGGCCGTCGTTAATTAATGCCACTTGCATATCGGCGGCAAATTGACCGGTTTGGGTGTTTATCTGTTTTTGGCATTGTTCTACAAAAAATTGATAGAGTTGGTTGGCTAGTTGTGGGTTAGCGCCTTTAGTAAAGCTCGGACGCATCCCTTTTTGGGTATCGGCCGCTAAAGTAAATTGGGAAACCACTAACACTTCGCCATTTACTTGACTGACATTCAAATTCATTTTACCGTCACTATCACTGAAAACCCGATATCCCAGCACTTTTTCACATAAACGTTTGGCTTTTTGTTCGTCATCGCCTTGTTCAACGCCAAGTAAAATAAGTAAGCCATGCTTAATCTGTCCAACAATGTGATCATCGATAGTAACAGAAGCTTGTTTAACACGTTGAATTAAGGCGATCATAATACGATTTACTCCGGTTGAGGCTGGTTTTCAAGGGGCTGCTTTTTTTGTCGATTAAATTCTGTCAATGTTGCGGCAAATTCTGCGCCAAAAAGTACAATGCACCAGGAGCAGTAAATCCAAACCAGCATGATAGGAATCGACGAAACAACACCGTAAATAAGTTGATAAGTTGGGAAGGAGGTCACATAAAGTGCAAATGCGCGCTTTCCTAATTCGAAAAGTATTGCTGCCACAATTGCGCCAATCATCGACTCTTTAAGTGGTACCGATTCGGTCGGAATAATGCTATAAAGTAACCAAAATCCAACCACAGAAATCAAAAACGGTAATATACTCAGTAAAATATTACCGGTGGCAGCGACAGATAACCATTTAAGTGAAAATATATAATAACTTACTGCCACACTTGATCCGACTAAAATCGGCCCCAATGTTAAAATCGTCCAGTACATGGTTAAGTTGTACATAAACGAGCGTTTACGCTTAGTTTTCCAAATATGGTTAAGTGCTGTATTAATAGTGTTGATTAATAATAACGAAGTGACTATTAAGCCAATGACCCCAGCAAAGGTCATCTTTTTGGTGTTGGCGATAAACTGTTCAAGATAATTTTGTATCGTATCACTGGCGGTAGGGACAAGGTTACTGTAAATTAATTTTTTTAATGAAAGGCTTATTTCATCAAACATTGGGAAAGCAGAAAGCAAAGAAAAGATGACAGTGATAAGCGGAACTAAAGCCAAAATCGTAGTGTAAGCAAGCCCGGCTGCTGAAGTGGTCAAGCGGTCATGATTAAGGCGAGACCACAACATCATCGAAAAGGACTGTATTTGTTTGAGTATATTCATATAATTTCTTATTAGTTAGAAATAATACAATTATTGATCCCATTACCTTTTAATGAATTTAGTGCTTTCTCTGCGTTACTTTTACTGGTATATGGGCCGACGGTAACACGATACAACTGTCCAGAGGCAATATTACCACTTATTCCAATCATAGCAAGTTTTGCTTTTAAGGTATCAGCATTCGCTTTTTCTTTAAAGGCTCCGCATTGTAATAACCATTTATTTGCATCCTTACTATCTGTTGCTGATTGAGAAGACGTAGTCGGTGGTTTTGGCTGTGATGACGTTGTTGGAACATTACGGGAATTATTCACAAAACTGTCTAAGATCTGTTGTCTTTCACTGGCAATTGCGTTAGTACCAGGATTAGCGTTTGGTGTCTCTAACTCTTTGAGATACGTCCAGCGTTCTTGCGGTTTTTCTGGCAAGGTTATCGCCGGTGGTTCCGTTTTTACTTTAGGTGGCTCAACGGGTTTGTTGGGATGATTATTCGAAACAAAATATAAAATAGCAGAAAATAGCGCAATAATAATGATTGCAAGAAAAATCATTAAACCGGAAAAGCTTTGTGATTTATTTTTTTTTGTTTGGCGCTTTTTTTTTCTCACATAATCACGCTGAACCACAATATACTCTCTTGTATTTTAGTTAATAATTATTAGATGAGTAGTTTACAAATAAAAAAAGTGGCTTACACCACTTTTTTTTAATTTTCTTTAACTTTAATAGTTAACAGATCAATAAAACATTACGCTAATGCTTTAATCTGTTTAACTAAATTCGCTTTATGACGTGCAGCTTTATTTTTGTGGATTAAGCCACGAGCTGCTTGACGGTCAACAACTGCTTGCATGTCTTTGAATGCTACTTCAGCTGTTTGTTTATCACCAGCTGCAACAGCTGCGTAAACTTTTTTAATATAAGTACGCATCATTGAACGGTTACTAGCATTATGTTTACGGCGTTTTTCAGATTGAACCGCACGTTTCTTAGCTGATTTGATATTAGCCAAAGTCAACTCCCAAGTTTAGAAAAAAATTACATATTAATAAGGCGGCAAAATATGCCTGATTTTCTGCCTATTGTCAATGGCGTTGTACAAAAAAAATTAAGAATTGCTATTTTTTATCATTATGATAAATGTTTACTATTCAGCCAATAATGGCTATAACCTAATTAGAAATTTTATGTTAGAATAGTGAAAATTTTATTATATCTATATTTATAAGAGGAAGTCTCATGTCTATTATTAGAATGCAAGATCTTGATCTAAAAGGAAAACGCTTATTTATTCGCTCAGATCTTAATGTGCCAGTCAAAAATGGTAAGGTAACCTCTGATGCTCGTATTAAAGCATCATTACCAACTATTGAAGAAGCAATTAAAAAAGGCGCTAAAGTAATGGTTACTTCACACATTGGGCGTCCAACGGAAGGTGAATATAACCCAGAGTTTTCATTACAACCTGTAGTTGATTACTTAAAAGAGCATGTTTCTTTCCCTGTACGTTTAGTTAAAGATTACTTAAACGGTGTTGATGTTAAAGAAGGCGAACTTGTTGTGCTTGAAAACGTTCGTTTTAATGTGGGTGAAGGTAAAGATGACGAAGCTTTATCAAAAAAATATGCGGCACTTTGTGATATCTATGTCATGGATGCATTTGGTACTGCTCACCGTGCGCAAGCTTCAACTCATGGTGTTGGTAAATTTGCCCCGATCGCTTGTGCCGGTCCTTTATTAGCCGCCGAACTTGATGCGTTAGGTAAAGCGCTAGATAATCCAGCTCGCCCAATGGTTGCAATTGTTGCCGGTTCAAAAGTATCAACTAAATTAACTGTACTTGATTCTTTATCAAAAATTGCCGATCAAATTATCGTTGGTGGTGGTATTGCTAATACTTTCATCGCAGCAGAAGGCTACAATGTTGGTAAATCACTTTATGAAGCTGATTTAATCCCTGAAGCGAAAAAATTAATGGCTAACTGCCATATTCCTGTCCCGACTGATGTGCGTGTTGCAACTGAATTTAGCGAAACAGCAACAGCGACTGAAAAATCAGTTGCCGATGTTAAAGAAAATGATCAAATTCTTGATTTAGGCGACAAATCAGCTGAAGCATTAGCCGACATTATCAAAAAAGCCAAAACGATCTTATGGAATGGCCCTGTAGGCGTATTTGAGTTCCCTAATTTCCGTCGTGGTACTGAGATTGTTGCTAAAGCAATTGCTGATAGCGATGGCTTCTCAATTGCTGGTGGTGGTGATACATTAGCTGCGATTGATTTATTTGGTATTGAAGATAAAATCTCTTATATTTCAACTGGTGGCGGTGCCTTCCTAGAGTTTGTAGAAGGTAAAAAACTTCCTGCTGTTGCAATGCTAGAAGAGAGAGCAAAAGCGTAATAGTTTTCTATATGAAGGATGAGTCAATCACTCATCCTTTAATTTTTATATAAATAAATTTATAGGTATTAAAATGGCTACAAAGATTTCTGATGTCGTTAAACCTGGTGTTGTAACCGGTGATGATGTTCAAAAAGTGTTTCAAGTTGCTCGTGAAAATAATTTTGCATTACCCGCTGTTAACTGTGTTGACACTAATACAATTAATGCAGTAATTGAAACTGCGGCTAAAGTTGGTTCTGCTGTTATCGTTCAATTCTCTAACGGTGGCGCTCAATTTATCGCAGGTAAAGGATTGAAATTAGATGGGCAAGAAGCTGCTGTTTTAGGTGCGATTTCTGGTGCTAAACATGTTCACCTTATGGCTGAAAAATATGGCGTGCCTGTTATTGTTCATACTGACCATTGTGCAAAAAAATTATTACCATGGGTTGATGGATTACTTGATGCTGGCGAAACGCATTTTGCTAAAACCGGTAAACCACTATTTTCTTCACATATGATCGATCTATCTGAAGAGACATTAAAAGATAATATTGATATTTGTTGTCAATATCTTGCTCGTATGTCTGCAATGAAAATGACATTAGAACTTGAATTAGGTTGTACTGGTGGTGAAGAAGACGGTGTTGACAATAGCCATATGGATAGTTCAGCACTTTATACTCAACCAGAAGACGTTGCTTACGCTTATGAACGTTTAAGCGCAATTAGCCCACGTTTTACCATTGCGGCTGCATTCGGTAACGTACATGGTGTTTATAAACCAGGTAATGTTAAATTAACGCCAAAAATTCTTGATAACTCTCAAAAATTTATATCAGAAAAATTCAATTTACCTGAAAAATCACTAAACTTCGTATTCCATGGCGGTTCTGGCTCTACACCAGAAGAGATTGCTGAAGCAGTAAGTTACGGTGTTGTTAAAATGAACATTGATACTGATACTCAATGGGCTAACTGGGCAGGTATCTTAGAATATTATAAAGCGAACGAAGCTTACTTACAGGGTCAATTAGGTAACCCTGAAGGTGCCGATGCGCCAAATAAAAAATACTATGATCCACGCGTATGGTTACGTAAAGGTCAAGAGTCTTTAGTTTCACGTTTAGAACTTGCATTTAAAGAGCTTAATGCAGTAAACGTACTTTAACTTATTGTTTTTAAACATATTAACTTAAGGCAGGGTGATAGCCCTGCTTTTGGTTTATCCTTTAATAAATAAAACTTGCATTTTTTTATTTGTTGTAGGATAATTCTGCCCTCATTTAACTTAGGGGAGCTGTCTATTTATTAATATTGGTTATTAATAGAGGCGTTTGCACCCGAGAAAAGGAACCTAAAATGGCAAAGAAAGTACAAGCCTACATCAAGTTGCAAGTTGCAGCTGGTGCAGCAAATCCTAGTCCACCAGTTGGTCCAGCACTTGGTCAACATGGTGTTAACATCATGGAATTCTGTAAAGCATTTAACGCTAAAACAGAAAGCATGGAAAAAGGTCTACCTATTCCTGTTGTTATTACAGTATATTCTGACCGTTCATTTACTTTTGTTACTAAAACCCCACCAGCAGCTGTATTATTGAAAAAAGCTGCAAAAATCAAGTCTGGTTCTGGCGAACCTAACAAGAAAAAAGTTGGTAAAGTAACGAGTGCGCAAATTCGCGAAATCGCTGAATTAAAAGCTGCAGATATGAATGGTGCTACCATTGAAACGATGATGCGTTCTATCGAAGGAACTGCACGTTCAATGGGCTTGGAAGTGGAGGGTTAATTCATGGCTAAATTATCTAAGAAAGCTAAACTTATCCGCGAAAAAGTGAATGCGACTAAACAATATGAAATCAATGAAGCAATCGCTTTATTAAAAGAGCTTGCTACTGCTAAATTTACTGAAAGCGTTGACGTTGCTGTTAATTTAGGTATCGATTCACGTAAATCAGATCAAAACGTTCGTGGCGCAATCGTGCTTCCACATGGTACCGGACGTAGTGTTCGTGTTGCTGTGTTCACACAAGGCGCAAATGCTGAAGCCGCTAAAGAAGCTGGTGCTGAATTAGTTGGTATGGACGATCTTGCTGATCAAATCAAAAAAGGCGAAATGGATTTTGATGTTGTTATTGCATCTCCAGACGCTATGCGTGTTGTTGGTCAATTAGGTCAAATTTTAGGGCCACGTGGTTTAATGCCAAACCCTAAAGTCGGTACTGTAACACCTAACGTTGCTGAAGCAGTGAAAAACGCTAAAGCTGGTCAAATCCGTTACCGTAATGATAAAAATGGTATTATCCATACTACTATCGGTAAAGCTGATTTTGATGCAGATAAGCTTAAAGAGAATTTAGAAGCATTACTTGTTGCATTAAAACGTGCAAAACCAGCTTCATCAAAAGGCGTATTTATTAAGAAAGTAAGCCTTTCTACAACAATGGGCGCTGGTGTTGCTATCGATCAAGCAACATTAAATGCAACTGTTTAATTAGCTGTTAGCCAGTTAAACAAAAAATCGGTTGGTGTCTGGCCTTAACCAGACCCCGTCCAAGACCGTAGGTGTAATTGATATTTGATTACTTAATTTTTCTACGTAGACGGTGACAGAACCTGATAAGATATAATACAGGAATTCTGCTCATCGTGGTTATGCTAGTTACGTGTGTAACTAGTTAAAATCAGTCTAGGCTTTGCCTAGTTTAATCCAGGAGCAATACCAATGGCACTAAATCTTCAAAATAAACAAGAAATTGTTGCTGAAGTTAACGAAATCGCCAAAGGTGCGCTATCTGCAGTTGTTGCTGACTCTCGTGGCGTAACTGTAGAAAAAATGACTGCATTACGTAAATCTGCTCGTGAAGCTGGTGTTTATATGCGTGTTGTTCGTAATACGCTATTACGCCGTGTTGTAGAGGACACTCAATATGAGTGTTTAAAAGATACGTTTGTTGGTCCTACTCTAATTGCATTTTCAAACGAGCACCCAGGTGCCGCAGCGCGTATTTTTAAAGCGTTCGCTAAAGAAAATGATAATTTTGAGATTAAAGCCGCAGCCTTTGAAGGTGAGTTGATTACCGCAGCGAACATTGATCGCTTAGCAACATTACCTACTTATGAAGAAGCATTAGCTCGCTTGATGTCAACCATGAAAGAAGCCGCAGCTGGCAAATTGGTTCGTACTCTTGCAGCGGTTCGCGATCAAAAACAAGCTGCTTAATAGCGCTGTGATTGTGAATTTTATCAATTAAAAAAATGTAAATTTGGGAAACTATATTATGTCTATCACTAAAGAACAAATTTTAGATGCAGTTGCTGAAATGTCTGTAATGGACGTTGTTGAACTTGTATCAATGATGGAAGAAAAATTTGGCGTTTCTGCAGCAGCAGCTGTAGCAGTTGCAGCAGCTGGTCCAGCTGAAGCAGCAGAAGAAAAATCTGAATTTGATGTAATCTTAAAAGATGTTGGCGCTAACAAAGTAGCGGTTATCAAAGCCGTTCGTGGTGCAACTGGTTTAGGCTTAAAAGAAGCTAAAGATCTTGTTGAATCAGCTCCAGCAACAGTTAAAGAAGGCGTTAGCAAAGCTGATGCAGATGAACTTAAAAAGGCACTTGAAGAATCTGGTGCAGTTGTCGAACTTAAATAAGTTTATCAAAAGCAAGCTAAATGGCTGGGGGTTTTTTACCTCCAGCCTTTTTGCGCTGTAATAAGTCAAAGAATTTTATTTTAAGATTATCAATAAGAAGTAATAAAGAAATAGTATATTTATTAAGCCTAATCAATTGATATTTATAGATATTTTCGATGAGGTGTCAGGCGTTATTATTTAAAGGTAGTACCCCCTGATGAATATTTAATCATGCTAAAATAGCAGATAAGCAAGTTGAGGAACTAATGGTTTACTCTTATACCGAGAAAAAACGAATTCGTAAGAATTTTGGTAAGCGTCCACAAGTCTTGGATATACCGTATCTTCTTTCTATTCAACTTGATTCGTTCCAGAAATTTATTGAGCAAGACCCGGAAGGTCAATATGGTCTAGAAGCCGCTTTTCGTTCAATATTTCCGATAAAAAGTTATAGTGGTAACGCTGAGTTACAATACGTGAGCTTTAAAATGGGCGAACCTGTGTTTGATGTTAAAGAATGTCAAATTAGAGGGATCACTTACTCAGCACCGTTGCGCGTAAAATTACGTTTAGTTATTTATGATAAAGATGCGCCAGAAGGAACAGTAAAAGATATTAAAGAGCAAGACGTCTACATGGGCGAAATTCCTTTAATGACGGACAACGGAACATTTGTGATCAACGGTACAGAACGTGTAATCGTATCACAATTACATCGTAGTCCTGGTGTGTTCTTTGATAGTGATAAAGGTAAAACACACTCTTCTGGTAAAGTTTTATATAATGCTCGGATTATTCCTTATCGTGGCTCTTGGCTTGATTTCGAATTTGATCCAAAAGATAATCTTTTTGCTCGTATTGACCGTCGTCGTAAACTACCAGCAACAATCATTCTACGTGCGTTAGGTTATGAAACTGAAGAAATTTTAGATATATTCTTTGAAAAGACCATTTTTGAAGTTGGCAAATCAAAATTAAAAATGGATCTTGTTCCGGAGCGTTTACGTGGTGAAACAGCGCTATTTGATATTGAATCTAAAGGCAAAGTTTATGCTGAAAAAGGTCGTCGAATTACTGCGCGTCATATCCGTGAACTGGAAAAAGACAAAGTTACTAAAATTGATGTACCTGTTGAATATATCGTTAATAAAGTTCTGGCAAAAAATTATGTCAATGAAGCAACAGGCGAAATTATTGCCGCTGCTAATACACCAATTTCATTAGAACTATTATTGGAATTAACCAACGCAGGTCACAAGAAAATTGAAACCTTATTCACTAATGACTTAGATCATGGTCCATTCATTTCTGAAACATTGAATGTCGATTCAACTCGTGATCGTTTAGGTGCATTAGTTGAAATTTATCGAATGATGCGTCCGGGCGAGCCACCAACAAAAGAGGCTGCCGAAGCGTTATTTGACAACTTATTCTTCTCTGACGAGCGTTATGATCTCTCTGCTGTTGGACGAATGAAGTTCAACCGTTCTTTAGGACGTGACGATATTGAAGGCGAAAGCGTCTTAACGAAAGGTGATATCGTTGATGTTATGAAGAAACTTATCGCTATCCGTAATGGCCATGGCGAAGTGGATGATATCGACCATTTAGGTAATCGTCGTATTCGTAGCGTCGGGGAAATGGCAGAAAACCAATTCCGTATTGGTTTAGTTCGTGTAGAACGAGCTGTGAAAGAGCGTCTATCTTTAGGCGATCTTGATTCATTAATGCCACAAGATATGATTAATGCTAAACCAATCTCAGCGGCAATCCGTGAGTTCTTTGGCTCTAGCCAGTTATCACAGTTTATGGATCAAAACAATCCATTATCTGAAATAACACATAAACGTCGTATTTCGGCGTTAGGTCCGGGTGGTTTAACTCGTGAACGTGCAGGCTTTGAGGTGCGTGACGTACATCCAACTCATTATGGTCGTGTCTGTCCGATTGAAACGCCGGAAGGTCCAAATATCGGTTTGATTAACTCATTAGCGGTTTATTCACGTACCAATGAATACGGATTCTTAGAAACGCCGTACCGCCGAGTGATTGACGGTATTGTAACTGATGAAATTAACTATTTATCAGCAATTGACGAAAGTGAATTTGTTATCGCACAGGCTAACTCAAACCTTGATGACAATGGTCGCTTTAAAGAAGATTTAGTGACTTGTCGTTTAAATGGTGAATCTGGTTTATACAGCCCGGAACAAGTTCATTATATGGACGTATCAACACAACAAATCGTTTCTGTTGGTGCTTCATTAATCCCATTCCTTGAGCACGATGATGCGAACCGTGCCTTGATGGGTGCGAACATGCAACGTCAAGCTGTGCCGACGTTAAAAGCTGAAAAACCATTTGTTGGTACGGGTATGGAACGTGCGGTTGCGGTTGACTCAGGTGTAACAGCGGTTGCTCGTCGTGGCGGTACAGTACAATATGTTGATGCTTCACGTATTGTTATTAACGTTAACGATGATGAAATGTATGCCGGTGAAACAGGTATTGATATTTACAACTTAACTAAATATACCCGTTCTAACCAAAATACTTGTATTAACCAAATTCCATGCGTGGAATTAGGCGAAAAAGTTGAACGTGGCGATGTACTTGCAGACGGTCCATCAACCGATTTAGGTGAGTTAGCACTTGGTCAAAATATGCGCGTGGCATTTATGCCATGGAATGGTTATAACTTCGAGGATTCTATTTTAGTTTCTGAAAAAGTGGTACAAGATGACCGTTTTACATCGATTCATATTCAAGAGCTATCTTGTGTATCTCGTGACACTAAATTAGGTGCGGAAGAGATTACTGCCGATATTCCTAATGTGGGTGAAGCAGCACTATCTAAATTAGATGAATCAGGTATTGTTTATATCGGCGCTGAAGTAAAAGGTGGTGATATTCTGGTTGGTAAAGTAACGCCTAAAGGCGAAACGCAATTAACACCAGAAGAGAAATTACTACGTGCTATTTTCGGTGAAAAAGCATCTGATGTTAAAGATACTTCATTACGCGTACCAAATGGTGTTTCCGGTACGGTTATTGATGTTCAAGTCTTCACTCGTGACGGTGTACAAAAAGATAAACGTGCACTTGAAATTGAAGATATGCAACTTAAACAAGCACGAAAAGATCTGACTGAAGAGCTTAAGATCTTAGAAGCAGCATTATTTGCTCGTATTCGTGATGTGTTAATTTCAGGTGGAATTAAGGCAGAAAAATTAGATGCACTACCACGTGAAAAATGGCTAACAATTGGTATCTCAAACGAAAGCAAGCAAGAGCAATTAGAGCAACTTGCTGAGCAGCACGAAGAGATCAAAGCTGAGTTTAACAAGAAACTTGAAGCTAAGCGCATGAAGATCACACAAGGTGATGATCTACAACCTGGTGTGCTTAAAATTGTTAAAGTTTACTTAGCGGTTAAACGCCAAATCCAACCGGGTGATAAAATGGCGGGTCGTCATGGTAACAAAGGGGTTATTTCGAAAATTAACCCAATTGAAGATATGCCATATGATGACAAAGGCCGTCCAGTTGATATCGTGTTAAACCCACTAGGGGTTCCGTCTCGTATGAATATTGGACAGATCCTGGAAACTCACTTAGGTATGGCTGCTAAAGGTATTGGTCAAAAAATTGATACCATGCTAAAAGAGCAACAAGAGTTAGCTAAGTTACGTGAATTTATCCAAAAAGCTTATGATCTTGGTCTAGGTGCGGCACAAAAAGTCAATGTAGCTGAATTTACCGATCAAGAAGTGATGACTTTAGCACAAAACTTACGTAATGGTATGCCACTTGCTACACCAGTGTTTGACGGTGCAAAAGAGCAAGAAATCAAGTCATTACTTGAGCTGGGCGATTTACCAACTTCAGGTCAAATTACATTGTATGATGGCCGAACTGGTGAACAATTTGAACGCCCGGTTACCGTTGGTTACATGTACATGCTTAAGTTAAATCATTTAGTTGATGACAAAATGCATGCTCGTTCTACTGGTTCATATAGTCTTGTTACTCAACAACCATTGGGCGGTAAAGCTCAATTTGGTGGACAACGTTTCGGTGAGATGGAAGTGTGGGCACTTGAAGCATATGGTGCAGCTTACACCTTACAAGAAATGTTAACTGTTAAGTCAGATGACGTGAACGGTCGTACTAAGATGTATAAAAATATTGTAGATGGTGATCATCGTATGGAACCTGCGATCCCAGAATCGTTTAATGTATTATTAAAAGAGATTCGTTCGTTAGGTATTAATATCGAGTTAGACGAAGAGTAATCTTCGCTAACTTAAATGATTTCTATTTATAGGGATAACTTATTAGCAATAATAAGTTATCTGATTGGTTTAACTCCATAGGAGTCAATTGTGAAAGACTTACTAAAGTTTCTAAAAGCACAAACAAAAACAGAAGATTTTGATGCTATCAAGATAGGCCTTGCCTCTCCTGATATGATCCGTTCATGGTCTTTTGGTGAAGTGAAAAAACCTGAAACAATCAACTATCGTACGTTCAAACCGGAACGTGACGGATTGTTTTGTGCACGTATTTTTGGACCAGTAAAAGATTATGAATGTTTATGTGGAAAATATAAACGTTTAAAACACCGTGGTGTGATCTGTGAAAAATGTGGTGTTGAAGTTACTCAAGCCAAAGTACGTCGTGAGCGTATGGGGCATATTGAACTTGCATCGCCAACTGCACATATTTGGTTTTTAAAATCATTACCATCACGTATTGGTCTTTTATTAGATATGCCACTTCGTGACATTGAACGTGTGCTTTATTTTGAATCATTTATGGTTCTTGACGGCGGAATGACAAACTTAGAACGCGGTCAAATTTTAACAGAAGAACAGTATTTAGATGCGTTAGAAGAGTTTGGTGATGAATTCGATGCTCGTATGGGTGCCGAAGCAATTCAAGAATTATTACGTAATATCGATGTGCAAGCTGAATGTGAAGCACTACGTGATGAGCTTGCAACTACCAATTCTGAAACTAAACGTAAAAAACTGACTAAACGTATTAAGATTATTGAAGCATTCATTCAATCAGAAAATAAACCGGAATGGATGATCTTAAACGTATTACCTGTGTTGCCACCTGATTTACGTCCATTAGTACCACTAGACGGCGGACGTTTTGCAACATCAGATTTGAACGATCTATATCGTCGTGTGATTAACCGTAATAACCGTTTAAAACGTTTATTAGATTTGGCGGCGCCGGATATTATCGTACGTAACGAAAAACGTATGTTACAAGAATCTGTTGACGCATTACTTGATAATGGTCGTCGTGGTCGTGCAATTACCGGTTCTAACAAACGTCCATTAAAATCACTTGCCGATATGATTAAAGGTAAGCAAGGTCGTTTCCGTCAAAACTTATTAGGTAAACGTGTTGACTACTCAGGTCGTTCAGTAATCACTGTAGGTCCATACTTACGATTACATCAATGTGGTTTACCGAAGAAAATGGCACTTGAATTATTCAAACCATTTATTTACGGTAAATTAGAGCGTCGTGGTTATGCAACCACCATTAAAGCAGCCAAGAAAATGGTTGAACGTGAAGATGCAATTGTTTGGGATATCTTAGATGAAGTTATCCGTGAACATCCGGTACTACTAAACCGTGCTCCAACACTTCACCGATTAGGTATTCAAGCGTTTGAACCTATCTTGATTGAAGGTAAAGCGATTCAGTTACATCCATTGGTTTGTGCGGCATTCAATGCTGACTTCGATGGTGACCAAATGGCGGTGCATGTTCCATTGACGTTAGAAGCGCAATTAGAAGCGCGTGCGTTGATGATGTCAACTAACAATATTCTTTCACCTGCGAGTGGTGAGCCTATCATCGTTCCTTCTCAGGACGTGGTATTAGGTCTTTACTATATGACTCGTGATAAAATTAATGCTAAAGGTGAAGGCATGGTATTAACCGGACCTAAAGAAGCAGAAAAACTGTATCGTTTAGGTTTAGTTGAATTACATGCAAAAGTTAAAGTACGTATCACTGAAAGTCATCGTAATAGCGTTGGCGAATGGGAAGATACAACATCAGTTATTGATACCACTGTTGGCCGTGCTATTTTATGGTTAATCATGCCTAAAGGTATGAGTTTTTCAGTTATCAATCAGCCATTAGGTAAAAAAGCGATTTCACGTATTTTAAATATCTGTTATCGCCAACTAGGCATGAAAGAAACCGTTATTTTAGCTGACCAAGTGATGTACACAGGATTTGCTTATGCAGCACGTTCAGGTGTATCGGTTGGTATTGATGATATGGAAATTCCGGCCAAGAAATTACAAATCATCAATGAAGCTGAAATCGAAGTTGCTGAAATTCAAGAGCAGTTCCAATCAGGTTTAGTTACCGCTGGCGAACGCTATAACAAAGTTATCGATATCTGGGCGGCAGCCAATGAACGTGTTGCTAAAGCCATGATGGATAACTTATCAACGGAAAAAGTGATTAACCGTGAAGGTAAAGAAGAAGTTCAATCTTCTTTCAACAGCATCTATATGATGGCCGACTCAGGTGCTCGGGGTTCTGCGGCGCAGATTCGTCAGTTAGCTGGTATGCGTGGCTTGATGGCAAAACCGGATGGTTCTATCATCGAAACACCAATTACAGCAAACTTCCGTGAAGGGTTAAACGTACTACAGTACTTTATTTCTACCCATGGTGCACGTAAAGGTCTTGCTGATACGGCGTTAAAAACTGCGAACTCAGGTTACTTAACTCGTCGTTTAGTTGATGTGGCACAAGATTTAGTTGTTATCGAAGATGACTGTGGCACATTAGAAGGCGTAGTAATGACACCAGTTATCGAAGGTGGAGATGTTAAAGAGCCACTTCGTGAACGTGTTTTAGGTCGTGTAGCAGCTGAAGATGTATTAAAACCGGGTAGTGCAGATATCTTAATTCCACGTAACACATTACTTGATGAAAGTTATTGTGATTTACTGGAAGCAGAATCTGTTGATAGCGTAAAAGTTCGCTCTGTGGTTTCGTGTGATACTGATTTTGGTGTGTGTGCGAAATGTTATGGTCGTGACTTAGCCCGTGGTCACCTGGTAAATAAAGGTGAAGCAATCGGTGTTATCGCTGCTCAGTCAATCGGTGAGCCAGGTACACAGTTAACCATGCGTACGTTCCACATTGGTGGTGCGGCATCACGTGCGGCAGCAGAATCTAGTGTTCAGGTTAAAAATAAAGGTAGCATTAAATTAACCAATGCTAAATTTGTGACTAACCCGGATAAGAAACTGGTTATTACTTCTCGTAATGCTGAGTTAACCATTATTGATGATTTAGGTCGAATGAAAGAGACTTACAAAGTTCCTTATGGTTCGATTTTAACTAAAGGTAATGGCGCTGCGGTTGATGCGGGTGAAACAGTTGCAAACTGGGATCCGCATACAATGCCTGTTATCTCTGAAGCGAAAGGCTTTGTTAAATTTGTTGATATGGTTGATGGTCAAACTATTACCCGTCAAACCGACGAATTAACCGGGCTTTCATCTATTGTGATTTTAGATGTAGCAGAAAGAACAGGTGTCGGTAAAGATTTACGTCCAGCAATCAAAATTGTTGATGCTAAAGGTAAAGATATCTATGTTGCCGGCACTGAAATGCTTGCGCAATACTTCTTACCGGGTAAAGCATTAGTGCAGTTAGAAGACGGCGCTGAAATCAATGTCGGTGATACCCTTGCTCGTATTCCACAAGCATCGGTTGGTACTAAAGATATTACCGGTGGTTTACCACGTGTTGCTGACTTATTTGAAGCACGTAAACCAAAAGAACCGGCAATTCTTGCTGAAATCGACGGTATTATCTCGTTCGGTAAAGAGACCAAAGGTAAACGTCGCTTAATTATCACGCCATTAGATGGTAGTGAGCCGTATGAAGAGATGATTCCAAAATGGCGTCAACTTAACGTATTTGAAGGCGAACAAGTTGGCCGTGGTGATGTGATTTCTGACGGTCCTGAATCAGCGCATGATATTTTACGCTTACGTGGTGTAAATGCGGTGACACGTTACATCGTTAACGAAGTTCAAGAAGTTTATCGCCTACAAGGTGTAAAAATCAATGATAAACACATTGAAGTTATTGTTCGTCAGATGTTACGTAAAGCGACAGTTATTCATCCGGGCGGTTCTCGTCTACTTGACGGTGAACAACTTGAAGTTTCACGCTTGAAGATTATTAATCGTGAACTTGAAGCGCAAGGTAAAGAACCTATTGTTTACTTACACGATCTACTTGGTATTACTAAAGCATCATTAACAACTGAATCGTTTATTTCTGCGGCATCGTTCCAAGAAACGACTCGCGTATTAACCGAAGCAGCTGTTGCAGGTAAAAACGACGAATTACGTGGCTTGAAAGAAAACGTCATTGTTGGTCGATTGATTCCTGCTGGTACAGGTTATGCTTACCATAAAGAACGTTTACGTAAACGTGCAGTACCTGCAAGCGATGAAATTCAAACAACTGTTTCTGCTGAAGAAGCAAGCGCTAACTTAGCTGAATTACTTAATTCTGCAGAAGAAAACCAATAGTCAGTAAGACTAAGTTATTAAAATAGCACGTGTAAGCACGTGCTATTTTTTTATCTCTATAATAAAAAAAAGGAGTTTTAATATGTATATTGTCATGAATCGCTTTAAAGTAAAACGAGGTAGCGAAGATACTTTTATTGAAATATGGCGTAACCGTGATAGCCATTTAAAAGAGATGAAAGGATTTAATCGTTTTTATTTTTTAAAAGGGAAAACTGACGCAAATTATACGTTATTTTCATCATTTGCCGAGTGGGAATCGAAAGCCGATTTCGAAGCTTGGGTGAATTCTGAACAATTCAAACATACACATCGTAATACTGGCAATAGACCAAACAATAATGATATCTATTATGAGCCAGCGCAATTAGAATGCTTTGAAAGTGTATTGTAATTAATTTCAAATAGAACGCCGCTTATTTTTGTGAATTTATAAAATCGACATTAATCATAATTAATCGTCATTTTGTGATCTACAATACAAAATAAGCGGCTTATTTTTATGAGTAAATTAGCAATATAAATAGCATGCAATGTAAAAATGGATATAATATGAAATAAATTATCCTAAACTAAATGGATTTAGCTGACATTAGCTTGCAACATAACCGATTACGTATTGGTTAGACTATCTATTATTAACATACATATTTTAATTTTACCGAGTTAATTCTTCTTTTTTTGAAATAGGGTAAATAAATTTGTTGATGAAATTTAAATTCAAGTGATAACTGAGTGTTTATTAATTACGTAGATAGCTTATTTTATTTCTATTTTTGATGTATTCATTTGTTAAGCTATCCATAAATTCAACTATTTATAGGAATCTACAATGAAATCAAAATTATTATTAGTTGTTTTGGTGTTAGTTATTATTGCGGCATTTTTCTGCTTTAGCCGTTACAACGGTATCCAAACCCGTGACGAAGGCGTGGCTGCTGCGTGGTCAGAAGTCGTTAACCAATATAAACGTCGGGCAGATTTAACCCCAAATTTAGTTAATGCGGTTAAAGGTTATACCACACACGAAAAAGAAGTGTTAACTCAAGTGACCGAAGCAAGAAGTAAAGTTGGCTCAATTCAAATCAATGCTGATCAGCTAACCGATCCGGCTTTATTTGCCAAATTCCAACAAGCACAATCTGAATTAAGCACTGCTTTAAGTCACTTAATTGCTGTCAGTGAAAACTATCCGGATCTTAAAGCCAGTTCACTTTTTCAGGATCTGATGAGTCAGCTAGAAGGCACCGAAAATCGCATTGCTGTTGCCCGTGGACGATATATACAAGCAGTACAATCATTTAATATCTATATCCGCCAAATACCGAATAACTGGATAGCAGGCTTTTTAGGTACCGGGCCAAAACAACAATTTACGGTTGATAATGAAAAGGAAATTTCAAACGCACCCACTGTTAACTTTCAATAATCAAGATTGTCAAAAAATATTGAGCGTTGAGTTTGCTGTAAATCATCAGTTGGTTTAGCTATCGATCAACTGAAATTCTCTTCCTTTAAAATCGAGTTATCGTTATGACCATACGTTAACTCGATCACATAGATATATTTCACAATAATGCTCTATTGAGTTTCCCCAATACAAAATAAATCGTGCCAAATTTCCATGACGGCAAAACTTGATAAAAAAGCAGATGTTAATAGCAAAATTGTTATCTGGCTATATAATAGTCATTTCTATCAATTGATGTCTTGTATAACTTAAACCTGAAATAAATAGAGTCGATTAGCTTTTGGTATGCGCTTTTGAAAAGTCATAATATTCTTCTATAGCAGGACATTTTGGACAAAATGTAATGAAAAGATATGTTTTATTGAGTATGTTGTTAATGTTGAGTTGGTTTAGTTATGGTTTGACTGAAATTCCTGCGTTTAATAGCCATATTATCGATGCAACCAATACCTTAAGTGCATCGCAAGTCAATTCTTTAGAATCGAGCCTAATTCAATTTGAACACTCGAGGACTGATGGCGCACAAATAGCCGTTTTGATGATCGCAAAACTCGACAATGAAACCATAGAACAGTATGCGCAGAGAGTTTTTAACCAATGGAAAATTGGTAAAAAAGATCTGGATAATGGTATTTTATTGTTAGTGGCAAAAGATGACCGACAAATGCGTATTGAAGTGGGCTATGGGCTTGAAGGAACTATTACTGACTTATTTGCCAGTAAAATTATTCGTGAACAATTAGCGCCACAATTTCGACAAAATAACTATTATCAAGGTATTGATAATGCCTTATCTGTGCTGAAACAAGAAATCGATAATCCTACCCCGAAAAGTGAAGATAACGAACAAGGCTCTAACCTTAACATTGGATGGTTATTTACAGAAAACTTTGCTTATTATGCGCTGGTGTCATTTTTTCTTTGTCTTATACTTGCTAACTTATTTTATCGTAAAGATAAAACCAAACAATGTTTATGTGCAAGTTTATTTAATGCACTATCTGTTGGTGGACTCACCTTTTGGCATGTGCGCAATCTACATATTATAATAGTATATATCATGTTTGTGGTATTTATTTTGAGTACCATTGCTAGCCACTATTTAATTCGCAGAGCTGGCAGAAGAAGAGGGCGAAGAAATAATCGCGGAAGAAGTGACTATTTTGGTGGTTCTAGCGGAGGCGGCAGAAGCAGTGGAGGCGGCAGAAGAGGCGGCGGAGGCGGCGGCTTTAGCGGCGGCGGTGGTGGTCGCAGTGGTGGCGGTGGCGCTTCCGGTAGCTGGTAAATGGGATAAAAAAATAAGGCGCTATATGCGCCTTAATCATATCGATTAATAGCAGTTTATTTTTTACAACAATCGCTAGCCACATCATTCGGGAACAGTAAGCCACACAATTTAAGCAAAAGAACTATTATCAGGGTATTAATGATGCAATTTCGGTATTAAAAGATGTCATAATAGGTAATGAAATTAATCCAGAGAAACAAGCCCAGAATAATCATAGAATTGGGTTAAGTGAAATGTTAGATATGATGTTTAACTGGATTATTCAACAAAGCTGGAAAGTGTTTTCTTTTTTTGTTTGTTCGTTTTCACGGTTAAATTCGAAAAAAGTGAATTTGTCGTAAAAACGGCATATGAAGAAGTCGTAGCGGGAGTGACAGAAGCAGTCGATCTTCATATAGCCATTCGAGTAGAATTTGCCGAGGCGGAGGTGGCGGCCGCAGTGGTGGTGCATCTGGTCGTTGGTAATGAGATGAACAAAGATCATACTCATTAAGTTTTAATAGTAAGATTTTGATTTAACTATATAATAGTTTTATTTAGTGTTGTTAGTCATGAGGCAGAAAATATAATGAAAAGATATTTTCTAAGTAGTTTATTGTTAATATTTAGTTGTTTTTGTTATGGGCTAACTGACATCCCGGAATTTGCACATCGTGTTATCGACACGACTCATACTTTAACCGATTCTCAAAAAGAGTCATTAGAATCAAGCCTAATTGGCTTTGAAAAGCCTCGAACAGATGGTGCCCAGATAGCGGTTTTAATGATTCCCAAACTTGATGATGAAACGGTAGAACAATACGCAGATAGAGTCTTTATTCAATGGAAAATCGGTCGAAAAGGACAAGACAATGGTATTTTATTACTTATTGTTAAAGATGATAAACTCATGCGAATTGAGGTTGGTTATGGGCTTGAAGGAACTATTACCGACTTAGTTGCCAGTAAAATCATTCGTGAGCAATTAGCACCACAATTTCGACAAAATAACTATTATCAGGGTATTGATAATGCCTTATCTGTGCTAAAACAAAAAATCGATAATCCTACCCCGAAATGTGAAGATAATGAACAAGGCCTTAGGATTGAACAGTTATTTACAGAAAACTTTGCTTATTATGCGCTGGTGTCATTCGTTATTTGTTTTATACTTGCCAAATTATTGTATCGTAAAGATAAAACCAAACAATGTTTTCGTACTGGTTTATTTAACGCATTATCTGTTGCTGGATACACTCTTTGGCATGTGGAATATATACTTGAGATAGCATTTTTGATGTTTGTTATAATGTGTGTCGTATTTTGTTTAAGTACCATGGCTAGCGGCTTTTTAACTCCCGGAGCTGGCGGAGGAGGAAATAGTCGCGGAGGAAGTGGCGGTTTTGGTGGTTCTAGCGGTGGCTCCCGAGGTGGCGGATTTAGTGGTGGAGGTGGTGGCCGCAGTGGTGGTGGCGGTGCATCCGGTCGTTGGTAATGAGATGAACAAAGATCATACTTATTAAGTTTTAATAGTAAGATTGTGATTTGGCTATATAATAGTTTTAGTTAACCAACGATATCTTGTCTCAACGCTTTATAAAATGGATCGCAATTAACTGTTTGTTGTAAAAAAGAAAAAGTAAAATTTTATTTAGCGTTGTTAATCATAAGGCAAAAAATACCATGAAAAGATGTTTTCTAAGTAGTTTATTGTTAATATTCAGTTGGTTTTGTTATGGTCTAACCGACATCCCGGAATTTGCACACCGTGTTATCGATACGACTCATACTTTAACCGATTCTCAAAAAGAGTCATTAGAATCAAGTCTAATTGACTTTGAAAAGCCTCGAAGCGATGGTGCCCAAATAGCGGTTTTAATGATTGCCAAACTGGATAATGAAACGGTAGAACAATACGCAGATAGAGTCTTTATTCAATGGAAAATCGGTCGAAAAGGACAAGACAATGGTATTTTATTACTTATTGTAAAAGATGATAAACGTATGCGAATTGAAGTTGGCTATGGGCTTGAAGGAACTATTACCGACTTAGTGGCCAGTAAAATTATTCGTGAACAATTAGCGCCACAATTTCGACAAAATAACTATTATCAAGGTATTAATAATGCCTTATCTGTACTGAAACAAGAAATTGATAATCCTACCCCGAAAAGTGAAGATAACGAACAAGGCTCTAACTTGTTATCATCAGAAGATTTTACTTCCATGTTGAGTAATTATGCGCTGGTGTCATTTTTTATCTGCCTTACACTTGCTAACTTATTTTATCGTAAAGATAAAACTAAACGATGTTTATATACAGGTTTATTTAACGCACTATCTGTTGGTGGATTCACCCTTTGGCATATGCGCGATATATTTATGATAGTATTTATCATGTTTGTGGTATTTATTTTGAGTACCATTGCCAGCCGCATTGTCACTCCCGGAGCAGGCGGAGGAGGAAATCATCGAGGAGGAGGCGGTTTTGGTGGTTCTAGCGGTGGCTTCGGCGGAGGTGGCGGCTTTAGCGGCGGCGGTGGTGGTCGCAGTGGTGGCGGTGGCGCTTCCGGTAGCTGGTAAATGGGATAAAAAATAAGGCGCTATATGCGCCTTAATCATATCGATTAATGGTAGTTTATTTTTTACCATCCTTCCCTATTTAAAAATTTAGCCACAACATATCTCGCTGCAATCAGCGATAACATTTTCTGATTTATGTAGCCTTTAATTTTGGTTAAAACAGTGTTGATATGCCCATTGATTTATCGTCTTTTTTAGAAAAATCGTGTTAATTTTTATGATCTAACTCACAAAATTAACAATCATTTATTTATCAAAATTGACCTATCAAGCAAGATTAAGTCTGCTTGTCCCACGATAGAACCCCCATAATAAAAAATTTCCTATTGTTGAAGGAAAAACTCTCTATCCACATTGCTTATGGTTTGATTTAGGCTTTATTCATTCTCAAAACAGACAATGCTAGTGGTTATGACTCAAATAAAATTTCGCATGATCGAAGATGATCTGACGCTTGAAGAGGTGACAGAAAACACAATCAACATTATTAATACTTGGTTAGCTGAGCATCAAATTGTACAAAATGAGGTGCAAAAATTGATGCTCTATTCCCATATTAAATCCATGGTTCAACGGGCTAAAACTTTAGAACAATTACCTGAACTCGATCTCACTTTATTTGACCAACTATCTGAAGAGTCCTTAGCGTTAGCGCAAAAAACAGTAAATTTATTCGATAATTTACCAATAGAAGAAGCATATTTATTGGCTATTCACTATGACGTAGCCAAAGCAAATGAATCGATAAACAAAAATTAAAAAAATAAATGGAAAGGAGAAACATTATGGCTCAAGTGATCATTGTAATAGGCGATCGAATGGGAAAAGGACAAAAAATTGCCCAAGGCATTAATTCGGTAGAAGGCTGCCAAGCAATTGTGATCCCCGGTATGGCAGCCGATATGAAATTGGGAGATGTGATGAATCAAGAAAATGCCGATTTAGGTCTTTCATTTTGTGGTAGTGGTGGGGCTGGCGCAATTACCGCCCAAAATAAATATGGTTATACCCAACGTCATGGAATGCGTTCGATTGAAGAAGGAGAAACGGCAATCAATGATGGCTGTAAAGTGCTGGGTTTTGGTTTTATGGATACCGAAGAATTAGGGCAACGTATCGCCAAAGCATTTTTGAAAAAAAATCCTCGTGAGTAAAAGGGCATATCAGCATGAAACAAAATCAACAGCAAATAGTAAGAGTAAGTGGTCAAGGTGATTCTAAGCAACGTGCATTTGCTAATGCATTAAGTCAGGTACAAAAACAGGTGCTTAAAAATTCATCCAATATGATGTTGCGTATAGAGCCGCTGAATATTCGAATCGTATCAGCAATAAAGAAGATCACCACTGAACGATTTTTATTTATCTTTTTACCCAGAAAAAAGGCCATTTATGACATTACACTCGATGTGGCTGTTGATGTTTGTTTTGTTGATTTAAGTCATATTGAATTTACTTCTCAATAACAAAAAAGGAAAGTTATGGAAATTCTCATCATTGCATTTAAGTCAATCATTATTGGTGGACTTTGTGGTTTAGGGGTTGGAGCCGGGGCGGCAAGGATGTTTCACGCCCCAACTTATCAAGGTATGGGGGCATTTCGGACATTGGGTGAGCTCAACGCTTGTGAAGGCGATCCGGCTGCGCACTTTTCATTTGGTTTAGGGTTCTTTTTTAATGCCTGGGCATCATCCGTTGCCGCAGGTTCGTTTACCCAAGATGTTGATCATCGCATTATTCCAAACTGGGGCGCCGCTTTATTGATGATTAAAAATCGTAATCTTGGCGAAACGTTGCATGATCCTAAAAAAATGGCCATTGCCTGCGCAATCATCGGCATGATAGTGGTGCTGTTTTTAAATACAACAACATCGGTTATTCCCGATTCGTTAAAGATAACTGCTACAAAAGTTCTTGTGCCTGCTGCCAATTTGCTAGTCGCAACAGTGATGCCGGTTATTTTCTGGCTGGCAGCTTTAGATGCAGGGCGACGTAGTGGATTTTGGGGAACATTATTTGGTGGTCTGGCACAGTTAATTATGGGCAATGCCGTTCCCGGTCTGGTGTTAGGCATACTTATCGGTAAAGGTGTCGATGATAGTGGTTGGAATCGAATGATGAAAATTATGTTAATTGCTGTCATTTTGCTATTTGTGATGAGTGGCTACTTCCGGGGCTTTGATATGAAGATGATAAACGCATTTAGCGACGGTTTATCTTATTGGTTTAAATAATATAGGAAATGATTATGAATACACAAACAGCACTATATAAAAGTTTCTGGTATGCCGATTGGTCGTTTCCTATTCTTTGTGGATTATTATCCGCCGGAATTTTTGCCGGGACACAT
This sequence comes from Gilliamella sp. ESL0405, assembly GCF_019469205.1. Taxonomy (NCBI): domain Bacteria; kingdom Pseudomonadati; phylum Pseudomonadota; class Gammaproteobacteria; order Orbales; family Orbaceae; genus Gilliamella; species Gilliamella sp. ESL0405. Next base: position 2,468,039 of record NZ_CP048265.1, on the reverse strand, counting down.
ACCTTTTATGTTTATGGTATCGGCGCTTTTAACGAAATTGCCTTTGTTGCCATGCTCAAATCGGGTATGAGCACCGGGGATTATGGTGCAGTGGCCGCATTTGGGGCAAGTTTTTTATTTGCTCGTGTGATTGAAGGCTCTTTAGTTGGCATACTCGATATCGGTGGCGCTTTACAAACCGGTATTGGGCTTGGCGTACCCGCCTTATTATTGGCCGGTGGTTATACACTACCCATTGAAAACTTCTTTATCGCTTTAGTAACTGGCTTCGTGTTAGGCGCCTTAATTGGTTTAGTTATCATTTGGATCCGAAAATTCACCATTAACAGCGCTGGTGGTTCAACTTTTGGCGCTGATGTCATGATGGGGGCGGGCAATGCTTCGGGGCGTTTTTTAGGACCAATGATTATTTTATCTGCAATGGCTGCTTCTATTCCAATTGGCATAGGGTCTTTACTAGGCGCACTCATTTTCTATATTTGGAAAAAGCCAATTACTGGTGGCGCAATTTTAGGTGCGATGATTTTTGGTGGAATATTTCCTATTGTCTGATGTTAACTCTCCGCTGTCGTTGGTTAAATTACAGCGGATTTGGAACAACGTATGTATGATTTAATAATAAAAAATGCCAAACTCATTGATGAGACGTGTGTCGATATCGCTATAGAACAAGGTCAAATTGCTGAGATTGCAAATTCGATTTTAGCTCGATCAAAACGGGTGTTGGATCTACGCAATAAACACTATATCAGTGCCGGTTGGATCGATTCACATACGCATTGCTTTGCGCATTCACCTATCTATTATGACGAACCTGATGTAATTGGTATAAAAGCCGGCGTGACATCGGTCGTTGATGCCGGGAGTGTCGGCGCGCTTGATGTGGCTGAATTTTATCAATTAGCCAGACAAGCACATACCCATGTTTACTCATTTTTGAATATATCCAAAATCGGCTTAATAACGCAAAGTGAACTTGCCAATATGGATAATATTGATGCGCTTTTATTTGAACAAGCATTCATAAAATATCCTGATTTTGTGGTCGGAATCAAAGTAAGGATGAGCCGGAGTGTGGTGGGTGAAAATGGTATTGAACCTTTAATTAAAGCCAAAAAGATCCAAAAAAAATGTGGTTTACCGTTGATGATTCATATTGGCAACAATCCACCGGATCTGGATGAGATCGCCGATTTATTGACGGAAGGTGACATTATTACTCACTGTTTTAATGGCAAGCCTAATCAAATCCTTGATAAGAACAATAATTTACGGGATTCGATGAAATCCGCTATTAAACGTGGCGTGATTTTAGATATTGGTCATGGTGGCGAAAGTTTTAGTTTTACCGTTGCTGAGCGGGCGAAAAGTTTAGGTATTTACCCTAATACCATAAGTTCAGATATCTATGTTAAAAATCGCTTACATGGCCCGGTAGTGAGTTTGGCAAATATTATGACCAAATTTATCGCGCTAAATTACAGTAAAAAACGAATTATTGATAGTGTAACGGTAAATCCTGCGCAGATCTTACATCTCAAAAATAAAGGTCTTATCGCGGTGGGATATGATGCTGATTTAACTATTTTTGATATTAAACAGCAACCAACCTCATTATCAGATGCACATGGTGAGGTACGACAAAGTCAAGAACAGTTTGTTCCGTTAGCTTCCATTGTTGCTGATGTTGCAAAAGATGATATACATATACAAATCACGCAAGAAGGTAGTAAAAATGAGCTTAGAATCTCCAGCTAAAAAAGATATTTATGGTCAATATCACTTAAAAAAAGTGATTAATGCTTCAGGACGTATGACAATATTGGGTGTTTCAACACCAAGGCCGGAAGTGGTCGAAACTGTTTCGCAAGGATTAAATGAATATTTTGAAATTAAAGATTTGATTGATAAAACAGGGCAATATATTGCACGTTTACTCAATGTTGAAAATGCAGTTGTGGTATCTTGTGCGTCTGCCGGTATTGCACAGGCTGTTGCTGGTTTGATTGTGAAAGATGATCGTGATCTGTTATTTAATTTACATTCATCGACTAAAAATGTTCCTCGTGAAATCATTGTAGCAAAAGGGCATAACGTTAATTTTGGTGCACCGATTGGCACCATGGTTGCATTAGGTGGGGGAGTGGTCGTTGAAGCTGGTTATGCTAATGAGTGTGATGCTGACCATATTGCCTCACTGATTAATGTTAATACTGCTGCTATTTTATATGTTAAATCACATCACTGCGTCCAAAAAAGTATGCTGTCAGTTGCGCAGGTGGCAGCTGTAGCCCAAAAATATCAGATCCCTTTAATTGTTGATGCCGCAGCTGAGGAAGATTTAGTGACCTATTATCAGCAAGGCGCTGATATTGTGATTTATAGCGGAGCTAAAGCAATTGAGGGGCCAACTAGTGGATTGGCCATTGGTCGGCATCAAGCTATCGAATGGTTAAAGCGTCAGTCAGAAGGCATCGGCCGACCAATGAAAGTGGGTAAAGAAGGTATTTTGGGCTTAACTCGAGCCATTGAGCTTTATATTAACGACCCCAAACATGAAACCGGGCAGCAAATGGTTAGCAAAATGCAGCCTTTTATTGAAAAACTCAATGCGCTTAATGGAATATCGGCCAAAGTGGTTTGGGATAGTGCCGGCCGGGATATTGCCAGAGCCGAAATCGCTTTTGATGCTAAAGTGATAGGCAAAACAGCAATTGAAATGGTTGATTTAATGAAACAAGGTGATATTGCCGTCTATTTCAGACAATACAAAGCCAATGAAGGCAAAGTTGATGCTGATGTAAGAAGTGTAACATCAGCGCAACTCGATACGATTTACCACAAAATTAAAAATATTATTCAAGGAGTAGAATAATGAAGCTAATGCCGAATTATTATCATGATCGAGTTTGTTTGAATGTGTTGGCTAATTCAATTGACAATGCCAAAGCTATTTATGAAGCAGCACAAACGCATGTAGTAGTTGGTATCTTATCTAAAAACTATAAAGATAACCAATCAGCGATCGATGATATGAAACAATATGCCAAAGCTATCGATAACGCGATTTCTATCGGCCTTGGTGCCGGTGATCCTAACCAATCAACCATGGTTTCACAACTATCAGCGGCGCTACAGCCACAACATGTAAATCAAGTGTTTACAGGTGTGGCAACGAGTCGAGCATTATTAGGTCAACAGCAGACCGTGATTAATGGTTTAGTGTCGCCAACCGGTCAAGTCGGGCTGGTGAATATCGCAACCGGCCCATTAAGCTGCCACTCACCAGCGGCAATTGTGCCGGTTGAAACAGCGATTGCTTTATTAAAAGATATGGGCGGAAGTTCAATTAAATATTTTCCTATGGGAGGCTTAAAGCATCAGGATGAATTTGAATATGTGGCAAAATGTTGTGCTGAACACAATTTCTATCTTGAACCAACCGGCGGTATTGACTTAAACAATTATGAAGCGATCATGAAAATAGCATTAAATGCCGGCGTGAAAAAAATCATCCCGCATATTTATAGCGCAATTATCGACAAATCCACAGGTGCCACCCGTACCGATGATGTCAAACAACTGTTGGCGATGACGCAAAAATTAGTAGGATAGGTGATGACATCTAACATGATGTTTTCTTATCAACGATTAGTCTATTTGTTTGATACGATAAAAAATGAGACGCTACCTCAAAAAGAGTTAGCGAATCGTTTTTCGGTATCAACGCGTACTATTCGAACCGATATTGCAGCGCTTAATGATATATTAGCTAACTATGGTGCTCAAATTCAGTACACCAAAAATCTGGGTTATCAACTTGTTGTATCAGATCCTGTTTGTTATGCAACGCTGCCGATAGTGCCTTCAACAAAACAGCTACCACGCACCAGTAAAGAAAGATTTTCAGCCCTGCTTATTGCCTTTTTAACTCAACCTCACGCAGTAAAATTGGATGATATTGCAGATAAATGGTTTTTAAGCCGCAGCACGTTACAAAATGATATTCTTGAAATAAAACAGTATTTAGATAAGTATAATCTATCACTCGAAAATCGCCCGTATTACGGATTGCGTCTGGTTGGCGATGAGTCATCAATACGTGCATGTTTAACCGACATTATATGGCAACGCCATTTGGCGCAAGACCTCATCACTGTTGAAAGGCTTAAACAAACAATTTTAAATGATATTGATTTAAACTATCTGGAAAAAGTGTTACAAAATCAGTTTGAGCGTTTTGAATTAAAGTTAACGGCGGAAGGCCAGAGCTATTTACTCTATAGTTGTGCGGTATCGATAACTCGTATCACACAAATGCATGAGTTAATTGAATATCAGGTCGATAAGATTGATTCAACCGTGATTGGCGCAGCCAGAGAAATATCAGAAGAGTTCTCCCATTTTTTAGGCAACCCACTCGGTGAAGCGGAGTTTAATTATCTGTGTGTTCAAATTATTTCACGCACCATGACCGAATCACCCAATCAAGCCAAAAGTTTAGCACTGGTTGAACATATCTTATCTTATATCAATGATTGTTATCACTATAATTTACGGGAGGACAACAAGTTACGGCAAGATCTCCTTATTCATATCTCCTCAATGTTATCAAGGATACAGTATCAAATAAGAGCGACCAATCCCTTATTGGATGAAATTAAACAGTATTATCCTTTTGCTTATGATATTACGCTTTCAGCATTGGCTAATACTAAAAACTATACTCAAGCAAAAATGACCGAAGATGAAATAAGTTATCTAGCGGTACATATTGGTGTGGCTTTAGAGCGTAATTACAGTGCCGGGCATGCACGATTTGCGCAAATTTTGCTGGTCAGCGAGCTTGGTAATGCCACTTTGCGAATGATTGAATCAAAAATTAAGCGGGATTTTCCCCATATTCAAATTAATCGCACGCTAACATATCGTGCATATGAGCAACTGACAAAGGTAGAAGAAGACTTCGTTGTATCCACCGTTCGTTTGACCGAAAAAGATAAACCGATTGTTAAAATTGCGCCTTTCCCAACGGCTTACCAACTTGAACAGCTCGGGCGGTTGGCGATGATTGATCGCACTATGCCTTATATCATAGAGCGATTTTTCGATGAAAAATTCTTTTTTATTATCGATGAGCCAATGACACAAAAAACACTGTTTAACCAAGTCTGCGCAAAATTAGTTCAACAAGGGTATGTTGATAGCGATTTTTATCCGTCGGTTGTTGAACGTGAAAAAATTGTTTCAACTCTATTGGGAGAAAACATCGCCATACCTCACTCAGTAGGATTACTGGCCAGAAAAACCGTTGTCACAACGATTTTGGCGCCACAAGGCATTGTCTGGAATAAAAACGAAGTAGCGCATGTCATTTTTTTATTGGCGATCAGCAAAGATGAGTATGAAGATGCGATGCGCATTTATAATCTATTTGTTAACTTTGTAAAAGAGAAAGCGACTAAGCGCTTGCTAGATAGTCAAAACTTTGACGATTTTACGGCAATTGTAAAAGATAGTTTTGGGCGATTATCATAATAAATAGGCAAATTTAAAAAGTTTTATACTTAAACGTATATATTTTCTGAAAGTTCTTGGCAAGCGCAAAATAGTCGCAAAAAAGTAAATATTAAGGTAATAATCAACAACTAAAACAAATTATATTATCGATGCCCATTGACGAAATCTTGATTTAAAGGTAAGATGCGCGCCTTACGGCATTGTGCAGATTTTAGCTGCACTAAACAAAATTTTAAGGTAGTATGCATATCTTATGCAAAATAAATTACCATTAACAATTGACCCTATCAAAGCGGCACAAAAACGGCTTGATTACGTTGGATATTATCCAATGCAAGCTATAACGCGCTTGGAGAGTCCAAAAAGTGATATCGAATGTCGTTTATCTTTTGGTTATGATGAACAAAAACTTTGCGTTATCACAATTGATGCAAAAATAACGTTAGAACAGATTTGTCAACGTTGTTTTAAGCCTTTTATCACAGAAGTTCATGTGATGAATAAATTTAGTCCTGTTAAGAGCGATGCTCAAGCAGAGACATTACCGGAACATTATGAACCTGTTCTTATGAACGAGTTTGGTGAAGTAGATATATTAGCGTTACTTGAGGACGAAATTATTCTCTCATTACCTATTGCGCCGGTACATGATAGTAAACACTGCGAAGTGTCAGAGGCAGATATGGTATTTGGTGAAATTCCAGCTGAGAATGAAAAACCAAATCCATTTGCAATTTTAGTTAGTTTAAAGAATAAGGGGTAAATCCATGGCTGTTCAACAGAATCGTAAAACTCGTGCAAAACGTGGTATGCGTCGTTCTCATGATGCATTAACTGTTGCTAATATCTCAGTTGATGAATCAGGTAAAACACATTTACGTCATCACGTAACCGCTGATGGTTATTATCGTGGTCGTAAAGTGATTTCTAAATAATTACTCAGTAATTAGAAATCCTCAGGTGACATTTTGGATAATCTAACCATTGCGTTAGATGCTATGAGCGGGGACTTCGGTCCTCGTGTTGTTGTTCCTGCTGCAATACAAGCATTAAATCGTTATCCAAATCTTTCTCTATTTCTGGTAGGTGATCTAACAGAAATCGGTCTTCTTTTGTCCAAAGAAAATTCAAAATTAATTGCCCAATATCAAGATGAAGGACGATTAACTTTGGTTAAATCCACCGCAGTTATCGCTAATGATATGAAACCATCTTATGCTATTCGCCACAGTGAAGGCTCTTCAATGAGAATTGCACTTGAAATGGTGAAAGATAATCAAGCGCAAGCATGCGTGAGTGCTGGTAATACAGGGGCATTAATGGGGCTATCTAAACTCTTATTACACTCCTTAACCGGCATTGATCGCCCGGCATTGGTTGCTACCATTCCTGCCTTAAATAATCAAAATACGGTAGTACTGGATTTAGGTGCAAATGCTGAGTGTGATAGTGATATGTTGGTGCAATTTGCCATAATGGGCGAAATCTTAGCAAAAACAGTACTTAACATTGAAAATCCACGGGTAGCACTACTCAATATTGGTGAAGAAGACATTAAAGGTTTGGATAAAATCCGTGCAGCTGCGTCCATTTTAAAATCAAATAATCAAATTAACTATATCGGTTACTTAGAAGGTAACGAGCTTTTAACCGGTAAAACTGATGTTCTGGTTTGTGACGGCTTTGTGGGGAATGTGACATTAAAAACGGTTGAAGGCTTAATTAAAATTTTTATGTCTTCTTGCAAATTATCATTTGGTCACAGCTCTTTTATCATGAAGTTATTAAGCAAGTGGTTACAAAGAAAGATCGCAAAAAATTTTGGTTATTTAGATCCCGGACGATATAATGGAGCCTGTTTGCTTGGTCTTCGAAGTATTGTGATTAAAAGTCACGGTAGTGCTAATCAAAAATCTTTTTTTGCAGCAATTGAACAAGCTATTTTGGCTATACAGACGAATATACCTGAGAAGATTGCAATCAGCCTTTCTTCTGCACTACCTAAGAGCGAATAATTAGATGTATACAAAGATATTAGGAACAGGAAGTTATCTTCCAAAACAGATTAGAACAAATGCCGATCTTGAAAAAATGGTTGATACCAGTGATGAATGGATTACAACCCGTACCGGCATTAAAGAAAGGCGTATTGCCGCACCCGATGAAACTGTCACCACCATGGCTTATCAAGCTGCAATCAATGCTATTGATATGGCTGATATCGATAAAAACGATATTGGTATGATTATTGTTGCAACAGCGACTTCAGTCAATGCTTTCCCTAGCGCCGCAACTGAATTGCAGGCTAAACTTGAAATTGGTGACGTGATTGCATTTGATGTATCAGCCGCTTGCTCTGGCTTTGTCTATGCTCTTGATATTGCTGATAAATACATTAAAAGTGGCGCCATTAAATATGCATTAGTGGTGGGGTCAGATATGTTGACACGGGGTGTTGATCCAAAAGACCGTGGCACGATTATTATATTTGGTGACGGCGCCGGCGCAGTTGTGGTTGGTGCTTCACAAGAACCCGGTATTATTGCTTCACATTTGCATGCCGACGGTCGTTATGGTGATTTGTTAAAATATCCGTATGTTGATCGCCGTGATATGAATGACCCTGTTTATATGACAATGCATGGTAATGAAGTGTTCAAAATTGCCGTTAAAGAGCTGTCTAACTTAGTTGATGAGCTATTGACTGAAAATGCCTTTAATAAAGCAGATTTAGATTGGCTGGTACCACACCAAGCTAACCTAAGAATTATTTCGGCAACCGCAAAACGTTTAGATATGGACATGAGCAAAGTGATTGTTACGCTTGATAAACAAGGCAATACTTCTGCAGCATCAGTACCTTGTGCTTTAGATGCCGGGGTGCGGGACGGACGTATTAAACGAGGTCAACTAATCTTATTAGAGGCTTTCGGTGGCGGCTTTGTTTGGGGCTCTGCGCTCGTTAGATTTTAAATACAAATTATTTTGAGTAATCAAGGATTTTAAAAATGACCAAATTTGCAATGGTATTTCCAGGACAAGGCTCACAATCTGTGGGTATGTTAAAAGATCTTGCGGACAATTACCCTATTGTAAAAGCAACTTTTGATGAAGCATCAGAAGTATTAGGCTATGATCTATGGGCACTTGTTCAAGACGGCCCGGCTGAAGAATTAAATAAGACATGGCAAACGCAACCTGCGTTACTTGCTTCGTCGGTTGCAATATATCGCGTATGGCAAAGCGTTAATGGCGCTCAACCGGAATTTATGGCCGGTCACAGTTTAGGTGAATATTCAGCCTTAGTTTGTGCTGGCGTAATTGATTTTAAAGATGCAATCGAATTAGTTGAGTTACGTGGAAAATTGATGCAAGAAGCTGTGCCAGCAGGTACAGGTGCTATGTATGCCATCATTGGTTTAGATAACGAATCAATCAGCAAAGCTTGTGAGCAAGCGACTGAAGGTCAAATTGTTGCGCCAGTTAATTTTAATTCACCTGGGCAAGTGGTTATCGCTGGCAATAAAGAAGCGGTTGAACGGGCGGGCGCATTATGTAAACAAGCCGGTGCAAAACGAGCCTTACCTCTAGCGGTTAGCGTACCGTCACATTGTGCTTTAATGAAACCGGCAGCCGATAAATTAGCCACTGCATTGCAAAACATTACGTTTAATGCACCAAAATTTGCGGTAATTAACAATGTAGATGTTAAAGTGGAAAGTTCTGCAGAGCAGATTAAAGCAGCGTTAATTGCCCAACTTTACAGCCCGGTACGTTGGACTGAAACTGTTGAAATGATGGCAAAACAAGGCGTGACACTTTTAGTTGAAATGGGACCGGGTAAAGTATTAACTGGATTAACTAAACGTATTGTTGATTCACTATCAGCGTGTGCTGTTAATGATAAAGCATCATTAGATGCTGCAATTGAAAATACAAAATAGAAGATAAAAGAGGTAGCTATGAACCTATCAGGAAAAATTGCTTTAGTGACAGGTGCCAGTCGCGGAATTGGTAAAGCCATTGCAGAAAAGTTAGTCGCTTGTGGTGCAACAGTGATTGGTACAGCAACAACAGAAAAAGGTGCTGAGGCTATTAGCCAATATTTAGGCTCACATGGTAAAGGTTTTGCATTAAATGTGACTGATGAAGCATCAATTGAATCAGTTATCCAAGCAATTAAAACTGAATTTGGTGATATTGACATTTTAGTCAATAATGCAGGGATCACTCGTGATAATTTGTTAATGCGAATGAAACAAGACGAGTGGCAAGATATTTTAGATACTAATTTAACGTCTGTTTTCCGCTTATCTAAAGCATTAATGCGCACCATGATGAAAAAACGTTATGGCCGAATTATCACGATTGGATCGGTTGTCGGCACTATGGGTAATGCCGGTCAAGCCAATTATGCTGCTGCAAAAGCCGGTCTAATTGGTTTTAGTAAATCATTAGCTCGTGAAGTTGCTTCTCGTGGCATTACCGTTAATGTTGTTGCACCGGGCTTTATCGCAACGGATATGACTGAAGCATTAACTGATGAACAAAAAGCACAAACATTAGCTCAAGTTCCGGCTGGTCGTTTAGGTGAACCTGTTGAAATTGCTAATGCTGTGGCATTTTTAGCGTCAGACGAAGCTAGCTATATAACTGGCGAAACTTTACATGTCAATGGCGGCATGTATATGGTGTAATTGATTAGAATAGTGTAAAATAACCCCATATTTTGAGGTTTTGAACAAAAAATAAACAATTGGGTTGAAAAATGATTTGCATCTTTTTCAACATTTTATAAACTTACATTCACCGCCGCTTTTGGCGATATTTATAGGAAAAAAAGAGTATGAGCACTATCGAAGAGCGAGTTAAGAAAATTATTGTTGAGCAACTTGGTGTAAAAGAGGAAGAAGTAAGAAATGAATCTTCTTTTATTGAAGATCTTGGCGCTGACTCTCTTGATAACGTTGAACTAGTTATGGCTTTAGAAGAAGAATTTGATACTGAAATTCCTGATGAAGATGCTGAAAAAATCACAACTGTTCAATCAGCAATTGATTATATTACTGCAAATCAATAGGGTTAGCAGAATGTTCACAATAGGCGGTCACATGATCGCCTAGTTTATTTTATGCCTACATTTTTTCGCATAGCGAATGAGGCATAAAGTAAGCGTGAAACTTAACGTAAACTTTTAATGATTCAAATTTCATTTCAATCCTTTTCTGGAGGACAATGTGTCTAAACGCAGAGTTGTTGTTACTGGAATGGGCATGATATCTCCAGTAGGTAATACAGTTGAATCCACTTGGCAAGCGTTACTAGCAGGTCAAAGTGGAGTTGAGCTCATCGAACACTTTGATACAGCCCCATTTGCCACACGCTTCGCAGCGATGGTTAAAAACTTTAACGGCGAAGATTATAATATTACACGCAAAGATGCCCGTAAAATGGATTATTTTATCCAATATGGTATTGCTGCTGGTATGCAAGCAATGCAAGATGCCGGCATTGAAATAACGGAAGAAAATTCAGAACGTATTGGTTGTGCCATTGGTTCCGGTATTGGCGGTCTTGGGTTAATTGAAGAAAATCACAGTGCGCTAATTAATGGCGGTCCACGTAAAATTAGCCCGTTCTTTGTCCCTTCAACGATTGTTAATATGATCGCTGGTCACTTATCTATCATTTATGGATTAAAAGGACCAAGTATTACCATTGCAACAGCTTGTTCTTCCGGTGTTCATAATATTGGTCATGCTGCCCGAATGATAGCCTATGGTGATGCTGACGGAATGTTAGCCGGTGGCGGTGAAAAAGCCAGTACACCACTTGGTATTGGCGGTTTTGGTGCAGCTCGTGCATTATCGACTAATAATGACAATCCAAAAGGCGCAAGTCGACCGTGGGATAAAGACCGTGACGGTTTTGTTCTTGGTGACGGTGCAGGGATCATGTTCTTAGAAGAGTATGAACATGCGAAAAAGCGTGGTGCAAAAATTTATGCTGAAATTGTCGGTTTCGGTATGAGTGGCGATGCTTATCATATGACTTCACCTCCGGAAGATGGAAGTGGTGCAGCTTTAGCCATGAAATGTGCGATACGTGATGCAGGTATTACGCCGGAACAAGTCGGTTATATTAATGCGCACGGTACTTCAACACCTGCTGGTGATAAAGCTGAAACTCAAGCAGTAAAAAGTGTTTTCAAAGAAAACGCTAACAAAGTAATGGTGAGTTCAACTAAATCGATGATCGGGCATCTATTAGGTGCAGCCGGTGCCGTTGAATCAATCTTTACTGTACTTGCTTTACGTGATCAGGCTGTTCCACCGACAATTAATTTAGACAATCCTGATGAAGGATGCGATCTTGATTATGTCCCGCACACTGCTCGCCAAGTTAAAAATCTTGAATATGCGCTTTGCAATTCATTTGGTTTTGGTGGCACTAACGGTTCTGTACTATTCAAAAAAGTTTAAGACAGCTACTATTTTCCCGTCCCAGCTAGGTGACGGGAATCCTTTTCTATTTTCTATCAATTCTGAAAAAATATACTTATAAAATGTGGCATATCCCTCATTTTTTTAAAAATCCTGTGGATTATCAATAATAAAAGCGTATGTTGTAATTAATCATAGAGCATTACTATCTTTCGCCATTACCTAAGGATAATAGCTTTATTGATAAACAGATATTTATTTACCTTTGTTGGGAGCTGTTATTATGATCACAACTGCACTTTTTCCGAATCGTTATATCCAAGGTGACAATGCAATTGAACATTGTTTAGGTCAAGAGTTAGCCAGATTAGGCAAAAAAGCATTATTACTGCAAAGCCCGTCGGCACATAAAAATCTATCTACAACAATTGAAAAATCTTTAGACGGTAATATCAAATTTGTCATAGATATATTTAATCGTGAATGTTGTGATGAAGAGATAGCTCGTATTTCAGCTTTAGTTGAAGCAAATGGAATTGATGTGATTGTTGGCATCGGTGGCGGAAAAGCTATCGATACCGCAAAAGCGGTGGCTGCAGAGTTGAATTATCCTTGCGTTGTGGTGCCAACGCTTGCCTCTACTGATGCGCCATGTAGTGCATTATCTGTTATCTATACGCCGAACGGCGAATTTAAACGTTATTTCATGTTGCCACGTAATCCTGATTTAGTCTTGGTTGATTCAAAGGTTATTGCTAAGGCGCCAGCTAGATTTTTAGTAGCCGGCATGGGGGATGCGCTCGCAACCTGGTTTGAAGCAGAGGATTGCCGGCAATCAAAAGCCCCAAATATGACCGGCAGGCCGGGGCCAATTTCGGCATTCCAACTCGCCAAATTCTGTTTTGATATACTCCTTCAATATGGTGTTCAAGCAAAAATAGCGTGCGAACAAAAAGTGGTTACCCCTGCACTTGAACATGTTATTGAAGCTAACACGCTCTTGTCTGGGCTGGGCTTTGAAAGTGGTGGGCTATCGGCTGCCCATGCTATTCATAACGGTTTTACCGCATTAGAAGCAACCCATGAGTATTGGCACGGTGAAAAAGTGGCGTTTGGGACACTTGCCATGTTGATGTTAATTGATAGTGAACCTGATATGATTGAGACAGTTTACGCGTTTTGTCAATCTGTTGGATTACCTACCACACTGGCACAAATTGGTTTAGTCGACGTGACTGATGAAGATTTAATGAAAGTTGCTGAGCTGGCTTGCGCTGAAGGTGAATCAATTCACAACTCATTGTCAGAAGTGACCCCTTATACGGTTTTCGCTGCAATAAAAGCGGCTAATGCGTATGGGCTGCGCCGTCAGTAAACGTTTTTTAAAATTTATGCTAATTTCGCTTAACTTCCGTAAGCCATATATTATGGGAGTTAAGTTTATCCCCTTTTGCCCCGTTCTTGGCAAAAGATAAAGAGAATAAGAATATTCATATTGCTTGTGTTATAATTCAAAACAATTTTTTAAGCATAATTATTTCTGGTAAATATGGCGGAACCTAAGTTTATTCATCTTCATTTACATAGCGATTTTTCAATGGTCGATGGCATTGCTAAAGTCGGTGCATTGGTAAATGAAGTGAGCAAGTTGCAAATGCCGGCTTTTGCAATTACTGACTTTACCAATCTTTGTGGGCTTGTAAAATTTTATGGCTCAGCAATGTCAAAAGGGATCAAACCAATTATTGGTGCTGATTTAGCTATTCGTAGCCCACAATTGTCAGATGATATTTATCGTTTAACGTTACTTGCAGCCAATAATGAGGGGTATCAAAATCTCACTTTGTTGATATCAAAAGCTTATCAACGAGGTTATATTGATGATATGCCTGTTGTGGATCAAGAATGGTTAACCACGCATAAAGAAGGTTTAATTATTCTGGCTGGACGAGGAAGTGATATTGGTATTGGCATTATCCGTGATAATCAAGCAATCATTGATAATGCCATGGATTATTATCAACAAACATTCCGTGATCATTTCTATTTTGAATTAGTTCGAACGAATCGAGCTAACGAAGAGTTATTTATTCATACTGTCGTTGAACTAGCTGAGCAGCATGATTTGCCAGTTGTTGCGAGCAATGATGTGCGGTTTTTAAAGTCAACTGACTTTGAAGCACATGAAATTCGTGTCGCCATTCATGACGGTAATACACTTGAAGATCCTAATAGACCCAAAAACTATTCGCCTGAACAATATCTACGCTCTGAACAAGAGATGTGCGAACTGTTTTCAGATATTCCGGAAGCACTGGAAAACAGTGTTGAAATCGCCAAGCGTTGTAATGTCACCATTCGACTAGGTGAGTACTTCTTACCGCAATTTCCAACCGGTGATATGTCCACTGAAGATTTTCTGGTGCATAAGTCACGGGAAGGGTTAGAAGAACGGCTTGAATTTTTGTTTCCTGATCCGCAAGTAAGAAAGCAAAAACGACCTGAATACGATGAACGCTTAGAAACCGAATTAAATGTTATCAACCAAATGGGATTTCCGGGCTACTTTTTAATCGTCATGGAATTTATTCAGTGGTCAAAAGATAATGATATTCCGGTTGGCCCTGGCCGGGGATCCGGCGCTGGCTCATTGGTTGCTTATGCGCTAAAAATTACCGATTTAGATCCACTTGCATTCGATTTGCTTTTCGAACGATTTTTAAATCCGGAACGTGTTTCCATGCCTGACTTTGATGTCGACTTTTGTATGGAAAAACGTGATTTGGTTATCGATCATGTGGCCGATATGTATGGCCGTGAGGCGGTATCGCAAATTATTACTTTCGGTACCATGGCGGCTAAAGCGGTTATTCGTGATGTTGGGCGAGTACTAGGGCACCCGTACGGTTTTGTTGACCGTATATCGAAACTGATTCCTTTAGATCCGGGGATGACACTGGCAAAAGCGTTTGAGGTCGAACCACAACTACAAGAATTATACGATAACAATGAAGAGATCAAATCATTAATCGATATTGCACGACAGTTAGAAGGGGTGACTCGCAACGCTGGTAAGCATGCGGGTGGGGTGGTGATTTCACCGACAAAAATTACTGATTTCTCACCAATTTATTGTGATCCGGAAGGTCATCATCCTGTTACCCAATTTGATAAAAATGATGTTGAATATGCTGGTTTAGTTAAATTTGACTTTTTAGGTTTGCGAACGTTAACCATTATTGATTGGGCGATTAAGATGATTAATCAGCGCCAATTAAGAGAAGGCAAACCACCGGTAGATATCACTCGTATAGCGTTAGACGATCAAGCCTCTTTTGATTTACTGTTAAAAGCTGAAACAACGGCAGTCTTCCAGCTTGAATCTCGAGGGATGAAAGATTTAATCAGACGTCTTAAACCCGACTGTTTCGAAGATATGATAGCGTTAGTTGCGTTATTTCGTCCCGGTCCTTTGCAGTCCGGTATGGTTGATAACTTTATTGACCGTAAACATGGACGGGAAGAGGTCTCATATCCGGATATAAATCATCAACACGAATCACTTAAACCTATTTTAGAGCCGACCTATGGCATTATTTTATACCAAGAACAGGTTATGCAAATTGCTCAAACCCTTTCCGGTTATACATTAGGTGGCGCTGATTTATTACGTCGTGCAATGGGTAAGAAAAAGCCCGAGGAGATGGCGAAACAGCGATCGGTATTTAAAGAAGGGGCAGAAAAACAAGGTGTGAATGGTGAACTTTCCATGCGCATCTTTGACTTAGTAGAAAAATTTGCCGGTTATGGTTTTAATAAATCCCACTCAGCGGCATATGCGCTGGTTTCTTACCAAACACTATGGTTAAAAACCCATTTCCCGGCGGAGTTTATGGCAGCAGTAATGACTGCTGATATGGATAACACCGATAAAATTGTTGGTTTAGTCGATGAATGTTTACGAATGGGGCTAAAAGTCAATCCACCGGATATCAACAGTGGGCTTTATCATTTTCACGTTAATGATAAAGGTGAAATTGTTTATGGTATCGGCGCGATAAAAGGGGTGGGTGAAGGACCGATTGAAGCCATTGTCGAAGCACGCAACAGTGGTGGTTATTTCAAAAATATTTTTGAACTTTGTGCACGAACAGATATGAAAAAGATTAATCGTCGTGTACTAGAAAAACTGACTATGGCGGGGGCGTTTGATAAATTAGGACCGCATCGTGCCGCAATACTGCACAGTATTAACGATGCAATGCAAGCGGCTGATCAATATACCAAAGCCCAAGATATTGGGCAGGAAGATATGTTTGGCGTTCTGGCTGAAGAGCCTGAACAAGTAGAACATGCTTATGCTGCTGTGCCGGAATTACCCGCCCAAGTATTACTTGATGGTGAGCGTGAGGCATTAGGTCTGTATTTGACCGGCCATCCGGTTACCCAATATTTGAAAGAGCTAAACCGTTATGCTTGTGGCGTGCGTATTAGCGAAGCTTCGCCAACCGGTTGGGGCAAAATGGCAACTTTTGCCGGTATTGTGGCTGATGCCCGAATCCGGATCACCAAAAAAGGGAATAAAATTGGTCTGTTTACCTTAGATGATCGCTCAGGTCGTATTGACGGCATGCTTTTTGCCGACTCTTTAGAAAAATTTGGACATCTGTTAGTCAAAGATAAAATCATCATTGTCACCGGACAAGTCAGTCATGATGATTTCAATGGCGGACTTAAAATGTCGGTCAGAGATATGGTTGATTTAAAAGATGCCAGAGCGAAATACGTTAAAGGTCTCGCAGTGACTTTAACCGAAAGTGAAGCAAACCGCCCGATGTTACAACGAATCCAACAAACGTTTGAACCATATCGCCATGGTAGTGTACCTGTAAACTTATATTATCATCGTGACGATTGTGTTGTGCGTATTCAATTTGGCACCACATGGCGAGTTGTACCGGAAGATGCGCTCATTGTAGAACTTAAAACTTTATTGGGTAATGATCGTATCGAATTTGAGTTTGAATAAATCGCCTTAAAATAGTGTTTTAAAGAGCTTATTTTATGGTCCAGGTATTGAAAAAATGAAGCAACAACCACCATTTAAATATGGTGTAATGTTGAGTCAATTGAAGAGCTGACAGTTAAATGTTGATGACTTCAATGAGTATTACATAGTAGAATTGGCTTAATTTTATTTTAAGAAATAGTCAGTATACTTTATTAGAAAATGTATTTTTAAAAAATACAAATAAACGAGAGGCAATCATAATCGTTATGAACAATTTTTTGGAATTTGAAAAGCCGATAGCGGAATTAGAAGCAAAAATTAATTCCTTAAAGAACATTGATTCACAACAAGTTGAATTAGATATCAATTTAGATAGAGAGATCAAACAATTAAATCAAAAAAGCCGAGAGTTGACCAAAAAAATATTTGCAAGCTTATCGCCTTGGGATGTTGCTCAATTAGCAAGACATCCAAATAGACCTTATACCTTAGATTATATTAAAGAGATATTTACCGATTTTGATGAGTTGGCCGGTGATCGTGCTTATGCCGATGATAAAGCCATTGTTGGGGGTATTGCCCGTATAGATGAGCGCCCGGTAATGGTTATTGGTCATCAAAAAGGTCGTGAAACTAAACAAAAAATCTACCGTAATTTTGGTATGCCAGCGCCAGAAGGCTATCGTAAAGCATTAAGATTAATGCAATTAGCTGAAAGATTTAAACTACCTATTATTACTTTTATTGATACTCCGGGCGCTTATCCCGGTATCGGTGCAGAAGAGCGTGGACAGGCAGAAGCCATTGCACGTAATTTACGTGAAATGTCACGGTTAAATGTACCGACCATTTGTACCGTTATCGGTGAAGGTGGCTCAGGCGGGGCGCTAGCTATCGGGGTAGCGGATAAAGTCAATATGCTACAATATAGTACTTATTCTGTTATTTCTCCGGAAGGGTGTGCGTCAATTTTATGGAAAAGTGCTGATAAAGCACCGGTTGCAGCTGAAGCCATGAATATGACAGCTGATAAGTTAATTAAGTTAAATCTTATCGATTCAATCATTCCAGAACCGCTAGGCGGAGCGCATCGAGATTATCCTGCCGTTGCTGCATCACTTAAAGCACAACTGCTTAATGATTTAGATGAGCTCGAAGGTATGGAGTTACCGGTACTACTTGAAAGAAGATTTCAACGCCTTATGAATTATGGTTATGCAAGATAATTTTAAATTTGGACAGTTATTGTGAAAAAATCAACAGGACTACAACGCATTATCAATGCGACAAAATACTCATTAAAAGGATTTAAATCAGCTATTAAAAATGAAGCAGCGTTCCGACAAGAACTCATCTTGTTGGTTGTTGCTTACATTATAGTAATGCTTATTGATTTTTCCATTTACGAACGAATCTTATTAGTTGGGTCAATAGGCTTTGTGATGATAGTTGAGCTCATTAACAGTGCTATTGAATGTGTGGTTGATAGAATTGGAAGTGAGCGACATGAATTATCCGGACGAGCGAAGGACTACGGTTCAGCGGCGGTCTGCTTATCCTTATTGCTAACAATCATCTTATGGATCTATCTGTTTGCTTGTCATTATTTTCCCTAAATTCTACTGAAACGTAGGTATTTTCTGAAAGTTTTTGACAAAAATTGCGCATCAGTTAAGCAAAATAGTTGCGATAGCGAATATAAAAAATGCGAGATTGTTCTCGCATTTTTAATGGATACGATCTTAATCTCACTCAGAAACTAACTCTTTAATAACAAAGTTTCCGGTTTTTTCTGTATCAAGAACGGAAAGTAACCATGGCATAATTGTTTCCATTTGATTATGTAATTTCCAAGGTGGATTGATCACTATCATCCCTGACGCGGTCATGCCTTTTTGATTATTATCTGGTTTTAACGCCAGCTCAAATTGAGAAACTCGTTTAATACCTAGCTTAATAATTCCGTCGATCATTCGTTGCGTTTGAGTGCGTGAAACAACCGGATACCAAATTAAGTAAATCCCTGTTGCAAAACGTTTATAAGCTTCATAAAGTGCGGCCGGAATTTTTTGATAATCCTCTTTTATCTCATAAGACGGGTCGATCAAAATAATCCCTCGGCGGGACGGAGGCGGTAACTTTGATTTAAGTTGTGCAAACCCGTCTTCTCGTAAAACTTTAGCTCGTTTATCTTTACTAAATTCCTGTTTTAACAGCGGGTAATCTGTTGGATGCAACTCAGTTAAATTAAGCTTATCTTGCTCTCTTAATAGTTGTTTGGCAATCAAAGGTGAACCCGGATAATATTTTAACGTGTCAAACGGATTATAGCGCTTTAAAACCTGCAAATACGTGGTGAGCGGTTGTGGAACAGTTGCTTGTTGCCATAATAAATTTATACCGGAAAGATATTCACCGGTTTTTTCGGCATGCTCACTTTGTAGCAAATAACGACCAGCTCCGCTATGGGTATCTAAATATAAAAATGGTTTTTCTTTCTCTTTTAGTGATTCAATACATAGTGTTAACACAATGTGTTTTAACACATCGGCATGATTACCTGCATGATAACTATGACGATAACTTAACATGGTGAATTTAACCTCTTTTGCTCATTTTTTTGCATATAAAATGTTGTTAGTGCTAAACAAAGCAAACAAGGGATTTCCATTAACTCTTCAATAAGATCTTTTCTTTCGTGACTTAAAACTAACAATTGATGACCAATTCGATGATGTTCAGCAATATCGGCAATCCCTAAAAAGAGAAACGCAAATAAGATATGCCAAACTGGAACTTGCTCATATTGATAACGGCGAGCTATCTCTTGACGTATTGTTGGTAAAAAGAGAGTTAAAAATGGTATTCCCATTACGATACCAGCAATGATTTTATAGTAGAAACGGGGCACCTCGGGGAAAAAGTCACGACCCCAGCTAATACCTCGACCAAAAAGCATAAACCACCAAAAAATAGTCCAGATCCAAAATTCATAAAGTGATTTATGGTTTTTCACACTTTTTGCATAATGATAGGTATAACCACACATAAATAATAAAAAGAGTGATTGGATATGCTCAACAATAGTGACACTAAGCCCGTTATAAAGAGGAATAAGAAAATTACCTAAAATATATAAAATAGCACTAAGTGCAACAATGAAAATAGAGCTTTTATAAAAATGGAAATCAAACTTAGGCATCGAATGTTTCAATATTAAATGGTGTTTTTGAGTTTAAGTATAGTACCGCATTTACGACAAACATAACTAGTCTTATTGTGATTAATTTTATTATGTCTGATTTTCGATAAACGATGTTCCTGACATTGGCAATGATATAAGTAATCTTCACGTTTAATGGCAAAATTATGTGTGGTTTTCGGTGCTTTTCCCATTATCTCAGACATAACCGATTGCCACTGCACTCCGTGAGGCTTCACTTTACCATACTGTTTAAATACAATCAGATGTGCTAATTCGTGGGGAACGACTTCTTCGATAAAGGCGGCGCCATTATCGATAAGCATTGTTGAATTAAGTTGAATTTCCCAACGCGCTAAATAGGCGCAGCCCGCAATACTTCCTTTAGGTTTATAAGTAATTTTAGGCTCGCCATATTGGGTATTTAATACTTGATTGGCTTGTTTTAAGTGCATTCTTAAACAAGCCATTACCTGATTGTGTAAGTGAATGGGTATTCGCTTATAATCCTGCTGCATCGCGTAGTAGTGCTGCTTTATCGGTTTTTTCCCAAGGGAAAATATCTCGTCCAAAATGGCCGTAGGATGCGGTTTGTTGATAAATCGGCTTAATAAGATCAAGCATTTGAATTAATCCATAAGGTCTTAAATCAAAAAACTCTTCAATTAAAGCAACGATCTTATCGTGGGCAACTTTTTCTGTACCAAAAGTGTTGACATAAATCGATGTTGGATGTGCGATACCAATAGCATAAGAAATTTGTAATTCACATCTATCAGCAAGTCCCGCCGCAACAATATTTTTAGCCACATAACGGGCAGCATAAGCAGCAGAACGGTCAACTTTTGACGGATCTTTACCAGAAAACGCACCGCCGCCATGGCGTGCTGCTCCACCATAAGTATCGACAATAATTTTACGACCGGTTAAACCACAATCACCCATTGGACCACCAATCACAAAGCGTCCGGTAGGATTGATAAAATATTTTGTTCTGGCTGTTAACCATTCGGCCGGTAAGGTTGGTTTAATAATTTCTTCCATTACCGCTTCATGTAATGTGTTTTGTTCGATATCTTCTGAATGCTGAGTTGATAATACAATTGTATCAACACCTTTAATTTTACCGTCTTGATAAATAAGGGTAACTTGACTTTTGGCATCTGGTCTTAACCAAGGAAGTGTGCCGTTTTTCCGTACTTGAGCTTGACGACGCATCAAATCGTGAGCATAACTAATGGCTGCCGGCATTAAATTTGGCATCTCATTAGTAGCATAGCCAAACATAATACCCTGATCACCGGCACCTTGTTCTAATGGATTTTGACGATCAACCCCTTGATTGATATCCGGTGACTGCTTACCAATTGCATTTAACACCGCACAAGAATTTGCATCAAACCCCATATCTGAACTGGTATAACCAATATCGTAAATCGTTTTTCGGGTCAATTCTTCAATATCTACCCATGCTGAAGTAGTAATTTCACCGCCAACTAAAGCCATACCGGTTTTGACGTAAGTTTCACACGCAACACGTGCTTTAGGGTCTTGTTTTAAAATAGCATCAAGCACAGCATCAGATATTTGATCGGCGATTTTATCTGGGTGACCTTCTGAAACGGATTCTGAAGTAAATAGAAATTCTGACATATATACCTTCTTTAACTTTTTTAATGCAATGCTTAAATTTAGCAGTTTTACCATCTAGACGTCTATTTTAATAATTTATTAGCCAAAAAGCCAGTATTACCTTAAACAAAATTACTTGCATAAATTTCTAATCAATTTACGATAGTGCTCGTTTAACTTTTCCAATCATTGCTAGCGAAATATGAATATTGTAAGAAAACTTCCCACAGTATTGGTGTTTGATTCCGGTGTTGGCGGATTATCTGTCTATAACGAAATCCATAATAAAATGCCTAATGTGCATTATATTTATGCATTTGATAATGAAATGTTTCCTTATGGGGATAAATCCTCAAGCTTTCTTATTGATAGAGTCATTGCGGTGATTGATACAATTAGCAAATCACATACTATCGATTTAGCCGTTATTGCCTGCAACACAGCCAGCACAATCTGTTTACCAAGCTTGCGGGAAAAATTCAGCTTTCCTATTGTTGGTGTTGTGCCGGCGATCAAACCGGCAAGCCAAATAACTCAAAATAAATGTATTGGACTGTTAGCAACCAAAGCCACAATACAGCGAGCCTACACCAACAATCTAATACAACAGTTTGCTCCCGATTGCACTGTTGAGTTATTGGGATTATCTGAGTTGGCGCATATTGCAGAAAATAAATTGCAAGGCATTGCTGTCGATATGCAACAACTGAAAGAATTGTTACAGCCATGGTTATGCTTGCCAGTGATCCCGGACACCATTGTCCTAGGTTGTACCCATTACCCTTTTATAAAAGAAGAATTAAAACACCTTTTCCCTAATGCCACATTTATTGATTCGGGTAATGCTATTGCCTCACGAGTTTATAATTTGCTAAAAGATCAATATGAAGTTCATCAAGCAAAAACACCAGCTAAAGAAAACTTAATATTAAGTACAGCACATAACCAATATGTTGAAAAGTTGGCTCAAAAATTATCTGAATATAATCTTAATAAATATCAATGCATTAAAGTTGTCGGTGTTTAAACCTTATTCGAACAGTTAAAGAATTTGTTATTTTTACTTGCTAAAAAAAATGAAGTGCCTATAATGCGCATCCACTGACACGGCGTCAGCGAAAGCAGACGGGAAAAGTGATTAGTGAGCAAGATCAAATTTTTAAAAAAAAGATCTTGACGAATAAAAAGGTGTAGCGTAGTATACGCAGCCCTTGAGACAGCAAACTGAAGCAAGCAATTGTGAAGTTAAATTGAAGCTGTCAGCTCTTTAAAAATAAGAAACAGACAATCTGTGTGGGCACTTGCGAGACGAGAAATTAAAAGTCTACGGACTCAAAAAAATTAAGTCTTGATAAGTGACACTGAAGATTCATTTGAATATGTCAGAGACAGTTATTGAGCATCAAACTTTAAATTGAAGAGTTTGATCATGGCTCAGATTGAACGCTGGCGGCAGGCTTAACACATGCAAGTCGAACGGTAACATGAGTGCTTGCACTTGATGACGAGTGGCGGACGGGTGAGTAAAGTATGGGGATCTGCCGAATGGAGGGGGACAACAGTTGGAAACGACTGCTAATACCGCATAATGTTGAAAGACCAAAGCATGGGACCTTCGGGCCATGCGCCATTTGATGAACCCATATGGGATTAGCTAGTTGGTAGGGTAAAGGCTTACCAAGGCGACGATCTCTAGCTGGTCTGAGAGGATGACCAGCCACACTGGAACTGAGACACGGTCCAGACTCCTACGGGAGGCAGCAGTGGGGAATATTGCACAATGGGGGGAACCCTGATGCAGCCATGCCGCGTGTATGAAGAAGGCCTTCGGGTTGTAAAGTACTTTCGGTAATGAGGAAGGTGGTGTATCGAATAGGTGCATCAATTGACGTTAATTACAGAAGAAGCACCGGCTAACTCCGTGCCAGCAGCCGCGGTAATACGGAGGGTGCGAGCGTTAATCGGAATGACTGGGCGTAAAGGGCATGTAGGCGGATAATTAAGTTAGGTGTGAAAGCCCCGGGCTCAACCTGGGAACTGCACTTAAAACTGGTTATCTGGAGTATTGTAGAGGAAGGTAGAATTCCACGTGTAGCGGTGAAATGCGTAGAGATGTGGAGGAATACCGGTGGCGAAGGCGGCCTTCTGGACAGATACTGACGCTGAGATGCGAAAGCGTGGGGAGCAAACAGGATTAGATACCCTGGTAGTCCACGCTGTAAACGATGTCGATTTGGAGTTTGTTGCCCTGAGTGATGGGCTCCGAAGCTAACGCGATAAATCGACCGCCTGGGGAGTACGGCCGCAAGGTTAAAACTCAAATGAATTGACGGGGGCCCGCACAAGCGGTGGAGCATGTGGTTTAATTCGATGCAACGCGAAGAACCTTACCTGGTCTTGACATCCACAGAATCTTGCAGAGATGCGAGAGTGCCTTCGGGAACTGTGAGACAGGTGCTGCATGGCTGTCGTCAGCTCGTGTTGTGAAATGTTGGGTTAAGTCCCGCAACGAGCGCAACCCTTATCCTTTGTTGCCAGCGATTTGGTCGGGAACTCAAAGGAGACTGCCGTTGATAAAGCGGAGGAAGGTGGGGACGACGTCAAGTCATCATGGCCCTTACGACCAGGGCTACACACGTGCTACAATGGCGTATACAAAGGGAGGCGACCTCGCGAGAGCAAGCGGACCTCATAAAGTACGTCTAAGTCCGGATTGGAGTCTGCAACTCGACTCCATGAAGTCGGAATCGCTAGTAATCGTGAATCAGAATGTCACGGTGAATACGTTCCCGGGCCTTGTACACACCGCCCGTCACACCATGGGAGTGGGTTGCACCAGAAGTAGATAGCTTAACCTTCGGGAGGGCGTTTACCACGGTGTGGTCCATGACTGGGGTGAAGTCGTAACAAGGTAACCGTAGGGGAACCTGCGGTTGGATCACCTCCTTACGAAGTGCTCGTAAGTGTTCACACAGATTGTTTGTTTAAGAAGAAATAATTAAGTCCCCTTCGTCTAGAGGCCTAGGACATCGCCCTTTCACGGCGGTAACAGGGGTTCGAATCCCCTAGGGGACGCCATCAGATGAGATTATTTTTTCGGAAAAAATTATGTTTGTATTTACTTTTAAGAGTAAATAGAAAGATAAAGCTCTTTAACAATTAGGAACAAGCTGAAAGAAACGAGTTCTCGTTTTTACGGAAGGCATTGATATGAAAGTATGAATGTGAAGAAGTAGAAAAGAGAAAAAAGCGTAATTGAAACCAAGACAACTGTGAGTTGTAAGGTTAAGAAATTAAGCGTACACGGTGGATGCCTAGGCAATCAGAGGCGATGAAGGACGTGTTAATCTGCGAAAAGCGACGGTAAGCCGATAAAAGGCGCTATAACCGTTGATGTCCGAATGGGGAAACCCAGTGCAGGCGACTGCACTATCATCTGATGAATACATAGTCAGATGAGGCGAACCGGGAGAACTGAAACATCTAAGTACCCCGAGGAAAAGAAATCAACCGAGATTCCCAAAGTAGCGGCGAGCGAAATGGGAGGAGCCCAAGCGGGTAGCATAGTGTATTAGTGGAAGCGTCTGGAAAGTCGCACGACAGAGGGTGAAAGTCCCGTACATGAAAATGCATTATGTGGAAGCTTATAGAGTAGGGCGGGACACGTGATATCCTGTCTGAAGATGGGGGGACCATCCTCCAAGGCTAAATACTCCTGATTGACCGATAGTGAACCAGTACCGTGAGGGAAAGGCGAAAAGAACCCCGGGAGGGGAGTGAAATAGACCCTGAAACCGTGTACGTACAATCAGTGGGAGCATGTACCGTTGGGTATGTGTGACTGCGTACCTTTTGTATAATGGGTCAGCGACTTATATTCTGTAGCAAGGTTAACCGAATAGGGGAGCCGAAGGGAAACCGAGTATTAACTGTGCGAAAAGTTGCAGGGTATGGACCCGAAACCCGGTGATCTAGCCATGGGCAGGTTGAAGGTTGGTTAACACTAACTGGAGGACCGAACCGACTAATGTTGAAAAATTAGCGGATGACCTGTGGCTGGGGGTGAAAGGCCAATCAAACCGGGAGATAGCTGGTTCTCCCCGAAAGCTATTTAGGTAGCGCCTCATGAGTAACTGTTGGGGGTAGAGCACTGTTTCGGCTAGGGGGCCATCCCGGCTTACCAACCCGATGCAAACTCCGAATACTGACAAGTTTAATCATGGGAGACACACGGCGGGTGCTAACGTTCGTCGTGAAGAGGGAAACAACCCAGACCGCCAGCTAAGGTCCCGAAGTCATAGTTAAGTGGGAAACGAAGTGGGAAGGCTTAGACAGCTAGGATGTTGGCTTAGAAGCAGCCATCATTTAAAGAAAGCGTAATAGCTCACTAGTCGAGTCGGCCTGCGCGGAAGATGTAACGGGGCTAAAACTATGCACCGAAGCTGCGGCAGTGCACGAAAGTGTATTGGGTAGGGGAGCGTTCTGTAAGCCGTAGAAGGTGTGTTGTGAGGCATGCTGGAGGTATCAGAAGTGCGAATGCTGACATAAGTAACGATAAAGCGGGTGAAAAGCCCGCTCGCCGGAAGACCAAGGGTTCCTGTCCAACGTTAATCGGGGCAGGGTGAGTCGACCCCTAAGGAGAGGCCGAAGGGCGTATCTGATGGGAAACGGGTTAATATTCCCGTACTGGCTGTAACTGCGATGGGGGGACGAAGAAGGCTAGGTTTACCACCTATTGGATGGTGGGTTAAGCGTGTAGGGGTGTGATTAGGCAAATCCGGTCACTAAGACCCTGAGGCGTGATGACGAGCTACTAAGGTAGTGAAGTAATTGATGCCCTGCTTCCAGGAAAATCCTCTAAGCTTCAGGTTACAGTTAATCGTACCCGAAACCGACACAGGTGGTCAGGTAGAGAATACTCAGGCGCTTGAGAGAACTCGGGTGAAGGAACTAGGCAAAATGGTGCCGTAACTTCGGGAGAAGGCACGCTGACGGTAATTGAAATCCCGCGCGGATGTAGGTGAAATCAGTCGAAGATACCAGCTGGCTGCAACTGTTTAATAAAAACACAGCACTGTGCAAACACGAAAGTGGACGTATACGGTGTGACGCCTGCCCGGTGCTGGAAGGTTAATTGATGGGGTTATGCGTAAGCAGAAGCTCTTGATCGAAGCCCCAGTAAACGGCGGCCGTAACTATAACGGTCCTAAGGTAGCGAAATTCCTTGTCGGGTAAGTTCCGACCTGCACGAATGGCGTAATGATGGCCAGGCTGTCTCCACCCGAGACTCAGTGAAATTGAAATTGCCGTGAAGATGCGGTGTACCCGTGGCAAGACGGAAAGACCCCGTGAACCTTTACTATAGCTTGACAGTGAACATTGAGCCTTAATGTGTAGGATAGGTGGGAGACTATGAAGCATGCACGCCAGTGTGTGTGGAGTCAACCTTGAAATACCACCCTTTAATGTTTGATGTTCTAACCTGTACTTCTGAATCGAGGTAAGGGACACTGTCTGGTGGGTAGTTTGACTGGGGCGGTCTCCTCCCAAAGAGTAACGGAGGAGCACGAAGGTTAGCTAATCCTGGTCGGACATCAGGAGGTTAGTGCAATGGCAAAAGCTAGCTTGACTGCGAGAGTGACGGCTCGAGCAGGTACGAAAGTAGGTCATAGTGATCCGGTGGTTCTGAATGGAAGGGCCATCGCTCAACGGATAAAAGGTACTCCGGGGATAACAGGCTGATACCGCCCAAGAGTTCATATCGACGGCGGTGTTTGGCACCTCGATGTCGGCTCATCACATCCTGGGGCTGAAGTAGGTCCCAAGGGTACGGCTGTTCGCCGTTTAAAGTGGTACGCGAGCTGGGTTTAGAACGTCGTGAGACAGTTCGGTCCCTATCTGCCATGGGCGTAGGAAAATTGAGAGGGTTTGCTTCTAGTACGAGAGGACCGAAGTGAACGCACCGCTGGTGTTCGGGTTGTGATGCCAATTGCATTGCCCGGTAGCTACGTGCGGAATAGATAAGTGCTGAAAGCATCTAAGCACGAAACTAGCCTCGAGATGAGTTTTCCCTGAAGAGATTCAGTAAGGTCCGTTTGAGACTAAGACGTAGATAGGTCAGGTGTGTAAGTGTAGTGATACATTGAGCTAACTGATACTAATGAACCGAGAGTCTTAACCTTACAACTCGGAGTTGTTTTGGGTTACGCAAGTTGAGAGTAAGAAATCATCGAAAGGTGATGAAAGATTGATAAAACAGTTTGTTCCGGATTGAGCGATTGATGCAGACATGCGATAATGCGCATCAGTTGAAGAAAGAGAAGACAGAATATGTCTGGCGGTAATAGCGCGGTGGTCCCACCTGACCCCATGCCGAACTCAGAAGTGAAACGCCGTAGTGCCGATGGTAGTGTGGGTATTACCCATGTGAGAGTAGGGTGCCGCCAGACTTTTAATTTTATATATATACATACCAAATACGGTGGAGCGGTAGTTCAGTTGGTTAGAATACCTGCCTGTCACGCAGGGGGTCGCGGGTTCGAGCCCCGTCCGTTCCGCCACCTTTATTTAGGGGCGTAGTTCAATTGGTAGAGCACCGGTCTCCAAAACCGGGTGTTGGGAGTTCGAGACTCTCCGCCCCTGCCATAAATATGATAGCTTTGTCTTAATTTTAGTCGTTCGTTCATTTTTATCTTAGCAAATAAAAGAATTTTGTTTACAGATTTACTTAGTCAATTATAATTCCCGCCCAACTACTTTTACAATCTAGAGGATATAACATGGCTGAAAGTTTTATAAGTCAACAACGCTTTTTTGATAATAAGAATTATCCGAGAGGATTTTCCCGTCACGGTGATTTTACGATTAAAGAAGCGCAGATTTTAGAGAAATATGGATGTGCTTTTAGAGATCTGGATGCAGAAACTAAAAAACCTGTTACAGCTGAAGAAAAGTCTTTTGTTGCGGTTTGCAAAGGCAAAAAAGACGCATCTACTGATTTTGAAAAAACATGGTTAAAATACCTTTCTCGTATCAACAAACCAAAACGTTTTCACACACTATCAGGCGGGAAACCTCAAGTTGATGTGAACGATGATTTTGTCGATAGCGACGACTAATTGATTACCCAATGTTTTTATGTAATTGAATTAATAACCTATCCATAGAACGATAACTTAATGCTTCTGAAATATGTTGTCGTTCTATATTGACTGATGAATCTAAATCCGCAATAGTACGTGAGACTTTCAAAATTCGGTGCCATGCTCGTGCTGAAAGACCTAATTTAATCAAAGCTTGTTCCAAATACTCGTTATTCTCATCCGATAACAGACAATAATGTTTTATCTCATTTACGCTTAGCTGACTATTAAGCTTGTTATTCCTTCCTAATTGTATTTCTCTTGCTTTAAATACTCGCTGTTTTACGCTCTGTGTTGATTCAACTGCGATATTTTTCTGACTAAGTGTCCCTTTAGGTAATAATGGCACTTCGATAGAGATATCAAACCTATCTAAAAATGGCCCCGATAGCCGATTTAAATAACGCATAGTTTGTTGAGGCGTTGTTCTATTATGCGTACCTTGATAATGACCGGTTGGGCTTGGATTCATAGCGGCAATAAGTTGAAATTTGGCAGGAAATTTTATTTTCGCATTGGCTCTTGAAATCACTATTTCGCCCGATTCAATCGGTTCCCTTAAGGCATCAAGCACTTTACGATTAAATTCCGGTAGTTCATCTAAAAATAGTACGCCATTATGTGCTAATGAAATTTCCCCCGGTTTAGGTATTGAGCCACCACCGACTAAAGCTGCGGTTGATGCGCTATGATGAGGCGCTCTAAACGGTCTTTGACGCCAATTTTTTATCGAGCCATTAGGACTTACAAGGCTCGTTATTGCAGCGCTTTGTAACGCTTCATCGTCTGATAGCGGCGGTAAAAGCGAAGTTAAACGTGTTGCTAACATTGTTTTACCTGTTCCGGGAGGACCAATTAATAATAGATTATGACCACCAGCAGCGGCAATTTCCAACGCTCTTTTAGCATGTTCCTGACCGACAATGTCTTCTAATTTTTCTACTTGATTTCCATTATCGTTATGATCACGATATTCAACCATGGGCAAATTGATTTCATTATATAAATATTGGCATAGTTGTAATAAATTAGTGGTGATTAATGTATTGTTATGGTGAATCAAAGATAATTCAGATTGATTTTCAGCTGAAATAATTAAAACACGATGATTTTTCTTTGATGCTATTGCCGCCGGAATTGCGCCTTTAACCGCTCTTATATCGCCCGAAAGCGCTAACTCACCTAAGAACTCATACTGTGCCAGATTATCTACCGGAATTTGCTCTGTAGCAGCTAAAATAGCGATAGCTATAGGTAAATCAAAACGACTTCCTTCTTTAGGAAGATCAGCGGGTGAGAGGTTAACGGTGATTTTCTTTGCCGGAAATGTGAAGCCGCTATTGATAATGGCGCTCCTAACCCGATCTTTTGCTTCTTTCACCGTTGCTTCAGGTAGCCCTACTAGTACAAAACCAGGCAATCCATTACTAATGTGTACTTCGACATTGATTTGCGGTGCTTGTATTCCGATAGAAGCACGGGTTGAGACAATCGCAAGAGACATAATTTGCACCATTAAGTATAAAAAACTTTCTTTAATTTATCGTGTTTAGATAAATATTAAGTTCAACTTAATGATAAATGCGACTTTGCTCGCAAAAAATGTTTTGTTTTTTCTTATTTATTGGTTATTTTTATTGTTTTTTTTCACTTAATAAAAACTTAGCTAAAAATAACGAAATAAAAAATAAACAAGTACCACTCAATACCACTGAAGGGCCTGTCGGTGTGTCATAAATAAGCGAAAAAACTAAGCCACCTATAACGGAAAGCATACCGATAATAATCGCAATAAGCGCCATTGCTTCAGGCGTTTTAGCATAATATTTTGCGGTGGCAGCGGGAATGATTAATAATGAAGTGATAATTAAAGCCCCGACAAATTTCATTGCTATGCCGATCGTCAAAGCCAGTAATAGTGTTAACAGCAGTTTAGTAAATTGTATATTGATACCTTGAGTAAAGGCTAACTCTTCACTGACTGTTATGTATAGAAAATGATTCCAACGCCACAACAGCATTAAACCAATAAATAAAACACAAATTAAGATTTGGTATACATCGAACATGGTGACAGCTAATAGATCACCAAATAGATAGCCCATTAAATCGATACGGATACTATCCATTAAACTAATGACCACCAAACCTAGTGATAATGCACTATGCGCCAAAATGCCGAGTAGGGTATCAATCGGTAGTTGTTTTTGTGATTCCAACCACATTAGCCCTAAAGCTAAAATCAGCGTAACAAAAATAATGGCATAAAAAAGATTGATATTCAGCAAGAATCCAAACGCTACACCAAGTAAAGCTGCATGCGATAATGTGTCACCAAAATAGGACATCCTTCGCCAAACAACAAAGGTTCCTAATGGGCCAGTTACACAGCTTAAACACAAACCAGCTAATAAAGACGGGAGCAGTAACTCAATCATTATTTTTCCTTCCAAAATCAGGTAACTTTATCTGTTTAGTCTGTTCAACAGGTTGTTTACAGCAATCGTGTTGATGATTGTGATGATGTTTATATAAAGCAATTTGTGATGCGCCATGTTGACCGAATAAGGATATAAACTCAGGATCGTTAGAGACAATAGCTGGCGTTCCGGAGCAGCAAATATGATGATTTAAACAAATTACCTCATCGGTTTTAGCCATAACCAAATGCAGATCATGAGAAACCATTAGAATACCGCAATTAAATACATTTTTAGCATCAGCAATAAGATCATATAACAAAACTTGCCCATTAACATCGACCCCTTGAGTTGGTTCATCAAGAATTAACAGTTTAGGCCGTTTTGCTAATGCTTGCGCAAGCAAAACCCGCTGAAGTTCACCACCCGATAACTGATGCATTGAGCGCTTAATTAAGTATTCAGCTTTGACCAAAGATAAAGTCTCTACAATGTCGTTTTTGCTTAATTGTTTATTTAAGCGCATAAAACGCTCAACGGTAATGGGTAAAGTTGGATTTAAGTTAATTGATTGAGGAACATAGCCAATGGTTAAATTAGGCAAGCGTTCAATGGTACCGGAAGTCTGATCCATTAACCCCAAGATCACTTTAACAAGGGTTGATTTACCTGCACCATTTGGGCCAAGTACCGTAATGATTTGATTAAGACTAATCGATAATGAAACATCATATAATATCTTTTGGTGGTTTATTTCGACCGACACATTATCAAGCTTGATTAATTGAGTCATATTATTGATAGCCCTTGCTGATCTAAATGTTATGTTATATTATAACAATTATGGGAATCTATTCTATCATATTTTATAAATATGGGATAATGATGTGAAAAATTATATCAATAAAAACATAAAACAATTAGCAAATTACTTTGTGATCGTTGGTTTTAGCTTTGCTATTGGCGCAATGACCACTTACGCTCAAGCTAAAATTATATCATCTGTTAAACCTATCGGGTTTATCACAGAAGCCATCGCTTGGAATGTCACTGATACCGAAATTTTATTGCCCGACGGTGTTTCCCCGCATACTTATTCATTAAAGCCTTCAGATCTGCTAAAAATTAAAAATGCGCAATTAATTATCTGGGTTGGCGAAGATATGGAAACATTTATGCCTACCGTATTAAAAAATATCGATAAGCAAAAACAAATTGAACTTATGGATATTGCACAAATTAAACCGTTATTACGTACCAGTCATGAAGAGCATGACCATGATCACGATCATGCAGAAGACGACCTGTCAGAACATCATCATCGTGGCGAGTATGATGAACATATTTGGTTATCGCCAAAGATAGCTAGAGTGATTGCACAAACCATTCATGACCAACTTATTAAGTTATATCCCAATAAAAAAGTATTAATTGATGAAAATCTAAACAAATTCACAACAAAACTGGCAGATACAGAACAAATCATTGCAAAAAAAGTAATTAACGTACAAAATAGAGGATATTTTGTGTTTCATGATGCTTATGGGTATTTTGAATCACAGTTCGGATTAAAGAATCTAGGAAGTTTTACTATAAATCCAGCAGTCCAGCCTGGTGTTCAAAAATTGTATGCAATTCAACAGGAGTTAAAAGAACACCAAGCAGTATGTATATTTAAAGAACCACAGTTTAGCCCTGCAGTTATTGAAAAGTTAGTGAATGGAACTGATGTACGAATTGGAGAATTAAATCCATTAGGAACAGGCATTGCTGTAACAAAAGATGCTTATTCACAATTTTTATTAAAATTAACTGAGCAACTGTTGGATTGTTTGAATGATAAATAATTTAGATGATAAATAGTTAAGGTTAATTTTGGTACGGCAGATTAAATCACTTAATATTGAAAAGAATAAATTTAAAATTCCTTATTTTTCAATATTAGGATCTCTGGTTATTATTATCTTATTCATCCTATTATGGCGCCCATTAAATTTTGGACGTACTGTTTATGTTCCTTTAAATTCTCAGGCACAAACAACCGTTACTGATAAATCTACGATAGATGTTGGTGAAGGGCGAGTTGAAATTGCCGAAGCTCAATCAAACTCTGACAATGTAACTGAGTCCTCAGATGAACCGGAAGATCAGATAGCTCCAGATGAAATTGATGAAATTATTGATGGCAAAGATAATAATACTGTTCAATATACGATTTCTCGTGGTGATACCTTACATGCGATTTTGTTACGTTATAATGTTAGCAAAAAAGATGTATTTTTGCTGACCAATAAATATAAACAACTGGCCAATTTAAGAATAGGGCAGCAAATCAGTTGGACAACGGATGATAATCATAATTTACAAAATCTGACATGGGCAATTTCCAGCAATAACATCCGAGTTTATGAGAAATCAGGTGATAAATTCGTTGAAACGTCCGAGACAGCAGAAAACGTTTCACAAGAAAATAAAGTTATAACCGGGGTCATCAAATCCAGTTTTGTGGCTGATGCGCGTAAAAGTGGCTTAACCAGTAATGAAATTGGTATTATCACTCGTGCATTACAATGGCGATTGGATTTTCGCAAACTGCAAATTGGCGATAAATTCTCAGTTGTCTTAACTCGTGAAAAGCACGGTGATCGCTTATCCAAAAGTCAGCTGCTGGGCGTTAGATTCAAAAATGGCACTAAAGATTATTATGCTATTTTAGCTGACGACGGCAAATACTATGATGTCAATGGTGCAAGTTTATCACAAAGCTTTTTCCGTTATCCGCTAGCCAAACAAGCTCGGGTATCTTCCGGCTTTAATCCGCGACGTTTACATCCTGTAACCAAAGTTGTCACACCTCATAATGGTGTCGATTTTGCCGTATCAAGGGGCACTCCTGTTTTATCTGTGGGAAATGGTGAAGTTGTTATCGCTAAATATAGCGGCTCAGCTGGTAACTATGTGGCTATTCGACATGGTCGCCAATATATGACAACTTACATGCATTTAGATAAAATTTTGGTGAAACAAGGGCAACAAGTGAAGCAGGGTGATAAAATTGGTCTATCTGGTAATACCGGGCGTTCAACCGGCCCTCATTTACACTTTGAACTGCATATTAACAACAAACCTGTTAACCCATTAACGGCAAGTTTACCGATCAATGAAGGTTTAACCGGTAAATCTAAAAAAGCGTTCTTAGCAAAAGTGAAACAGATCCAATCGCAACTAACGTTTTAACTTTGGCTTATAGATAATATAGTGTGGGCGCACCACTTTTTTACAAAAAGTTTGCAGATATCTGGCTAAAAAACTGTGTTATTATAAGCTAATTTTATACAGTGTAATTGTTAGGTGTAGTTTGAATAAATCAACCCAAAAAAAATCAGCTAAGAAAAAATCAAAAAATAAAAAGAGATCTTTATGGCGTCGATTTTGGTCATTAATCTTCAAACTTTTTTTGATTTTTATGGCCGTAACTGTCATTTACGGCATCTATCTTGATCAACAAATTAAAGAGCGTATTGAAGGTAATGTTTGGGAATTACCTGCGGCAGTATATGGGCAAATTATCGACCTTGAACCGGATAGCGATTACAGTTTAAGTGATGTTGTGACCATGCTTAATGGCGCACAATATCGTCAGCAAGATAGTAAAGCAACCCGTCCCGGTGAATTCATTGTATCTAATGATGCGGTAGAAATTTATCGCCGACCATTCATGTTCCCTGACGGTGAAGAGCAAGCTTTTCGCGTTAGAATTACCTTTTATGATAACCGCATCGACCGCATCACAAATTTAGATACCGGACGAGATTTTGGTTTACTCAAAATCGATCCTAAATTAATCACCATGATGCATTCGCCTAATGGTGAGCAACGGCTATTTGTGCCATTAAAACAGTTTCCCGATTCGTTGTTACAAACACTCATTGCCACCGAAGATAAGCGTTTTTATGAGCATCATGGTATAAGTCTATACTCCATTGGTCGGGCTATTTATGTGAATTTAACCACCGGTCGCACCGAAGGTGGTAGTACCTTAACCCAACAGACAGTTAAAAATCTGTTTTTGAGCAATGAAAGGAGTTTAAGTCGTAAATTACGTGAAGCTTATATGGCGTTAATTTTAGATGCGCGTTATAGCAAAGAGCGTATTTTAGAACTCTATCTTAACGAAGTCTATTTTGGTCAAGCCGGTGCTGAGGAAATTCACGGATTTCCGTTAGCCAGTCTTTACTATTTTGGTCGTCCGGTTAATGAATTAACTTTAGATCAGCAAGCGGTATTAGTGGGTATGGTCAAAGGAGCATCGGTATATAATCCTTGGACTCAACCACAACAAGTTACCGAACGCCGTAATGTGGTGTTAAAACTGGCTCAGCAACAAGGTATTATCGATGAAGAGCTATACAATCTATTAAGTCAGCGCCCACTTTCGGTGTTACCTAAAGGCGGGGTGATTTCTCCACAACCTGCCTTTATGCAAGTTGTTCGAAGTGAACTGCGAAAACAGTTAGGGGATAAAGCAGATCATCTCTCCGGAATGAAAATTTTCACCACCTTCGATCCAGTGGCACAAGCTTCAGCTGAACAAGCGGTCACCAATCAGATTGAAACATTACGTAAATCGACCAGCAAAGATTTACAAACAGCTATGGTGATTGTCAGCCGTGAAACCGGTGAAATTCGGTCTATTATTGGTAGTGCTGAGCCTCGTTATCCTGGTTACAACCGTGCTTGGTTAACAAGACGAGCAATAGGCTCATTGGCAAAACCGTCAACCTATTTAACAGCGCTTGGGCAACCCGACCATTATCAACTTAACACTTGGCTTGATGATAGCCCGTTATCAATTAAGCTCGATAATGGTTCTTACTGGCAACCTAAAAACTACGACCGTAAATTCCGAGATCGAGTGATGTTGGTTGATGCTTTAGCACTTTCTCTTAATGTACCAACGGTCAATCTCGGTATGGCATTAGGACTTGATGCGACCAAAAATACACTTCAATCATTGGGCGTACCGTCTGACAGGATCCCTAATTTACCGTCAAGATTACTTGGTGCATTGGAATTAACACCACTTGAAACAGCGCAAATGTTCCAAACTATCGCAAATAATGGTAAGCGCTCACCATTAACAATTTTAAGATATGTATTGACTGATAAAGGCGAACTTGTTTATCAAAGCTACCCACAACAAATTCAAGCGGTATCTCAACAGTCGGCTTATCTAACAACTTATGCTATGCAACAAGTGGTCGCATCGGGAACATCTCGATCATTAAAAGCTAAATATGGCTCATTTAATTTAGCGGCTAAAACCGGCACAAGTAATGATTCACGTGATAGCTGGTTTACCGGGATTGACGGCAAAAATGTTGCGGTCATTTGGATTGGGCTTGATGATCATACACCAATGAAATTAACCGGTGCGACGGGTGCACTAAAAATATATAGTGAATACTTACAAAACAATCCACCGAAAAAATTGCTGCAACCGTTACCTCAAAATATCTTTACCATGCCTATCGACAGTAATGGTCAATGGCAATGCGACGGTAGCAGTGGAGGACGTACTTTACCGGTATGGACAACCAACCCGCAAAGCTTATGTTCAGCCAATAATGAATTGACGCCGACACAACAAGCGCCATCGTGGGTAACGGATATGTTTAACAACTAAGTGGAATATTATGCCTGAATTACCAGAAGTTGAAACAAGCCGACGAGGTATATTACCTTACTTAAAAGGGCAAACTATCAAACAAATCATTGTTAGGCAGCCCAAATTGCGGTGGCCTATCGATGAGGCAATAAGTGGTGCGCATGGGCAAGTTATTTTAGATGTGCAACGGCGAGCAAAGTATCTGCTATTAAAGTTAACGCATAACTGGATAGTGATTCACTTAGGAATGTCAGGTAGCTTACGTATTTTGCAAAATCAACAAACTGTCCAAAAACATGATCATGTCGATTTGGTATTAGATAATGGCGTAATTTTGCGCTATACTGATCCACGTCGCTTTGGCTCATGGCTTTGGGCTGAATCTATCGATGATGTGACTCAGTTAAAACATTTAGGACCCGAGCCATTAGGTGATGAATTTTGTGCTAACTATTTATTAGACAAAGCCAAAAATCGCCAAGTGCCAATCAAAAACTTTATAATGGATAACCATATCGTTGTTGGCGTTGGCAATATTTATGCTTCTGAGTCACTATTTATGGCACACATTAATCCAAATCGAAAAGTGAATACCTTAAAACGGGCAGAATTTGAAAGATTAGTTGTGGCAATTAAACAGGTTTTGAATCAGTCTATAGAGCAAGGCGGTACGACGTTAAAAGATTTTCTAAAATCTGACGGTAAACCGGGTTACTTTGCTCAAGAACTACAAGTTTATGGGCGCTCAGGACAAGCGTGCTTAAACTGTAAAACTGAAATAAAATCAAAGCGTATAGGACAGCGTAATACCTTTTATTGCGAAACTTGCCAAAAGTAATATTTGTGATGTCTATTTTTATTATATTAAGCAATACCGATCAATTTTCTTCATAGCTTCAATTAATTTTTTTATAAGTTTCTATTTTTTATTACAGATTTTTAAAAAAATATCTTCTTAAACACTTTAAACCTGACTTAAATCAGATTAGTATAAGCAAATAAATTAAAATAATAATATCAAATTCTAGACTGTTAAAAGTTAGTACCACAAAAAACTGTAAACATATCGTAATTTTTTGTTTTAAATACTCTAGACTTGTTACTCAATATCGGCTATCTTTCTCGCTGAAAAAATATTTATATATGATAAAGGGTAATAACAGCTAATAATGAATGCGATATGTTAATTTTTTTAACAATTTGATGTTACATTTAATTGCGTTTTTAATTTATTAAATCAATGTATTTCGTTTTTATTAAGGAATTTAAGATGATCAAATTTGCTTCTCGCTTTTTGATAACTTGTTTTGTTTTATTTTATACAGTGATGTCTAATGCAGAAGTAAGGATTGTTATAACTGATGGTATAAGTTCTGCAAAACCAATCGCTGTTGTTCCCTTTACATGGATAGGAAGTGGAGAACCTCCACAAGTTATCAATGATATTATTGCTTCTGACTTGCGTAATAGTGGTAAATTTAACCCAATTGATGTTGCTTCAATGCCTCAAAGACCAACTACTGCCTCAGAAGTTAATCCAGCGCTTTGGCGTAATATTGGTATTACAGCCGTTGTCGTTGGTTCGATTCAACCTGATGCATCGGGCAAGTATAAAATTAACTACCAATTAATTGATACCGTCAATCGTCCTGGTGAAGTTTTAGCTGGCAATGAGTTTTCTATTGAAAAACGCTGGCTTCGTTATGCCGCTCACACTGCTAGTGATGAGATCTTTGAATCGTTAACCGGTATCAAAGGTGCCTTTAGAACTCGAATCGCCTATGTAGTGAAAACAACTAAAGGTCAATTCAAACATGAATTACGGGTATCAGATTATGATGGATATGATCAAGTCACGGTACATCGTTCAAAAGATCCCCTCATGTCACCTACATGGTCACCGGACGGTAAAAAGTTAGCTTATGTAACATTTGAAAATAATCGCACTTCTTTAGTATTAAAAACACTAGGTAGTGGATCGGTTGAAACTCTCGCTTCGTTCCCACGACACAATGGCGCACCGGCATTTTCACCGGATGGCAGCAAATTAGCATTGGTGTTATCTAAAGACGGTAGCTTGAATTTATATGTAATGGATTTAAGATCGAAGAAAATCACGCGTATCACATCAGGCCGTAGTAATAATACTGAGCCATCTTGGATGCCAGATAATCAAACAATCGTTTATACTTCTGATCAGGCCGGTCGTCCACAGCTTTATACAATTAATATCAATACCGGTGAATCGCAACGTTTAACTTGGGAAAATACCCAAAATCAAAATGCACGTGTAGCGCCGGACGGTTCGTTTCTCGCTTTGATTTCAACCAATAATGGTGAGCAACATATTACTAGGTATGATTTCGCAACCAGTACTTATCAACGATTAACTGATACTTATTTGGATGAAACACCAAGTATAGCGCCAAATGGTACGATGATTATATATAGTTCATCTGAAGGTTTAGGGACAATTTTGAATCTTGTTTCGACCGATGGTAACTTTAAAGCAAAACTACCGGCAACTGACGGGCAAGTAACATTCCCAGCATGGTCACCTTATTTATTAGAGAACGGTTAAAATTTATTCAATATTATAATGATTAAAATTGTGTAAAGCTTAAGGTCGTTATAATATATAGCTCTAATCTTTCTAGTTAGTAACATCGATTACTTTGAAGTTGGTTAGAATTAAAAAATAATAAGTAACAATTTATTCAAACACAAAGGAGTTAATACAATGCAATTTTCTAAATTTCTTAAAGTAGCTGCGATTGCTTTACCATTAATCGCTGTAACTGCATGTTCATCTAATAGCAGCAACAAAAATGGTGGTAATGCTAACGCTACTTTAACACAACAAGCTTTAGAGCAACTTCAAAAATTACAACAAGTTAACACAGTATATTTCGATTACGATCGTTATGATGTTAAACCTGATTATACAACATTATTAAATGCGCATTCAGTATTCTTACGTACTTGGCCTCAAGTTTCTGTACAAATCCAAGGTCATGCCGATGAGCGTGGTACACCAGAATACAATATCGCATTAGGTGAGCGTCGTGCTAATGCTGTTAAAGCATACTTACAAGGTAATGGTGTTTCTGATTCTCAAATCACCGTTAGATCATATGGTAAACAAGAACCAGCAGTGTTAGGTCACAACGAAGCAGCTTATGCTAAAAACCGTCGTGCTGTAATTGTATACCAAGCTTATTAATACCACTATATAACGGCTGATTTTCAGCCGTTTTTCTTAAGTTCACACCGAGTTGATATAATATGTATAAAAGAATATTCACGTTGTTCTTATTTCTTTCATTTGCAGGTTATGGTTGTGCTGCAGGTAGCTCAGATATCGATAGAACAGTTCAAGCACAAGGTCAATTACTTATACAGAATCAACAAAAAATAAGTGATTTACAGGCTGATGTCGATATGCTTCGCGGTCAATTAGAAGAGACCAGACATCAACTGAATCAGACCATAGAACGTCAGAAAATGATTTTACAGCAAATGACAAATGGTTCCGGATTCTCTTCTGGTGACAATACCTCTTCACAGTCCAATGATGGCGAACCAACTTCAAGTGCTATTCCCAATGATGCTTCAGGTGTTGTAGGTTGGACAACTTCAGGGAATGATAAAACAGATTACAATTTTATCGTTAAATTTGTTAATGATAGCCAACAAACTAATGACACCATTATTGCATTTGAAAGGTTTTTAAAAGCTTACCCAAAGTCTAATTACCGAGCTAATGCCAATTATTGGCTCGGGCAGCTTAACTATAAACAAGGTAACAAAGATAATGCATCATTTTACTATGCAACTGTAGTAAAAGATTTTCCAACTTCAGCTAAAGCTGCTGATAGCCTTTATAAAGTAGGGTTAATTTTACTTGATAAAGGTGATAAGAAAAATGCAAAAGCTGTTTTTCAACAAGTCGTTAGTAAATACGCTAAAGATAAAAATATCGCTGATTTAGCGAGAAAGAAACTCGCTTCGTTGAAATAAAGTGTATAAATAACCAGCTATTAAACAAAAATAGTAATAAAAGGGTTGCGAAGCTTGATAATTATAAGTATTATAGCAACCCGAAATTGCTTGAAGCCTTAATCAATAAGACGTCAGTAATTCTATTCAAAAATGGGTTGTTAGCTCAGTCGGTAGAGCAGCGGACTTTTAATCCGTTTGTCGAGCGTTCGAATCGCTCACGACCCACCACTTTCCTCCTTCAATATTTTACATTATCAAGCAACGATAAAAATTATTGTGATAAAGCGAGTTCTCTTGTCATTTTATTTAAAACGAATGGTATATCGCTTGCTGGCCTGTCATATAAACCAATGCTAAATTCTTTGCTGGTTAATGATCTCTTATAAAACTTACCGCATTTTTGTATTCACCACAGCCATGTCAAAATAACATTTTATATTAATAAATTAAACGTAACACTGCATAGTGAATTGGTTAAAAAATATAAAATAAGTTGCAATGCAAATAATAATCATTATCATTAATTGCGAATCAAGTTGTGAATGAAATCACTTATAACAATCGATGATAGGATAAACAATGAAATTAGTTAATCAATTAACCGTATTAGGGGTATTAGGTACAGCCTCTTTTATCGCAACTGCACAAGACCAACAGGAAGATGAAGCTAAGATTGAAACAATGAAAGTTGTTGCCACCATTACCGATAGTCATGATCAACGGCTAAAAAAATCAGCAACCGCAACCAAAATGCCTCTTGATATCAAAGATATTCCTCAAACAATAAACGGTATTAACCTTGAACAAGAAAAAATTTATGGGCAAAACGATTTAAGTGTACTGGTCAATAAATTGCCCGGTGTTGATACCACTTATGATATGCGTGATGAAGGTATAAAAATTAGGGGATTTTCGGCAAGTTCGGGTGATATTTATCGTGACGGTGTACGAGCCAGTGGTCAGGTCAGACAAAGTACTGCCAATATTGAACGTGTAGAAATATTAAAAGGTCCAGCCTCTGTGCTTTATGGGCGTGGATCGGGTGGCGGTATTGTGAATATGATTAGTAAACAAGCTAATTTCGATTCTCCCACCACATTGAGTTTGCGTGGTGGTTCATGGGATAAATACGGCGGTATGGTTGATATCAATCAGGTGTTAACCGACAAATTGGCAATACGGATGACTATCGATCATCAAACTGACCATAGTTTCCGTAAAGGCATTAAGCAACGAGATACCATGGTATCGCCAAGTATACTGTATGATAATCTCGACGGGTTTAGTTGGTTAGTGCAATATACCCATGATAATTTATGGCGCCGTCCGGATAGAGCACCGGCATATTATGATTTACCGAAAGGCGTATCGATAAAAACTGCTTATGCGCACCCGGATGATTATGTGAAAGATAATTATCGTTCATTACGTTCAGTCATGGGGTTTGAATTAAATTATGATTGGTCGCTTAAATTAACCAATCAATACCGCAAAGCTTCACAAAATTTTGACCATATTTATGGTGGGAGTTATTGTTCGGTAAATGGTCAATTGAGTAATGGTAAAGCCTGCAACTATCCCGGTAAATTACAATTTCGACGAGCATGGCAAGAAACGGCTAACATAACCTATAGTAATACGCTTGATTTAATGGGCAAGTTTAACACCGCTAGTATTGAGCATGAAATGTTAGTTGGGATTGAATACAACATTGAAAAACGCCAACCCAGGCTTGCTTTAACCAGTGCTTATCCGGAAGTGGTCGATCCATTTCATCCTCACTGGTACTCAAAAAAGTCACATTACAGTAAATTGAATACAAAAACGAATCATAAAGCGACTTCTAAAGGGCTGTATTGGCAAGATTTAATCAGCTTTACAACCCAGTGGAAGTTACTTGCCGGATTGCGTTATGATAATTATGAATTTGCCTCCAATGATGAACTAAAACATCAACGTCGCTCCTATAGCGGTCATTCATTAAGCCCAAGAGTTGGTTTGATTTGGCAACCAATCGAATCACAAAGCCTTTACGCCTCTTACAGTAAAAACTTTTCGCCGTATGGTGGACGTGGATTAATTACCCTCTCTACTGACCCCAAAACGGTTTATGATGATAAACCCCAATATTCACGCCAATATGAAATTGGCATTAA
This sequence comes from Gilliamella sp. ESL0405, assembly GCF_019469205.1. Classification (NCBI taxonomy): domain Bacteria; kingdom Pseudomonadati; phylum Pseudomonadota; class Gammaproteobacteria; order Orbales; family Orbaceae; genus Gilliamella; species Gilliamella sp. ESL0405. The sequence continues at coordinate 2,424,843 of NZ_CP048265.1, read as the reverse complement.
AAGCGATTGGTTAGGTGATAAGCTCTCATCTCAAATCGCCCTTTATGATCTTGAACTTTACAATGTGCGCTATCAACCTGATGCAGTCAACGATCCTTATAATTGGCAGGTTAGAGGTAGCGATCGAAGCCAAGGTGTGGAGTTTAGCCTAATTGGTCAACTCAGCTCATCATGGTATATCAATAGCGGTATAGGCTATCAGCAGGCGAAAGTGCATAAAGATAACAAAAACCCGGCTAATAAAGGCAAATATTTATCCAATACAGCCAAACAGAGCGGTTATGTCAACGTTCGATACTTACCTGCCGAAAATTGGTTTACCGAGCTGGAGTTTAATTATAAAGGCTCAATGTATAACGATGACAAAAATCTCTATAAGCGAGCAGGATATGGCTTATGGAATGGTGCTATCGGTTATCAAAGCAAATCGTACGATATTACGCTAGCTGTGACTAATTTATTCGGTAAAAAGTATTGGCGCTCAAATAGCATGCCCGGCACACCAAGAGCCTTTTTGCTGACAGCCAGTTACAAGCTATAACACCTAAAAAGTCTTAAGGTGATTATCTAAAGATTAAATTGCTTTAAACTACCCATGACGTTTCAAACAATTAATATAAACAAAGAGGGAAGTGCTTCCCTCTTTAAGAAGATTATTGCCGATAAGATTACTGCCCTTTTGCAGACAGCTCAATGATTTTCATTGTGACTTCAAACGACTTCAAAAAAGAAGATAGCGGTAAAAACTCAAAACATGAGTGGAAATTGTGTGCACCGGTAAAATAATTTGGTGTCGTTAACCCACGTGCTGATAACGCTGAACCGTCTGTTCCTCCTCGCATGGCAATGGTATTAGGCTTAATACCGAGCAACTCAAAGGATTGATAAATGAGATCAATACAACGGCGATCTTCACCTAGATAGTTAGCAATATTGCTATAGGTATCGGTAATATGACATTCGACTTTGGCTTTTGGATATTTAACCCGAATTAACTTAATCACCTCTTGAATATAGGCTTTACGAGCTTGATAGCTGGCTAAATCAAAGTCTCGAATACTCATTTTTAACGTAGTGGTGCTTTGATTACCAACAATATCATTAAACCAATAATAGCCCTCTTTACCTTCAGTGTGCTCAGGCGTCTGGAAGCTATCAAAGCAGTTAATAATATCGTTAGCGACTCGAATTGGATTGACCAACACATTTTTGGCTGACATAGGGTGAGCTGATACCCCTTGAATTTCAATGGTTGCTGAACCTGCATTAAAGGTTTCATACACCACTTCACCCAGTTCGCAACAATCAATGGTATAAGCAAAATCAGGTTTAAAACGTGTTAAATCAAGTTTTTTGGCACCGTTAAGCCCCACTTCCTCATCAGGCACAAAAGCAACATAGATATCGCCATGCGGGCGGTTTTGTTGTTGTAACTGATCTAACATGGTCATTATCACGGCAATAGCGGCTTTATTATCCGCCCCAAGTACACTTGTGCCGTCGGTGACAATTAACTCTTGATTAAGATATTTCATCAATTCAGGGTGCTCATCAACGCAAAACCAGATCGCTTTTTCTTTGTTTAATAAAATATCTTGACCGGTGAAAGTGACACGCTGAGGATTAATCTTATCTGAAAGCGCCACATCAACGGTATCAAGGTGGGCGACAAAACCAATATTTGGGGCAGAAGGATCATTACCGGCTAATTTTGCTGTAACAATACTGTGTTCATCAAGATGCACATCTTGTAAATTCAGTTGCAATAACTCTTGCTCAAGTAATTTGGCCAGCTGTGTTTGTCCCGATGTTGAAGGAACATGAGCACACCCCGCTGCACTTTGGCTGGGAATGCTGACATAACGTAAAAAACGTTCAACTAATTGTTCAGTCATATTCATAATTTGTTTGCGTCCTTATCAATAATTAACTTTCGATTGGCGGATAGACATACCCACTGTCAAAACCAATTGGAATACCTAAAAACCAAAATAGCAGTAAGTTTATCGTCAAAGCAATCAGTAAGGCTGCGGTATAAGGGATCATCATTGAACTTAATGTACCCACGCCGGTTTGTTTGCAGTACTGTTGGCAATAAGCAATGATTAACGGATAAAAAGCAAACATTGGCGTACTGACATTAACCGCTGAACTGATGCGATAAGCGGCTTGCGTCAATTCCGGCGATATGCCAACTGACATCAACATAGGTACAAAAATTGGCGCTAAAATTGCCCATTTTGACGACGCTGATGTAATTAATACATTAAGCATACTGGTTAAAATAATCACCCCAAAAATGGTGACAACTGAAGGCAGATGTAATGCTTTTAAAAACTCAGCCCCGCCGATAGCAATTAACGTCCCGATTTGAGAGAGTGAAAACACATATAAAAATTGGGCACAAAAGAAGGCAAACACAATAAATGGAATCAGTGATTTAATAATATTTTCCATTGATTTTACAATATCACGTGACGATTTAAAGGCGCCAGTGATAAACCCATGAATCAAGCCCGGAATCGCAAAAAAGACAAATAATAGCGGAACGATAATTTGCATGATCGGCGCTTGGTTACTGGTCATGCTGCCGTCCGGCGCACGTAATAACGAGTTTTTCGGTAATAAAAGTAAAACTAAGCCAATGGCGATAATTAAAAAAACCACAGAAGCGACTTTAAAAGCACGATTTTCAATTGGCGTGATTGCCGGTGAATCAGCAATATTATCTAACTGTAGATCTTTATTTAATGGCATGGTTGCTTGCAAACGTGGCTCAACAATTTTATCGGTGACAAACCAACAAGCAATTAAGACAAAAAACGTCCCACCAAAACTCAAAAAGTAGTTACAAAGCACATTGACTTGATAACTAGGATCAATAATTTCCGCCGCACTTTGGGTAAAGCCTTGCATAATGGGATCGATAATTGACGGCGTATAGCTCGAACTAAAACCGCCGGCTAATCCGGCAAATGCAGCGGCAATACCGGCAAGTGGATGACGACCGGTTGCATAAAACATCATTGCTGATACCGGCATTAAAATCACATAAGCCGAATCCGATGCAATATGGCATACCATACTGACAAAAATAACCGACGGGGTCACTAATTTTTTGGGTGTGACCGCTAACAACTTTTTAAGTAGCACATGAATATAGCCACTACTTTCGGCAATACCAATCCCTAAAGTGGCAACGATAGTGATACCGAGTGGCGGAAAGGAGACAAAATTGTTCACCATTTTGGTTAAAAACACCACCAGATGATCCGGCGATAGCATATTAACGACTGCTACTTTTTGCTGGGTAACCGGATTGATGTAGTCAAAGCTCACAAAAGACAGGAGGCAAGAAGCCACAAAACAGATAACTAAAGCGTAGAAAAACAGCGTTGTGACATCCGGAATTTTATTACCAATTCGTTCAATAGTATTTAAAAAACCGCCACTAGGTATTGGCGATTGATTTTTTGTTTGATTCATAAAAAAAGTACGTTTGAATAGTGTTCGGAAAGACAATTTAGCATAGATTAATTATACAGGCAAACAAGGCTTTGAGCGGCTTTTTTATACTCAAACGTAGGTAATTTCTGAAACTTTTTTACATTATTATTACTTATGAAAAAGCCTATTTTTATATTTTCTTTGATGAGCTTAATCCTCAATAATTCGATAGTATATTTCTCAAGGCGGTGTAAATGCTGGTATTGGCTCAATTTCAGCGATTAAACCGTTGCTCGTCAATAATAATAAATTTTCATTGAGTCCGATTGCATTAAAAAAATTTGGTGCTATAGTGTGTGAATATTTAGTCACAAAAATGGCATAAATATGCAGTTTGAAAATAAATGATATTTCACGAAGTATGATATATAAGCAGTGAGGTTTTTATTATGGTTTTCGATCTCGATTTAATTAAACGCATCTATCAGCACTATCCACAAAAACTTGACCACATCCGCCAAACTATCGGAAACCCCTTAACCCTAACCGAAAAAATCCTCTATACCCACCTTGCCGAAGGCGAGAAACTCAAAGCTTATCAGCGAGGTGAGGATTATGTAAATTTTTCCCCCGACCGTGTGGCAATGCAAGATGCCACAGCACAAATGGCGCTTTTACAATTGATGAATTCCGGGCGTAACAAAGTTGCTGTGCCTTCTACCGTTCACTGTGATCACCTGATTCAAGCTTACAAAAATGCTTATGATGATCTGATTGTTGCGCAAAGCAATAATCAAGAGGTTTATCAATTTTTACGGGATGTATCAAACAAATACGGCATCGGTTTTTGGAAACCCGATGCCGGCATTATTCATCAAGTTGTTCTTGAAAATTACGCCTTTCCCGGCGGAATGATGATAGGTACTGATTCACATACCCCAAATGCCGGTGGACTATCTATGATAGCTATTGGTGTTGGCGGGGCGGATGCTGTTGATGTTATGGCGGGCATGCCGTGGGAACTAAAAATGCCAAAAATCATTGGCGTAAGGCTAACCGGTAAATTATCCGGCTGGGCTTCACCTAAAGATGTGATTTTAAAACTGGCTGGGATCTTAACGGTAAAAGGGGGCACCAACTCAATTATCGAGTATTTTGGCGAAGGTGCATCATCGTTATCGGCAACTGGCAAAGCGACTATTTGTAACATGGGCGCCGAAGTGGGCGCCACCACCTCAATTTTTCCTTATAGCCAAAAATCAGCCGACTATTTAGCGATGACAGGGCGTCAAGAGGTGGTGGATTTAGCTCAAGATTTAATGGACTGCTTTAATGCCGATCCGGCCGTGTTAGCGCAACCGGCAAACTACTATGATCAGGTCATCGATATCAACCTGTCCGAACTCGAGCCTTATGTTAATGGTCCATTTACCCCCGATCTGGCCTATCCAATCTCAACCTTAGCCGCTGCTGTGGCTGAGCACAATTATCCCGATAACATGGAAGTTGGCTTGATTGGCTCATGTACTAACTCATCGTATGAAGATATGATGCGGGCGGCATCAGTGCTTGATAGTGCTAATCAATTAGGGCTTAAAGTGCAAGCGAAATTGATCATCAATCCCGGTTCAGAGCAAGTAAAATATACCTCACAACGAGACGGCATTTTACAGCGTTTTGAGCAAGCCGGGGCGGCAGTTATGGCAAATGCTTGTGGTCCTTGTATCGGTCAGTGGCGACGTGATGATGTGGCAGATGAACATAAAAATGCCATTGTTACGTCATTCAATCGTAATTTTGCCAAACGTAATGACGGTAGCCCAAATACCTATGCTTTTGTCTGTTCACCGGAAATTGTGGTGGCATTATCCATTGCCGGCAAGTTAAGCTTCAATCCACTCACTGACAGCCTTGTTAATCAACAAGGACAACAAGTAAAACTGCCGGAGCCTTTTGGGGATGAACTACCCAAACAGGGATTTGCCGTTGATGATGCCGGCTATATTGAGCCGCTAGCTGACGGTAGTCACATTACCATTCATATCGCCCCAAATTCAGAGCGGTTACAACAATTAGCGCCTTTTTTACCCTGGGACGGACAAGATATTGTATCGCAACCGCTGTTAATTAAAGTCGCCGGCAAATGCACAACAGATCATATTTCAATGGCTGGTCAATGGCTTAAATTCCGAGGGCACTTAGATAACATTGCTAACAATATGCTAATTGGCGCCGTTAATGCCTTTAATCAAAAAACCAATTGTGTATTAGATGCACAAACCGGCGAGTATATGCCTGTTCCGGCCTTAGCCCGAAAATTGAAAGCCCAAGGTTTAGGCTCGATTGTTGTTGCCGAAGAAAACTACGGCGAAGGATCCTCACGTGAGCACGCTGCTATGGAGCCTCGTTTTTTAAATGTAAAAGCCATTGTGGTTAAATCATTTGCTCGCATTCATGAAACCAACCTTAAAAAGCAAGGCATGTTAGCGTTGACCTTTGTTGATAAAAATGACTACGACAAAATTCGGCAAGATGACCAAATCAGTATTACCGGCTTAATTGATTTTGCGCCGGGCAAAAATCTAACCTTAACGCTTCACCACCAAGACGGCACCACTGACAGTTTTGCCGTTGCGCATACCTATAATCAAGCACAAATTGAGTGGTATAAAGCAGGCAGTGCCCTAAATAAGCTAAAAGCCCAAATTAACCACAATTAAACATAACAGGGAGAAACCCGATGAAACAGCAAGTTTTAATTGAAAATGGACAGTTAATCGTACCAAATCATCCGACCATTCCTTTTATTGAGGGTGACGGCGTGGGCAAAGAGATATGGGCAGCGGCCAAAACGATATTTGATACTGCCGTTAAAAAAGCTTATCACGGCGAGAAAAGCGTACAATGGTGCGAAGTGCTGGCGGGCGAAAAAGCTTACAACCTCACCGGTAGCTGGCTTCCGCAAGAGACTATTAATGCCTTTAAACACTATCTTATCGGGATCAAAGGTCCATTAATGACACCGGTTGGTGAAGGAATTCGTTCACTTAATGTGGCATTACGGCAAGAATTAGATCTGTATGTCTGTTTACGACCTGTGCGCTGGTTTAAAGGGGTAGAATCACCGATTAAACATCCGGAAAAGGTCAATATGACCATTTTTCGGGAAAACACCGAAGATATTTATGCGGGCATCGAATGGCAACAAGGCACCCCCGAAGCCGAAAAATTCTATCAATTTTTATCGACGCAAATGGGCGTTAACAAAGTGCGATTTCCGAAAACCTCATCATTTGGGGTTAAACCAGTATCGATTGAGGGATCGCAGCGATTAATTCGTGCAGCGATAAAATACGCCTTACAACATCAATTACCGTCAGTCACATTAGTGCATAAAGGCAACATTATGAAATTTACCGAAGGTGGATTTAAACAATGGGGATATGCCTTAGCCGAAAGCGAGTTTGCCAATGAGGTATTTACCATGAATCAATATGCCAAAATGGCCAAAGCTAATGGTCAAGCTCTTGCCGATGAAGCCTTACAAGCGGCCAAATCATCCGGCAAACTGATTATAAAAGATGTGATTTGTGATGCCTTTTTACAAAATACGCTGCTTAAGCCACAAGATTACAGCGTTGTGGCTACCTTAAATCTTAATGGTGATTACATCTCCGATCAACTTGCCGCTCAAGTTGGTGGCATTGGCATTGCACCGGGGGCAAACATTAACTATCTGACCGGACATGCGATTTTCGAAGCAACGCACGGCACAGCACCGGATATTGCCGGGCAAAATCAAGCCAATCCATCCTCGCTGTTATTATCGGGCGTGATGATGTTTGATTATCTAGGTTGGTATGAAGTAGGGCAACTGATTACTCAAGCTATGGAAAAACTATTTCAACAAGGAAAAGCCACAACAGACTTAGCCCGCTTTATGCAAAATGGGCAACCCTTATCCACAAGTCAATTTACCCAAGCGGTAATTGATAACTTATAAAACAAGGGCGGTAAACAAAATGAAAGAGAAGTTTTTGGTTTATAAATTATCTGAAACCATTAAAAACACCAGCAAAATTGAGTCCCAGCTATTCGAAAAATTCAATGTCAAACGTGGTTTACGTAATGCTGATCACACAGGTGTACTGGTTGGATTAACTAAAATCGGCGACGTGCTAGGCTATGAGCGGTTAGATAATGGTGTATTAAAACCGATTGACGGAAAATTATTGTATCGTGGGATTAATATTGACGATCTGGTACATAATGCTCAAAAAGAGCAGCGAACAGGCTTCGAAGAGACCATTTATCTGCTTTTATCCGGCTATTTACCGGATGCGGAAGAACTGCGTGACTTTTCCCGATTACTTTGTGAATCAATGGCGCTGGAAAAACAGACCAAAATTGCCATTATGCAGCTCGAAGGTCACGATGTGATGAACATCTTAGCAAGAACCGTGCTGGAAATGTACACCCATGACCCACAGGCAGATGACACTTCTCGAGACAATTTAATGCGCCAATCAATTGACTTAATTGCCAAATTTCCGGCGATCATTGCTTATGCCTATAACATGTTAAGCCATAGCGCCAAAGGCAAATCATTACATATTCGCCACCCGCATGAAGATTTTTCTATCGCTGAAAATTTTTTATATATGATGAAAGGCTCCGGAGGTTATACGCAACTTGATGTGAAAGTATTAGATCTCGCCTTGATTATTCATGCCGAACATGGTGGCGGGAATAACTCAACCTTTACCGTACGGGTGACCAGTTCAACCGGCACCGATACTTATTCCTCAATTGCTGCCGGTATCGGCTCGTTAAAAGGACCCTTGCATGGTGGGGCAAATTTGCAAGTCGGTAAAATGCTCAAACACCTCGCACAACAGATCCAAGATTGGACTGATGTTACCGAAATTGATAACTACTTAAAACGCATCTTAAATAAAGAAGTGTTCGACCAAAAAGGGCTGATTTATGGCATTGGACATGCGGTTTACACCGTATCCGATCCTCGAGCCATGTTACTTAAAGAAATGGCGTACGAACTGGCTAAAGAGAAGGGACGAGTAAAAGAGTATGATTTTTTAAACTTGCTTGAACAACGTGCCATTAATGCCATTGTTAATCGAAAAAACGCCCGAACCAAAAAACAGGTCTGCGCTAATGTCGACTTTTATTCCGGATTTGTCTATGACATGATTGGCTTACCGAAAGAGGTCTACACCCCGTTATTTGCCATGTCCCGAATTGTCGGTTGGTGTGCACATCGAATTGAAGAGCTCAATTTTGATGACCGCCGAATTATTCGACCTGCCTATAAAAACATCGGTCAGCTTAAACCATTTATTCCTCTTGAAGATCGTTAATGTTATCCGCCGTCAGCACACTGCTGACGGTAAAATCGAAATCAGAGCTTATAAAAAAAGCATGGTGCTTTAAAGCAATAGTTTGTAGACTATGTATCATTATCTGTTCCAACCCTTTAAGATTGTATAAAAATCATCTATGAATCTTTTAAAATCTTTAGCAACAGTCAGTTCAATGACAATGGTATCACGAGTATTAGGCTTTGTGCGTGATGCAATTATCGCCCGCTTTTTTGGCGCCGGCATGGCAACTGATGCTTTTTTTGTTGCTTTTAAACTGCCTAATTTATTAAGACGTATTTTTGCTGAAGGCGCTTTTTCGCAAGCATTTGTTCCAATCTTAGCGGAATATAAAAATCAGCAAGGCATCGACGCTACCCGCACCTTTGTCGCTTATGTATCAGGCTTATTAACACTGGTACTGGCGCTGGTCACCTTAATTGGTGTGCTCACCGCCCCTTTTATCATTATGTTAACTGCGCCGGGATTTTTGGAAGATTCGACCGAAAAATTTGAACTTGCCACCACCTTATTACGGCTCACCTTTCCTTATATCTTTTTTATATCGCTAGCATCGCTGGTTGGGGCAATTCTTAACACCTGGAATCGATTTTCAGTTCCGGCCTTTGTGCCCACGCTGCTTAATATCAGCATGATAATTTTCACGCTCTTCCTCACCCCTTATTTCGATCCGCCAGTATTGGCATTGGCGGTATCTGTTGGAGTTGGAGGCATATTACAACTCCTTTATCAGCTCCCTTATTTGAAAAAAATAGGCATGTTAGTCTTGCCACGCATCAGCTTTAAAGACAGCGGCGTATGGCGAGTTTTAAAACAAATGGGACCAGCGATTTTAGGCGTTTCAGTGGGGCAAATCTCACTGATTATCAACACCATTTTCGCCTCGTTTTTAGTATCGGGATCAGTTTCGTGGATGTATTATGCCGACCGATTAATGGAGTTCCCCGCAGGCGTACTCGGCGTAGCGTTAGGCACAATACTATTACCGTCATTAGCAAAAAGCTTCACAAACGGCGATCAAAAGCAATATAGCGAGCTACTAGATTGGGGATTACGCTTATGCTTCTTACTCGCTCTACCTAGTACTGTTGCTCTAGGGGTCATATCAGGCCCATTAATCTCAACCCTATTTGAGTACGGACACTTCACCTTAACTGACACCTTAATGACACAACGGGCATTAGTTGCCTACTCAATAGGCTTGCTTGGACTGATATTAATCAAAGTACTGGCGCCGGCTTTCTATTCCCGACAAGATATCAAAACACCGGTAAAAATCGCCATAATAACCCTTATCTTAACCCAACTGATGAACTTGATTTTTATTGGACCACTACAGCATGCCGGACTCTCCTTATCAATCGGACTGGCTGCATGTTTTAATGCCGGATTACTCTTCTGGCAATTACGCAAAAAGCAACTCTACCAGCCGCAACCGGGTTGGTATCTATTCTTAACCCGAGTGATCATCGCAGTCATACTCATGTCAGCCGTATTATGGTTTGGCGCCCAACTCCTACCAAATTGGTCAACCGGAACAATGCTAATGCGTGTAGGGCGATTACTATTATTGGTAATCGCCGGCATAATCATCTATTTTGCCGCATTAATGGCAATGGGATTTAAAATAAAACATTTTATAAAACGGATTGATTAGGGGTAAGAAGTTGTAGGTTTTTATCTGTGGGGGGGTGATCTGTAGGTTTCGGACGCTGGAAATTAGTTGATATTTTCATTTCGGTGTCTGCGTCCGAATTAGGGGGATTTTATGCGAAATCCCCCTAATAACCCCCTCGCAGCACCACACAAAGCGGTCTGGCGACTGCCCTCCGCCTTCGTTCGGTCTTAACGCACCGGCGCTGATTTGTTCCGGACAAAGCAGCGCCTCGCCAAACATCCTTGTTTGGCGTGCTAACCTCACTCAGTTGTCGGCGCTTTGTGAAGGTGCGGTCTGGTGCATTTGTTTGCTTTTGGGAAAAGAAGCGGTAGGGGATTTAGGATATTTTTTAAGTGCAAAAATTTTTTTACTTAAACACCTATGTTTTCTGAAAGTTTTTGACAAGACTTTGTGGGTTTTTGCAAGTTATAAGTTTTTGATCTGCAAGTTTCGGACGCTGTGAATTAGTCGATATTTTCATTTCGACGTCGGCGTCCGAATTAGGGGGATTTGGTGCGAAATCCCCCTAATAACCCCCTCGCAGCACCACCCAAAGCGGTCTGGCGACTGCCCTCCGCCTTCGTTCGGTCTTAACGCACCGGCGCTGATTTGTTCCGGACAAAGCAGCGCCTCGCCAAACATCCTTGTTTGGCATGCTAACCTCACTCAGTTGTCGGCGCTTTGTGAAGGTGCGGTCTGGTGCACTTGTTTGCTTTTGGGAAAAGAAGCGGTAGGGGATTTAGGGATATTTTTAAATGCTAAAATTTTTTACTTAAACGTATATAATTTCTGAAAGTTCTTGTCAAAAATTTTTATGTTTATTGGAAAATCGCTTAGTGCAATGTTGTACGGAGAGGGGGCGGATTATGCACAGAGTCCTTCTATTCGGACGCTAACATCATTAGGAAAAAATCAATCAAATTCCCAGCGTCCGAAACCTAAAGATCAAAAAACTATGACTTTCATCACCCATAAAATCCTGTCAAAAAGTTTCAGAAAATATAGGTGTTTAAGCAAAAAACACGAAATCTTGACAAAAACTTTCAGAAAACACCCACGTTTTAGTATAAAAACAAAATTTTTAAGATATTTTCAAAATACCCAAAACCTAAACGGTAACTTTTCACCAAATCATAAAAGTGCACCAGATTGCACCTTCACAAAGCGCCGACAACTGAGTGAGGTTAGCACGCCAAACAGGGATGTTTGGCGAGGCGCTGCTTTGTCCGGAACAAATCAGCGCCGGTGCGTTAAGACCGAACGAAGGCGGAGGGCAGTCGAAGACCGCTTTGGGTGGTGCTGCGAGGGGGTATAGGGGGATTTCGCATAAAATCCCCCTAATTCGGACGCAGACACCGAAATGAAAATATCAACCAATCAACAACGTCCGAAACCTGCAAACCAAAAAACCGCAACTTTTAACGAAATAAAAACCTTGTCAAAAAGTTTCAGAAAACATAGGCGTTTAAGCAAAAAATACAACCCCTTGACAAGAACTTTCAGAAAACACACACGTTTTAGTATAAAAACAAAATTTTTAAGATATTTTCAAAATACCCCAAAACCCATACAGTTATCTTCCACAAAAGCAAACAAATGCACCAACCCGCACCTTCACAAAGCGCCGACAACTGAGAGAGGTTAGCACGCCAAACAAGGATGTTTGGCGAGGCGCTGCTTTGTCCGGAACAAATCAGCGCCGGTGCGTTAAGACCGAACGAAGGCGGAGGGCAGTCGAAGACCGCGTTGGGTGGTGCTGCGAGGGGGTATAGGGGGATTTCGCATAAAATCCCCCTATTCGGACGCAGACACCGAAATGAAAATATCAACTAATTCACAGCGTCCGAAACCTGCAGACAAAAAACCTACAACTTTCAAAGAAAGTAAAAAACTTGTCAAGAAGTTTCAGAAAATATAGGCGTTTAAGCAAAAAAACACAAACCACTGACAAGAACTTTCAGAAAACACCCACGTTTTAGTATAAAAACAAAATTTTTAAGATATTTTCAAAATACCCCGAGACCCATACCGTTATCTTCCACAAAAGCAAACAAGTGCACCAGATTGCACCTTCACAAAGCGCCGACAACTGAGTGAGGTTAGCACGCCAAACAGGGATGTTTGGCGAGGCGCTGCTTTGTCGGGAACAAATCAGCGCCGGTGCGTTAAGACCGAACGAAGGCGGAGGGCAGTCGCTAGACCGCTTTGGGTGGTGCTGCGAGGGGGTATAGGGGGATTTCGCATAAAATCCCCCTATTCGGACGCAGACACCGAAATGAAAATATCAACTAATTCACAGCGTCCGAAACCTGCAGACAAAAAACCTACAACTTTCAAAGAAAGTAAAAAACTTGTCAAGAAGTTTCAGAAAATATAGGCGTTTAAGCAAAAAAACACAAACCACTGACAAGAACTTTCAGAAAACACACACGTTTTAGTATAAAAACAAAATTTTTAAGATATTTTCAAAATATCCCAAAACCTAAACGGTAACTTTTCACCAAATCATAAAAGTGCACCAGATTGCACCTTCACAAAGCGCCGACAACTGAGTGAGGTTAGCACGCCAAACAGGGATGTTTGGCGAGGCGCTGCTTTGTCCGGAACAAATCAGCGCCGGTGCGTTAAGACCGAACGAAGGCGGAGGGCAGTCGAAGACCGCTTTGGGTGGTGCTGCGAGGGGGTATAGGGGGATTTCGCATAAAATCCCCCTAATTCGGACGCAGACACCGAAATGAAAATATCAACCAATCAACAACGTCCGAAACCTGCAAACCAAAAAACCGCAACTTTTAACGAAATAAAAACCTTGTCAAAAAGTTTCAGAAAACATAGGCGTTTAAGCAAAAAATACAACCCCTTGACAAGAACTTTCAGAAAACACACACGTTTTAGTATAAAAACAAAATTTTTAAGATATTTTCAAAATACCCCGAGACCCATACCGTTATCTTCCACAAAAGCAAACAAATGCACCAACCCGCACCTTCACAAAGCGCCGACAACTGAGAGAGGTTAGCACGCCAAACAAGGATGTTTGGCGAGGCGCTGCTTTGTCCGGAACAAATCAGCGCCGGTGCGTTAAGACCGAACGAAGGCGGAGGGCAGTCGAAGACCGCGTTGGGTGGTGCTGCGAGGGGGTATAGGGGGATTTCGCATAAAATCCCCCTATTCGGACGCAGACACCGAAATGAAAATATCAACTAATTCACAGCGTCCGAAACCTGCAGACAAAAAACCTACAACTTTCAAAGAAAGTAAAAAACTTGTCAAAAAGTTTCAGAAAATATAGGCGTTTAAGCAAAAAAACACAAACCACTGACAAGAACTTTCAGAAAACACCCACGTTTAAGTATAAAATCTAAATAACCTCAACCAAAACCCAAAACACTAAATAATCCAGCGAACGCTTAAATAGAAAGGATATTAACAAAAAGGGGCCGTTAAACTAACCGACCCAAAGGACTAAATAAAAGCTTATTTAATCAAATGACATTAACCAAAATTTGACAAACTGGCCTGTCAAACTGACAGGCCACTACATCGACTATAAAAACGAACGGTAAGGTAATTCCGGTTCGTCAGTAAAGATATCTCTAAAGCCACGATAGTGTTGATAATGCATTTTACCTTTATCAGTTGGATAAGTATAACGCCCACCGACTTGCCAGAAGAATGGCGTAAATTGGTAATCAAGGCGATCTTTTTTCATTTCCCATAACACTTCAATTTCACGAGGATCACTTTGGAAGTTTGCCCAGATATCGTGGTGGAATGGAATCACGACTTTAGTATTAAGTGATTCGGCTGCACGTAAAATGTCTGATGAGGTCATTTTATCGGTTACACCACGAGGGTTTTCACCGTAAGAGAGCAACGCCACGTCAATCTTATAATCGTTACCATGTTTCGCATAGTAGTTAGAATAGTGAGAATCGCCAGAGTGATAAAGTGATCCGCCGGATGTTTCAAACAGATAGTTAACCGCTCTATCATCCATACCGTCTAAAATCGATTTATCGGTTGAAGAGACGCCTTTAGGTAGCGTTACTAAAGAAGTTCGGTCAAATGAGTCAAGCACACGAATGGTGATATCACCCACTTCAATAGTGTCGCCCACTTTGGCAACAATGCAGCGATCTTCCGGCACGCCCCAGCTTTTCCATAATTCGACACAAGCTTTAGGACCAATGAATTTGACTTTCGGTGAACAATTTTGGATTACCGCCGCTGCCACATTAACGTCAATGTGATCAGCATGATCGTGGGTTGCCATTACTGCGTCGATCTCTTTTATCGCAAAAGGGTCAAGCACAAAAGGGCTGGTTCTTAAATTGGGTTGTAACTCACGCACGCCGCCCATACGCATCATTTGATGTTGTTTGTTCATGAAAGGGTTGGCATGAGTTTTTTTACCTGTTCCACACCAAAAATCCACCGAGATATTTGTATTACCAGCCGATTTTAACCAAATCCCGGTACAAGCAAGCCACCACATGGTAAACGTATTGGGTTTAACCTCGGTTGTTTCAATCTCTTCATTAAGCCAAGTTCCCCACTCAGGAAACGTATTTAATATCCACGATTCACGGGTAATTTCGTTCACTTTACTCATACTATGTTCCTTTTAACAATAATAATTAGACTAAAATCACTTCTACACCTTGTTTTTTGATGCTCTCAATTACTTCCTTGTTTGCTTGCTTACCGGTAATTAAGATATCAATTTTACTTACTGGGCAAAAAAGCATGCCTGAATTTGCTTTGGTATCGATTTTTGAACTATCGACCACCACTACCAATTTTTCCGCTTTTTCTAATATTTGCTGTTCAGCTACAGCGCTTAATATTTCATTTTTATAAAGGCCTGTTGGCGTAAGGGTTTTGCCACTGGTAAACATCCATTTACCGGCATAGGAATCTGTGATACTGGCAATTGGGTTGAGGATGATATTTTGTGTTTTGTTATATAAACCACCCATAATGATGACATTTTCATGATCATGCTCAATTAAATAACAAGCCAGTGGAAAGTAGTTGGTGATAATCGAAACCTGCTTGCCACACAATTCACGTCCTAATAAAAAAGCGGTTGATCCACAATTAATCACCACATTTTCATCGTTACTGCATAGCTTTGCCGCTCGTATCGCAATGCGTGCTTTTTCGTGATAGTTTTCGGTGTTGTTGATGTCAATTGGCACCCAAATCGCTTTTTGTTCTTCTAATCGCATAATGCCATTACGAACTTTTTTTACTCGCCCTTCTTGATCTAATTTTGTGATATCACGACGGGCTGTAGCCGGTGAGATCGAAAAAAGTTCGATCAATTCTGTCACTTTGAGCATCCCTTTTTCGCTCACTAAAGCAACAATTTCATTATGTCGAGTTATTTCGTTCATTTATCGCCTCAAGTTGTCCATTTTTTGATTAAATTTGATTGTTTGTGATAATAGTTTTCATTCACAATATTGTCAATTATTTTAAAAATCCTATTCCAGTGATATTTCTTTAATATATTGTAAAAAAATAACTTTTGCATTTGTTTGGATCGGTTTTTTTAACAAAAGTGTGATCACAATCACAGATATTAAGTCGAATGAATTAGAAAGGTGATCTTGGTCAAATTAATCATAAATAATCATTGAGTGATTAATTGTGATTGTGAAAAGATGATGTCGGTTAATTGAGTCATTTGCGATTGATTAACCCATGAAGTTTAAATTTATCTCAAAATTAACTTCATCATTAACAACCATATAAGAGACATTTTGATGATTTATTCATCTATCTGTTGTCAGTTCTTCGAATAATTGAAGCAGTAGTGTCCATTACCATTGAGAGGGGTCTATGGAAGTAATCTATAACATATTTTATATTTTTTATAGCCAAGTGATGACAAAGGCGCCTTTGTTACTTGGGTTAGTGACAATGTTAGGCTATTGCCTTTTAAGAAAAGATATCACCACTATTTTAAAAGGAACAATTAAAACTATCGTCGGTTTCATGTTATTGCAAGTTGGTTCGGGCGTTTTGGTTTCGACCTTTAAACCGGTTATCGCCAAACTTTCTGAATATCATGGTATCAAAGGATCAATTATCGATACTTATGCCTCAATGGTGGCGGTTGAGACAGGCATGGGTGAGTATTATTCATGGGTAGGCTATGCGGTACTATTAGCGCTTGCGATTAATATTTTATTGGTTATTTTCCGCCGTATAACCGGAATTCGGACAATTATGCTTACCGGACATATCATGTTCCAACAAGTGGGCTTAATTGCACTATTTTATTTCCTATTTGGTTTTAGCATGTGGGAAACAATCATCTACTCAGCCGTTATTACGGCGCTCTATTGGGGAATTTTTTCCAATATGATGTTTAAACCAACTGAGGCCGTCACCGGTGGAGCTGGGTTTTCAATTGGTCATCAGCAACAATTAGGCTCGTGGATTGCGGTTAAATTAGCGCCGAAATTAGGTGATAAAAATGATTCAGTGGATAATCTAAAACTTCCGAAATGGTTGCATATTTTCCATGATAGCATTGCGGCAACCGCAATTGTCATGACCATCTTTTTTGGCATTATTCTACTTTCTTTCGGTTTAGATAATTTACAAACAATGGCCGGTTCAACCCATTGGACAATCTATATTTTAGAGACTGGGCTTAAATTTGCGGTGGCAATTCAAGTTATTGTTGGCGGCGTGAGAATGTTTGTTGCCGAATTATCTGAAGCCTTTAAAGGTATTTCTGAAAAATTAATTCCTAATGCGGTACTCGCCATTGACTGTGCGGCGATTTATGCGTTTTCACCTAATGCAATGGTGTTTGGTTTTATCTGGGGTGCATTAGGGCAATTTTTAGCTATTGCTTTATTACTGGTCTTTAAATCGCCGATTATGATCATTCCGGGCTTTATCCCGATGTTCTTCTCTAATGCGACCATTGGCGTATTTTCTAACCATTTTGGTGGCTGGAAAGCGGTGATGAAGATCTGTTTTGTTATGGGCATGATTGAAGTATTTGGCTCTGCCTGGGTGATTCATATCTTTGCGCAAAATGGTACACCAATCGATTCTTGGATGGGTATGGCTGACTGGGCTATCTTGTTCCCGCCTATTTTACAAGGATTATCTTTCTCTTACTTATTCATCTATGTACTTATCGCTTTAGCTTTAGTCTATATGTTCTTTGCGGCTAAACAGTTACGTCAAGAAGAAGCAGAACAAAAAAATAGACCGCTGGTCGATGATCCAACTGAAGATGTTAACGAAGCGGTCGTTGAAAAAATGGAAGAAGTGGCAATTAGTGAAGGTAAACCGGTGCGCATTTTAGCGGTATGCGGCAGTGGTCAAGGCTCTTCAATGATGATGAAAATGAAAATTGCCAATTATTTAGATAAGAAAGGCATAGCCAATGTTATGGATTCATGTGCAGTTACCGATTACAAATCCCGTTTACCTAATGTCGATATCATCGTTGCCTCTAAGCATCTGATCCACGAGATTGAAGTCAACGAAGGACAACATGCTTTAGGTGTACAAAATATGCTAAATCCAAACACATTTGGTGATGAACTTATTGAACTGATTAAAAAAGTTCTTGCCCAGTAAATTATATAAAAGGAGCGCAACATGGCTTTGAAAGAATCATTGATTGAAAACAACTCTATTTTACTTAAAGCTGATGCAGCCACTTGGCAGGAAGCTATCAAGTTAGGAACGGATATGCTTGTTGCATCTCAAGCGATTAAACCCTCTTATTATGAGGCGATTATTCATTGTGTGAAAACCATGGGACCTTACATTATTATCGCCCCTAATTTTGCCATGCCACACGCCAGACCCGAAGACGGCGTGAATCGAACAGCATTTGCTTTAGTCACACTCAATAAACCGGTCTACTTTGACGGCGAACCGGAACCGGTTGATGTGCTTATCACGTTAGCGGGCAGTACTTCTGATGAGCATATGCAAGGGTTAATGGAAGTGACACAAGTACTCGATGATGAAAACAGTGAAACTGGTGTTGATCTCGATAAGTTAAGAGCTTGTAAAACCAAAGAAGATGTTTATGCCGTCATCGATAAGGCATTAATGGGAGGTTGATTTATGTATCAGGCTTTAAAAGAGAAAGTATTACAAGCTAATTTAACCCTGCCCAAACATCACTTAGTGACCTTTACTTGGGGTAACGTTTCGCAAATTGATCGTACTAAAGGGGTGATTGCGATTAAACCCTCCGGCGTTGAGTATGAAAATATGAAGGTCGAAGACATTGTTGTCTTGTCACTAGAAGGTGAGATAGTCGAAGGACGATTAAACCCGTCAAGCGATACCGCAACGCATCTTGAGCTTTACAAAGCGTTTAGCAACATTGGTGGCATTGTGCATACTCATTCACCTTTTGCCACCATTTGGGCGCAAGCAGAATTAGATGTACCGGCATTAGGCACAACGCATGCGGATTATTTTTATGGCGACGTACCTTGTACAAGGCGATTGACTGAAAATGAAATTGCGTCAGATTATGAAAAAAACACCGGATTAGTGATTATTGAGGAGTTCAAGCGTCGTGGTCTTGATCCGGTTGCTATGCCTGGCGCATTAATTTCAGGACATGCGCCATTTTGTTGGGGAAAAGATGCCATTGATGCAGTACATAACGCAGTGGTACTCGAAGAGGTGGCTAAAATGGCGCTGTCAACTCGTCAGCTTAATCCAACCATTCATATTCAACAAGCTTTATCAGATAAACACTATTTCCGTAAGCATGGTGCCAATGCTTATTATGGTCAAAAATAGAATTTAAAGGGGAAGTAAAATGACAAAACCTATGTTACAAATAGCCTTAGATCAAACAGAATTAAAGCCGGCTTTAGAGGTAGCAGAGAATGTTGCCGGATTTGTCGATATTATCGAAGTAGGAACGATTCTGGCATTTGGTGCCGGCATTATTGGTGTGAAAACCTTAAGAGAAAAGCACCCTAATCATATTTTAGTGTGTGATTTAAAAACCACCGATGGCGGTGCTATTTTGGCGAAAATGGCGTTTTCTGCTGGCGCAAATTGGCTCACGGTTTCAGCAGCGGCGCATATTGCAACCATTGAAGCTTGTAAAAAAGTGGCTGATGAGTATAACGGTGAAATTCAAATTGAGCTGTATGGTCATTGGACGCTTGAAGATGCCAAAGCGTGGCGTAAATTAGGCATCAAACAAGCGATCTATCATCGCTCACGAGATGCCGAATTGGCAGGGGTTGGTTGGGGCGAAGAAGATCTGGTTAAAATGCGCCAACTTTCTGATCTGGGGTTAGAGTTATCCATTACCGGTGGCATTGTGCCGGAAGATATACATCTGTTCAAAGGAATTAAAACCAAAGCATTTATCGCTGGTCGAGCACTAGCCAATGAAAACGGTCAACAAACGGCGCAAGCGTTGAGAGATCAAATTGCTAAATATTGGTAAGCGGATTGATGCAGCCACTTAATTGGTGACTGCATCAAGCTTTATTTAATCACTATTAGGTTTAAACTATGACAGAAAGTTCAATCAATATCATCAAATCATCGCCTTTGATCGGTCTTTATGAAAAAGCACTTCCTAATACGCTTTCATGGCAAGAAAAATTTAACCAAGCGAAATCATTAGGATTCGACTTTATCGAACTGTCGATTGACGAAACTGATGAACGACAAGCAAGGCTCGATTGGTCAGATGAAGAGATTTTCAGCTTAAAGCGATTATGTGAACAAACCGGCATCTATTTTCATTCCATTTGTTTAAGCGCTCACCGTAAATACCCATTTGGCTCAGCGCAGGAGAGTATTCGACAACAAGCTAAAATCATTATGAATAAAGCCATTTTGCTTGCTTATAAGTTAGGCGTGAGAGTGATTCAGTTAGCGGGCTATGATGTTTATTACGAACCGGCTAATTTAGAGACTCATCAGCGTTTTATTGAAGGAATGCAATGGAGCGCCAAACAAGCTGAGCGAAGGGGCGTGATGTTAGCAGTTGAGATAATGGATACCAACTATCTCAACTCGCTCAGTAAATTTGAGATTTTACGAAAATCAGTCAACTCCCCTTATTTTATGGCTTATCCGGATGTGGGTAATATTACCGGTTGGAACTATGATGTGTGCACCGAGCTATTACTCAGCAGTGAACATATTGTGCAAATACACCTAAAAGATACTTACAAAGTTAAACCCAATTACGCCGGACAGTTTCGTGATTTAGTGATCGGTGAAGGTGAAGTCGATTTTGCTGCGATCTTCAAAACGCTCAAACAGATGAATTATACCGCACCACTGGTAATTGAAATGTGGGCACAAGATCAAAACTGGAAACAAAATATCGTGACGGCTAAACAGCGCTTAACGGATATTGCTCAGCAAGCCGATTTTCCACTATTTAGTTAATCGGGTTTAGGTTAATTGTTCCACTCATTTTTTACATTGCTTCACCCCCTTCAAGCTGGTGAAGCGTGTTTACACGCTTATTATTATCACTAAGGTTAAACAGCTAACGATTATTTTTAACCAATTGATTCATAAAATGTTTTTCACTATTTAAGCCTTAATAAACAAGGCAGATATTAAAAATATTATTGGTGATTGTTTGCGCTTGTGGTATTTTATTTATCGGTTTTGGTTATGCTGTCTAATCTATATTATATGTTTCAAGGTCGTGTTTTAACCAGATTTTAAATTTCCAAATTGAAATAAAAATAAGGTATTAAATGACTTTAAGCATTGTTTCAAAAAAATTATCTTTTTTTACATTACCTCTTACTTTTGTTGCACTGTTTTTTATTTTCAGTGTGCTTATTATTCTATGGTTATTTTTGTATCCATTTATTGGGGTAATTGACCATTTTTATCTATTATGGTCAATTATTAGCGATTATATTTTCTACTTGCATAATGAATTTTATAATTTAATTCCGGTTGCTTTATTAAGTTTTATTGTTTCGGCTTTCGCTTTAAATCGATGTAATATTCATATTTTCACGCTGAAAAATCTCCTTTTGTTAGAAATCAATGTCGTGATTGTCAAAATATTTGACTTAATATTTGATCACATTTTTGTTAACAGTGACTTATTGGCAAGGTTTATCGCTCCTAATTCAAGTGGCGGGATTGTGACGGCGGCTATCAGCTATAATGTGCTTAAGCTGACCTTAATCGGTCTGATTATCTATTTTTATATTAAACTGATGAGTCCATGGTTTGATAAAAGTAAACAGGTTTTTGAGCTTAACCAACAAAATAGCACTCGTATTCACTTTGTGTTGTTTATTGCGCTATATATGTTCTTGTTTGTTGTGTTTACCGCTTTATTATTGTTCACCACCCTAACCATTTCTAACTATTATCATGCAAGTGAGTTAAATGAGATCTTCCCACTTATGGTTTTTTTGATTAATTTATTGCTGGTTATATTAATTAGTCGAAAACAGTTCAAACAAACTTTTGTAGTGCTACAGACCGATAGAATTATTAAAAGTGCGCTGTTAATTAATCTATTTACGGTGATTTTCAATTTGCTTTGTCTGGCGTTATTGTTTAATAATACTAGATTAATTTATTGGGCAAATAACTTGCGATCGCATTTTAGCTATATTCTACCTTTAATAACGTTATTGATATCGATGATTTGCCCGTGCTTTATTGTCTCTTCAATTACCCGTTATTACTTTGCCGGTTCAACTAAAGCGCATATGTTATTTAAGTAATGATTATTGTTGTTCTCGCTCTAAAAAATCAATGATCTCTTGTTGTGATTTAAGTGTTCGAATATTGCGCAATAATGAAGCTGCCGGTTGATAATGTTGTCGTAGATATGCCAGCCATTGTTTGATTCGAGCAGAATGGTAAAACGGTTTGGCATCGGCTACATGACTGCTTGCGTAGCGACTTAATATTTGTAAAACGTCTTGCCAGCTTAACGGTGCTTGTTTAAAGCGTATCATATTGGCTAAATTAGGAATGGTTAATATTCCCCGACCCAGCATAATATCGCCGGTTTGGCTCTGATTGACACAATTTTGGGCATCTTTAATAGCAAAGATTTCACCATTGGCTATGACCGGAATGGTCACTTTTTGTTTTATGTGGCCTATGGTCTGCCAATCGATTTTGTCCGCTTGATAACCGTCCTGTTTTGTTCGACCATGAACCACCAATTCAGTAGCTCCGGCACTGGCAATGGCTTGCGCAATCTCATAGCAAAGGGATTTATCATGCCAACCGAGACGAATTTTAACCGATAATATTTGCTCGTTGCCAATCGCTTGTCGGACGTGTTGAACAATATCGAAGATCTGCTGTGGATATTGTAATAGATAGGCGCCGCCATGACTGCCAACCACGGTTTTAGCCGGGCATCCAAAATTAATATCCACGCCATAGGAGCCTAATTCGATCGCTTTGAGCGCATTTTCTGCCATCCATTGCGGTGATTGTCCCAGTATTTGGACACGAACAGGTGTGCCCGATGTGGTTTTTCCGCTATGGTTAAGCTCCGGGCAAAGCCGATAAAAGGTTCGATTGGATAATTTATGATGCATGACGCGTACAAATTCCGTCACGCAATAATCAAATTGATTTATTTCAGTTAAGATTTGTCGGACATGATAATCCAATACACCTTCCATTGGTGCTAATATAATTCGATTAATATTCATTGTGTTACCCGATTTTTATCGCTTTCACCACAGATCGGACAATCGGGCTGCTTTGAAAGTCCAACCTGATTAAATTGCATACTCATGGTATCAATCATCAGCACCCGACCCACTAATGGCTTGCCGTAATCGGTCAAAACTTTAATGGCTTCGAGGGCTTGCATCGACCCAAACATGCCGACTAATGGCGCCATGACACCGGCTTCAACGCAACTTAGTTGATCTTGCCCAAACAGTCGGCTTAAACAGTGGTAACATGGTGTATTAGCTTGATAAGTAAAGGTTGTTAATAACCCTTCCATTCGTATAGCCGCAGCAGAAACTAGCGGTTTTTTAAGCTGATAACAGTTGCCATTAATCTGTTCCCGGGTGGATAAGTTATCGGTGCAGTCGATGACAATGTCGTGTTGTTGAATTAATGCCATTAACTTCTCATCTTCAATTTTATCATTGATTGCAGTTATTTCGATATCCGCATTGATGTTAAGTAATGCTTGTTTGGCTTCATCCACTTTAAATTTGTTGATTGACTGTGCAGTATATAAAATTTGCCGGTTTAAGTTAGATGCGGACACGGTATCAAAATCGACTAAAGTTAATTTACCGATCCCGGCACTGGCTAAATAGAGTGAAGCGGCACAACCTAATCCGCCCAGACCAATTATTAACACAGCGCTATTTTTTAAGATCTGCTGTTTATCAATATCAAAACCACGTAAAGTGATTTGTCTGTCATAACGATAGAGTTCTTGATCGGTTAGCGCTTGCATAGGAAGTTGTGTTGGTTGTTAAAAAATCGCTATTATAGCAGAAACTTGGCACAAACATTGTGCCAAGTGAAAAACATTATTTATCGAATTTCGACAAGAAGCTTAAATACTCTTCTTTACTCATCAGTGGTTTATAGTTGGATAATAATGTTTGTGCCGTTTTGGCGTCATCATAAAGCAGATCGATAATGGTACATGCCATCATTTGAGCGGGGCGGATGTAGGCCATATCTTCATCAAATACCGTGTAGTCTTTACCGTGCAGTACGCCTCTGACTGAGCCAATCCATGGATGACTAACCGGCATGATATGTGATAAATCGCCGGTGTCAGTGCTACCCGTCATATGCGGCGCAACAGATACATTTTCTTCGCCAATTAATGCTTCAGCATTGGCTTTTAAAAGCGTATTTAATGTTGGGTTATTATGCAAAGGTAGATAACCGGGTAGATCTTTAATTTCACACGTTGCTCCTACCGCCATTGCGCCGGCTTTTAAGGCTTGATTAATTCGCTCATTGGCATCAATCATCGCCGGAACGTTACCAGCCCTTACATAGCTTTCCATACGCACATCACTGGGTACCACATTGACCAAATCGCCGCCTTGAGTAATGATTGGGTGAAAACGAATATAGTCTTTTTCCTGAAATGTTTCACGAATCGCATGAACGCCCATCATGCCCATCATGGCGGCATTTAATGCATTGACGCCGGCATGTGGTGCGGCTGCCGCATGAGCTGCTTCCCCTTTGTAGCGGATCAATTTACCAATAAAACCATTACTGGTTGTTGAGATTTCGATAAATCCGTCTTGTTGTTCGGTCGGTACACTGGTTAAATGGATTTGTAATGCCATATCAACATCATCAAATTCACCTCGTGAAATCAGTTCCGGTTTACCGCCGATATATTTAATTTTGCCTTCTTCAATAAGGCGATTTCGGTAAGTAATTTCAACATACTCTTCGGCCGGTACAGCAAATGGCACCACATCGCCGGCTAAAAACTGCATGGCGCCGGCGTCAATTAATCCCATAGTGACCGCCATCATGTTGGCAATTTGGGCATTATGACCACAACAATGCGCAGCACCGGATGTTTCATCTGCGGACGGGTGGTCAGCGCAAATAATTGCATCAAGTTCGCCAATGACTGCAACGCTGTATTGGCTACCTTTACCCCCTTTTAAGCGGCCTTTAACGCCAGTTACCGCCAGTTTATTTTTATACGGTACGCCGAGCGCATCAAACGCTTGTTCAACTTTTTTGGCGGTTTTATGCTCTTTATAGCCCAGCTCCGGTTCAGCCCAAATCGCTTCAGCAAGGGTTTTTATATCTGCTTTGCGGTTGGCAATCGCTTGGCAAACCTGTTTTTTAAGTTCTTCTTTTGTCATCAATATCATCCTTATCTAAATTAGATAACGCCTTCCCATTGTAATGTGATTTGAGCAATAATTGCCGCAAAAATAAAGGTGCCCGAAAATACCGCTAGCGATACCGGAATGATTCGCCACGATATACTTTTAAATAAAGCAAGATCTTTACCGATTGCTAATCCTGCATAGGCAAGCACCGGTGTACAAACCGCTAGCAAAGAGACCTCATTGGTTATCGATACCACTTGCTCATTAAATGGAAAGATCGGAGAGGACGCCACCGCAGCGGCAACTGATACCCATAAAATAACCGGTAGTTTATTGAGCACCGGAATTTTGCTGATAAAAAAGCCGACAATGGATATCGCGACTAAAATAGCCATGGCTTGTAGTGAAAGCATAAAATCAATGTGATAACCGACTGAGTTGCCAGCGGCCATGATAATTGCAACTAAAATAAGTAAAAAGAGTGTTTCTAAAATCTTCATGATTATGCGCCCTCTTTATTGCGTCGAAAACGGGCAAGTGTGTTATACAAAAATGATGCAAATGGTAGAGAAAATAAAGTATAAATATAGATGCCAACAATGCTCGACATTAAATTAGCGGTTGTGGCATAAGCTTTAATTTCGTTCGCCATGTGCGGGTAAAGATCGCTGATTGGTGCAAGGGAGGCGGCCATCATGCTGCCACTTCCAACCCCAGCGCCCATGGCTAAAGCATAAGGATGCAAAATATTAAATTTAGCCATTAAAGTGGCAAGAATACTCATCCATATTGCGCCATAAAGTGTGCCACAAACATACATTGCCATCACACCACGTCCTTCCGGCGATTCAAGGCCATATTTGTCGGCAATAATCGCAATATTGGGTTCACGCGCAACCGAGTAAGTGGCGCCAACCGCTTCTCGTTTCATCCCTAGCATCATTGCCAACGGTAAGCCTAATAAAATGGTACCGGCAAAATGTCCCAGCTCTTGAAAAATCAAAGCGAGTTTTGCGTCGTGTAAAATCATATCAATTTTGGGACCCACTGATACTCCAAGTTTGGCAACCAGTAGCATTAAGGTAATAATCATCACGGTGCTGGCATGATTCATATTTTTAATTTTCAGTATCTTCAATTTCGGTAAACTAATAATGCCGCCAATTATCATGGCAAACAGCATTGGGTAAACCACAATTGTCCAAATTGATTGCTTACCGATAAACTCACATAATAAAACAACAAGCAGTGCAAGAAAATGCACTCTATAGTCTTTTAAAACCTCCATCCTAACTCCTTATTTTTATTGCTATTAGTCTAATTTTTTTAAACTATCTATCTTAAACTATCTATCTTAAACTATTGTTGCTCCCAACGTATTTTTAAAATGATTCAAAGCCCATTGATGACCAACGGGATCGAAGCTAGCTACCGCATTTTGATGAATCACGATGTTATAACCTAAATTGTAGGCATCGACGGCGGTATGTAATATGCAAATATCAGTACAAACGCCGGTTAAGTGGATTTCACTAATGTGTCTTTCACGTAAGCGTAAATCGAGATCTGTGCCACAAAAGGCAGAGTAGTGACGTTTATTGATCCAATAAAGGTGATCACTATTTTTATGTTTTTGATATAGCGAATCTAAACGGCCAAATAATTGTTGCCCACTAGTGCCAATAAGATTATGTGGTGGAAAGAGTTTATTTTCCGGATGATAGCTATCTGAAGGATCATGTGCATCAATGGCGAAAACGACAAAATGGTTATCTTTAATAAATGATTGCGTTACTTTTACTATTTCAGACTCAATATGTTGACCAACTGACCCGGTCGTTAAAGCACCATTGTCTGCAACGAAATCGTTAGTGTAATCAATTGAAATTAAAGCTTTCATATAAAGTAAACAAATTAGCTAAGAAAGTTAAAGCTTATTAATAAATATATGATATGACAAGTGATTTTCATTAACCGTTTTGATGAGATTTGTCAGTACTATAAAGGAATAATTGGTATCTTTTTGAATTTCATTTACTTTATATAACTTATTTATAAAGTAAATTTATTATCAAAAACTGAGTATAAGTAAATTAAATGATGATTATTTTTATCATAGTCTTTATACCCGGATAAATTGCTCTATAATAACTAGCATTTTTGGCAATAGTACACAGGATATTTTAATGAGAACAATTTATTGCGGGCAACTCAATGCAAATTATATTAATCAAGAAGTCACTTTATGCGGTTGGGTTAATAAACGTCGAGACTTAGGTGGTATGATTTTTATTGATATGCGTGATCGTGAAGGGATTGTGCAAGTCTTTTTTGATCCCGATTATCAACAAGCATATCAACTTGCTGGCGAACTTCGTAATGAATTTTGTATTCAAATTAAAGGTAAAGTGCGAGCCAGACCGGAAGGACAAATCAATAAAGATATGGCTACCGGTGAAGTTGAGGTATTGGCGACAGAATTGACAATATTTAATCGCAGCGATGTTTTACCACTCGATTTTAATCAAAATAACAGTGAAGAGCAGCGCTTGAAATATCGCTATATCGATCTGCGTCGCCCGGAAATGTCTACCATTTTTAAAACTCGAGCGAAAATCACGGCTTTTGTGCGCGCTTTTATGAATGAGCACGGCTTTTTAGATATCGAAACACCGATGTTAACCAAAGCAACGCCGGAAGGTGCTCGTGACTATTTAGTACCTAGTCGTATTCATCATGGTGAGTTTTATGCGCTGCCACAATCGCCACAACTGTTTAAACAACTGTTAATGATGTCAGGTTTTGATCGTTATTATCAAATTGTTAAATGTTTTCGTGATGAGGATCTTCGTGCTGACCGCCAGCCAGAATTTACGCAAATTGACGTTGAAACATCGTTTATGACTGCTGAACAAGTTCGTGAAATCATGGAACAGATGATCCGCGAACTTTGGCGACATGTCAAAAATGTCGATCTGGGTAAATTCCCGGTAATGACTTATGCTGAAGCAATGCGCCGTTACGGCAGTGATAAGCCGGATTTACGTAATCCGCTGGAAATTATTGATGTGGCAGATTTGGTTAAAGATGTCGATTTTAAAGTATTTTCTGCGCCAGCCAATGATGCCAAAGGTCGGGTTGCTTTGCTGTGTGTACCTAATGGTGCGCAGTTAACACGTAAACAGTTAGATGATTATACGCAATTTATTTCAGTTTACGGCGCTAAAGGTATGGCTTGGATCAAAGTTAATGAGCGTAGCAAAGGTTTAGACGGGGTACAAAGCCCGATTGCGAAATTCTTCAATCAATCGCAAATGGAAGCGTTACTTGATCGTGCTAATGCCAAAGACGGTGATATCTTATTATTTGGTGCTGATAGCTATAAAGTGGTCAGTGATGCACTTGGCGCTTTACGTTTAAAAATTGGTAAAGATTTAGCTTTAACCGACGAAAGTAAATGGGCGGTGCTTTGGGTGGTTGATTTTCCGATGTTTGAAGAGACGGATGACGGACTTAGTGCAATGCATCATCCATTTACCTCACCGAAAGATTTTACACCGGAGCAACTTATCAATAATCCACAAGCGGCGGTGGCAAATGCGTATGATATGGTGATTAATGGTTATGAAGTCGGTGGTGGATCGGTGCGTATTTATCGTAGTGAAATGCAGCAAGCCGTATTCTCTATTTTGGGGATTGATGAACATGATCAACGTGAAAAGTTTGGCTTCTTACTTGATGCATTAAAATATGGTACTCCACCACACGCAGGCTTAGCATTTGGGTTAGATAGATTAACTATGCTGTTATCGGGCACTGATAATATTCGTGATGTTATTGCCTTCCCTAAAACTACAGCGGCAACCTGTTTATTAACTGATGCACCAAGCCCGGCTAATCCTGCCGCATTGGTCGAACTTGGCATTGAAGTCAGTAAAAAATAGCGATAATTTGATGCGAATGTTTAAAAAACCGGAATCTGTCTTAGTTGTTATTTTTTGTCAAACAACCAAACGCTGTTTGATGTTGCAACGCAAAGACGATCCGAATTTTTGGCAGTCGGTCACAGGTAGTATGGAAGATGACGAATTGCCGCAAGATACGGCAATTCGTGAAGTTATGGAAGAAACAGGTATCGATATAATCGGTCAAAAGCTAAAGTTAATTGACGCTAATTATAGTGTTGAATTTGAGATTTTCCCGCAATTTATACATAGATATGCTCCAAATGTTAAAATAAATAAAGAACATTGGTTTTATCTGCCAATTTCCTCTGAGGTAACCCCAATATTATCTGAACATTTATCTTATCAATGGATGACAATAAAAAACGCTGCAAATCTTACTTTATCGCCAAACAATGCTGAGGCGATCGGTAAAATTGATAGCATCATGAAACATAATGAAGAGGTCAACAATGAAATTAAGTAAGTTCGCTATTGTTTTAAGCAGTTTGTTCTTTTTTAGTTTTAATAGCCATGCCGATACCATCATCATTAAAGAGTGTAGGACAAATCCGCATGATTATTTAGTGTTTAATGAGTCCGATCATGCCATTTCTGAAAAAATTGTTGATCACCAATTCGCCAACAATCCGGATCTGAAAGATGACACGATTGTGGAAATCTATACTAACGATTATTATGAAGATCGTGATGATTGGGTAGCTTCATTTACATTTGAAGATAAACATAAAAGCTATCTATTGTATCAAGTTGATAAAGATCAGTTTACTGAGCTTGACCAAAATCAATATCAATTTCTTTTAGCCAAAATAGTTAAGTGTAATGCTGATAAACAACAGCCTATTTACAGTTTGAATTTCGATGTTGATTAATCAATAGTCAAAATTGGATTATTCACATCAACTTTGAATATAATTAAAAAAAGTGTCGGGACTAATCGGGAGTAATCATGCATTTTTCTACTTTTCGTGAATTTTTAACTTATCTTGAGCAGCAAGGTGAGTTAAAAAGAATAACTTACCCTATTAATCCTTATCTTGAAATGACGGAAATTGCTGATCGGGTATTACGTCAGCAAGGTCCGGCGCTATTATTTGAAAACCCTATCGGTTACGATATGCCGGTACTTTGTAATTTATTTGGTACTGCCAAACGTGTTGCTATGGGAATGGGGCGGGAAGATACCACCGCACTGCGTGAAATTGGCGAACTATTAGCTTTTTTACGTGAGCCGGATCCGCCTAAAGGCATTCGTCAATTTTTCAATGTATTACCTAAATATAAACAAGTGTTAAATATGCCGGTTAAACGCCGATCATCTGCACCTTGTCAGGAAGTGATTTTTAAAGATGACGAAGTGGATCTAAATCGTTTACCTATTATGCATTGCTGGCCGGAAGATGTGGCGCCACTGCTTTCCTGGGGACTGACGATTACCAAAGGCCCCTATAAAGATCGGCAAAACTTAGGGATATATCGTTTACAGTTATTAGGAAAAAATAAGTTAATTATGCGTTGGTTGTCACATCGTGGTGGCGCCCTTGATTTTGCCGAATGGCAACAAGCATACCCTAATGAAAAGTTTCCGGTTAGTGTCGCAATTGGTGCCGATCCGGCAACGATATTAGGGGCGGTAACCCCGGTACCTGATACCTTATCAGAATACGCTTTTGCTGGATTACTACGAGGCGGGCGAACGGAAGTTGTCAAATCTTTATCCAACGAACTGGATGTCCCTGCCAGCGCTGAAATTATTTTAGAAGGGTATATTGATCCAAATGAAATGGCGCCGGAAGGTCCGTTTGGTGATCATACCGGTTATTATAACGAAGTTGAGCAATTTGCTGTATTTACCGTTACCCATATGACTCGTCGTCAAGATGCGATATATCACTCCACTTACACCGGCAGACCACCGGATGAACCTGCGGTTATGGGATTGGCATTAAATGAAGTGTTTATTCCCATATTACAAAAACAGTTTCCCGAAATTGTTGATTTTTACTTACCGCCAGAAGGGTGCTCTTATCGTATTGCTATCGTTACGATTAAAAAGCAGTATCCCGGTCATGCCAAACGAATTATGATGGGGGTTTGGTCTTATCTCCGTCAATTTATGTATACTAAGTTTGTTATTGTGTGTGATGATGATATTAATGCCCGGGACTGGAAAGATGTGATGTGGGCAATTTCTACCCGTATGGATCCGCATCGTGATACTACATTTATTGATAATACACCGATTGATTATCTCGATTTTGCCTCGCCTGTTTCGGGATTAGGCTCTAAAATGGGGTTAGATGCGACCAATAAATGGGTGGGTGAAAGCCATCGTGAATGGGGAAAAATAATTAAAAAAGATCCTAAAATAATTGCGCATATTGACGATATTTGGGATGAACTTGGTCTTTAGTCTGTTTTATCAATACTGTTTTTAGTTATTACCTCAATGCTATTTGGTTTAGTTAAAAAAGTGTTGCTAGAGAGTTAAAGATAGCTTTAAGTTGTATACACAATGATACGGGTTTTTATCCAGTTAATTGATATAACTGAGTTATCTTTATTGTTTTATAAACAAAAACTATTGCCTTGTGACGCAATTATGTATAATCACTGCCATGTTATGGTAAATAGAAAATTATGAGAAAAATACAAACTTTATTAGCTTTGCTATTATCGATAACTTTTACGGTAACAGCAAATGAAGCCAAAGTGCAGACCGATACCGAAATAAAGGTAAGCGATCCTAATGCATTAATTCCTTCTTTACAACTTTCTGCGGAAAAAGGTAATGCCGAATCGCAATACTCACTTGCCACTATTTATAAACAAGCTTCCGGTGATCAAAGTAGTGATTTAAAAGCGCTGTTTTGGTATGGAAAAGCGGCTGAACAAGGGTTAGCTAAAGCGCAAAATAATTTAGCTTATATGTATCTCAATGGCTTAGGTACCAAACGCAACTTACCTCAAGCAATTAAGTATTTTAAAATGGCTGCTGATCAAAATTATGCTTTAGCAAAGTATAATTTAGCGATGATGTATAAAAATGGTGAAGGGGTCGAAAAAAACATCCAAACGGCTATCGACTATCTGACCCAAGCCGGTGATGGCGGAGTGTATGATGCCTATCTTAATTTAGGTATCATGTACTATTTTGGTGACGGGGTAGAGGAAAATCGGATAACGGCTGCTGACTGGTTTAGTCAAGCCGCTAAAGATAACAACGCTGAAGCACAATATTATCTGGGGTTAATGTCTCAAAAAGGTGATGGGTTAACGAAAGACGATGTGGCTGCCACTTACTTTTTTACTCAAGCAGCTCAGCATGGCCACGTATTAGCGATGTTTAATTTAGGGATTATCTATGCAACCGGTAGCGGTACTCGCCCTGATAATGAACAAGCTGCTTATTGGTTTACTCAAGCTGCCGAAGCGGGTAATGCCGAAGCGCAGTATAATATCGCTGTGATGTATGACGTCGGTAGTGGCGTTGAAAAAGACGAGAAAAAAGCGGTTGAGTGGTATTTCAAAGCTGCCGAGCAAGGTAGTGTCGATGCACAATATAATTTAGCCGTTAAATATTTACAGGGTCAAGGTTTAGAGAAAGATAAAAAGAAAGCTATATACTGGTTCACTAAAGCAAGTGAACAAGGTGATCCGGATGCAAAAAATTATTTAGAAGAGCTTACTGTAGAAAAATAAAAAAAGGGCGCAACGCCCTTTTTTTATTTATGTGATTTATCCGGAATTACGCATACCTGCGGCAATACCCGATATCGTTATCATCAACCCTTGCTCTACAACACTATTTTCATCACTATGTTTGCGTGAACGATTCAATAGCTCCGCTTGTAATAAATTCAGCGGCTCAATATAGATATTGCGTAAAGCGACTGATTCGGCAATCCATGGCAAATCTGCCATTAAACTAATATCATCAGTAATAGTTAATACGGTGTTGATATCTTCGGTTAATAAAGTCCGTAATTCTTCGCCTAACGGCCATAAGATAGGGTCGACAAGCCTTTGTTCATAATATTCATGAATATTTGGTGCGGCTTTGGCGTATACCATTTCCAGCATCCCTAATCGGGCATTAAAAAATGGCCAGTTGTGATACATATCTTGTAGCAGATCTTTTTTACCGGCATTAATCACTAATCTTAACGCACTACCCGCACCGAGCCATGAAGGTACCATTAGGCGGTTTTGTGTCCATGCGAAAATCCAAGGAATGGCGCGCAAGCTTTCAATACCACCGCCAGTTCGCCGTTTTTGTGGCCTTGAACCTAATGGTAATCTGCCTAATTCTGCTTCAGGCGTGACCGCGCGAAAGTAGTCAACAAATTCAGCACGTTCACGAACGTAGCTTCGGTAACATTGGCAGGAAACGTCGGACATTTCATCCATAATATCTCGCCATGCTTGTTTTGGCTGAGGTGGTGGCAATAAGTTGGCTTGTAATATTGCTGAAGCGTAGAGCATTAAGCTACTTAACGCCACTTCCGGTAAACCAAGTTTAAAACGGATCATCTCGCCTTGTTCTGTAACTCGAAGTCCACCTTTTAACGATCCCGGTGGTTGAGAAAGTAAGGCGGCGTGCGCTGGTGCGCCACCTCGACCAATTGAACCACCTCGCCCGTGAAATAGTACTAAGTTGACATGGTATTTTTCAAACAAATTGACCAGCTCTTCTTGTGAGCGATATTGTGCCCAGGAGGCAGCCAGTGAGCCGGCATCTTTGGCGGAATCAGAATAGCCGATCATGACCATTTGTTTACCTTTGATCTGTTGGCGATACCAAGGAATATCTAACAGCTTTTGCATGACAGATTTGGCATTGTTTAGATCTTCAAGGGTTTCAAATAGCGGGGCAACAGGGATATTTTTTTGGCAGTCAACTATCTTTAATAACAGGTAGACCGCTAAAATATCTGAAGGTGCTTTGGCCATTGAGATGACGTAAGATGCAATCGATTCTTCGCCTGCTTTTTTAATTACCCGACAAGTATCTAATACTTCTTGCACCATTTCATCAGGTTGCCAGTTGTATGGAAGTAGTGGGCGATTGGATTGCAATTCGGTTAATAAAAATGCCTGCTTTTCATCTTCCGACCACTGCGCATAGCTGCCTAAATTCAGCTCTTTGGTTAATGCATCGAGTGCTTCTGTGTGCACTGAGCTATCTTGACGAATATCTAATCTTACCAATTGAAGACCAAAACTTTTAATACGGCGTAGCGTATCAAGCAGTGGACCATGCGCAATGGTTGACATTCCGTTTTCAATCAATGACTGATAACAGGTATAAAGCGGTGTCCATAGTTGTTCATTTTTAAGCAAGATATCATGGGGAGCTAAGACTTGTTCATTATTTAATAATGAAACAATATAACTATGGGTTTTTACTAAGCGTGAACGTAGTTGCTTCATCACCATGCGATAAGGTTCTGAGGCTGATTTATTCGGTTCATCTAATAGATCAATCACCGATTGGCTACATTCAGTCATGGATAATTCACGCACTAGTATTTGGATATCAGCTAAAAATAGTTCGATCGCCTTTAATCTGGCTTGTAACATGACTCTTTCGGTCACATTAGCCGTAACATTCGGGTTACCGTCCCGGTCGCCCCCCATCCATGACGTAAATTTGATAGGTACATGTTCAACCGATAATTCTTGATTAAAGGCATCAACCAGCTGGTCATTAAATTCCCGTAAAAACAGTGGCACACCTTCCCATAAACTGTCTTCGATAACGGAAAATCCCCATTTTGCTTCATCTAGCGGCGTTGGGCGTTTTTTGCGAATTTCATCGGTATACCATGCTTGGCAAACTAACTGTTTTAATCGACGCATAATGCGTTCAACTTCATAATCGGCTAAATCATTATGATCCAGTTGTGATAAACAGCTGTTAATCGCCGTGTAAGTATTAATCATAGTGCGGCGATTAATTTCAGTTGGATGAGCGGTTAATACCAATTCAATAGACAGATCGTTAATTGCTTGCGTTATGGTTTCATTGGAAAAATTTAAGTTTTTGAGCGAATTAAACAACTCTGTCATTTTTTTAGGACTGCTCGATGCTTCCCCATGCGGTGAAATGCCATAATATTCGGCAGCAGTATTAACCAAATTTAAGAACTGATTGAATGCCCGTGCAACATGCAGTAAATCATGATCATTAAGATTCTCAATTAATTTAAGCAATTCGCTATGCGCTTGCTTATTTCCTTGTTGAGCTGATTTAGATAGTTGTCTTATTTGTTCAACTAAATCAAATGTCTGATTACCGGTGGCACGTTTAATTGCATCACCCAATAATGTGCCTAACATGTTGACGTTGCTTCGCATTGATGAGTATTTACTATTCATTCTATTCTCGTTTTTATGTATATTTTGCCTAAGCGCCTTTAAGCTGTATGACCAAAATGACAATTTAAAGAATTAGGTTTAAATATGAGTTAATATGCTCAGGTTATATACTTTATAACAATGTTTCGTTGAATTTAAATAATAAAATTTTATGGACTTTATTAATTTTACTGTTTTTATTATAGTTGATACCCATGTTAAGCTAATCAAACCCTGCTAATAATTTCGTTTTTTTTACCTTTTTGTTCATTTTATGTCTGTTTTTCCATGAACAGATTGTCAGTAAACTGTATCTTATAAGCATTTGGGTATATACTAAGGGAATTGTGAATGTATATTGGGTTATTAAATGAACGCTATTTTTTATATTGCGTCAATTATTGCTGTTATTGCCAGTATGAAAGTGATTATTTGCTTACGTGTTGATAAAGCTATTTTGTACCTAGCTATTTCACTTTTTGCTACAGCATCGATATTTATTCTGCTTAAAATCTATCTTTCGGCTATTTTATATATGATCTTTTTTATTGGTGGTGCAATCGTGCTGTTTATGTCGGTTGCAAGTCTCCTTAAAATTAAGGTTGATAATGTCGAAAATGGTCAGCGTGGTATTAGCCCTAAAATTTGGTTAGGTCCACTCATTTTAGCGTTTATTTTACTGGTTATACTCATTTATGGTGTTGTAAGCACTGACTATTCTCAACTTCGAGAATCGCACGAATTGATGCATGAAATGTCAGTATATGCTTACATTTTAATGGTCGAATTAGCTATTTTTCTGTTATTAGGTGCCGGTATAATTGCTTATCATTTTATGCATCGACTTTTGTTGGAGAAATAATATGATACCACTTATGCATTGTCTTATTCTTGCGTCTATTTTATTTGTGATCGGACTGTTAGGCGTGATGATTCGACGTAATTTATATTTTTTATTACTCAGCCTGATGATTATGAATAATGGCGTAATCGTTGCCTTATTTGCTGCAAGTAGTTCATGGCAACAATCAGACGGGCGAGTGCTCGCTTTATTAGCTGTAATAACTGTTATTGCTCAAGCTTGCGTTGGTCTTGCTCTACTTATGAAATTAATTTACCGTCGCAAAATCTCTAATATTGACTCACTGAGTGAAATGAAAGGATGAATTTACTTTATTTAGCAATCATTATTCCCTTAATATCTTTCTTAATTCTGGTTTTTATGGGAAGGCATATTCGTTCAATTGATGTTATTATTTTTGGTAACAGTACCATGTTGCTTATAGCATTAATTACCGTTTTTTCATGTATTGATTTTAATTCCAATACAGTGCCGGATATGACCTTAGTCTATACCCGATCTTTATGGACGTGGTTTTCGGTCGGTGATTTTGTTGTGCCTCTCTCATTAACTTTAGATGGGTTATCGTTAATCTTTTTAGTTTTAACCTCTTTTTTTGGCATATTAATCTACTTTTTTGCCGCTTGTTATCTAAAATCAAGACAAGATATCTATACCTTCTATGCCTACAGTAACTTATTAATTGCAAGTATTTTAACTGTGGTACTGGTGGATAATCTATTTGTTATGTTACTCGGTTGGGAAGGGGTGAGCATAAGTACTTACTTGCTAATTGGGATCTATTACCAACAAGCTCGAAACGGTTATGCGGCGGTTAAAGCATTTGTGATGATGCATTTAACGGATATCTTTTTGATCATTGGTATCTTTTTACTTTATCAGACTGTCGAAACTTTAAATATTCATGATATTTTAACCCAAGCGCACGAAAATTTAGCTATTGATTCTGATATCATTTTTTGGATAACCTTTATGCTATTTTTGGGTGCGATGAGTAAATCAGCCCTTTTCCCTATGCATTCATGGTTTGCCCAAACCACACTTGCACCAATGCCGGCAATTGCTTTAATGCAATGTTCTACCGTTATTTTTGCTGGCGTTTATCTGGTTTTAAGATTAAGTAACTTGTTTATGATGTCATCTGATACGCTTTCTATCATGATGTTGATATCTTCCCTCACGGTGTTATTTGCCAGCTCAATAGCGTTGGTACAAAATGATATCAAACGAATCGTGACTTATATTAATCTGGCTCAGATAAGTTACCTGTTCTATGCATTTTCAACCAAAAGCTGGGACTTATCACTTAACTGCTTAATCAACTATGCTGTTACCAGCACGCTGTTAATACTTGCCTCAGCAATTTTAATTCG
Source organism: Gilliamella sp. ESL0405 (assembly GCF_019469205.1). Classification (NCBI taxonomy): domain Bacteria; kingdom Pseudomonadati; phylum Pseudomonadota; class Gammaproteobacteria; order Orbales; family Orbaceae; genus Gilliamella; species Gilliamella sp. ESL0405. Next base: position 2,386,946 of record NZ_CP048265.1, on the reverse strand, counting down.
AAATTGTCAAGGTGAGCGTGATATCACTAAATTAGGTGGTCTACACAAGACTAACCCAACCTTATTTGTTGTATTTTTGTTAATTATGCTGTCGTTAAGTGCCATGCCATGGGTGTCAGCGTCATTTTATATCAAAGGGGATATTATTTGGGGACTTATGGCGCAAGATAGCCTAATGTCCGGTACGATTGGTCTGATTGGTATCTTATTGTCTAGTCTTTGTATTTGGCGCTTAATTTTTATGGTGTTTTACCATAAATCTAAACATCGCAAGTTAACCAAAACTAGCTGGATATATTATTTGCCTATTTTTATCTTACTGATATTTCCTACAGCGCTATTTATCTATTTTCCATTTCCGATTCAAGGCATTATTCCTATTGCCGATATTGACACAAAAGGTCGAATAACATTCCAGTTGTTACTCGCCGCTGTAACGTTATTGAGTTTTGTGATCGCTTACTTCTTTTATGCGCATCCTAATAGTGAAGTGCAGGAAGTGCTTAATACGCCAATGGTTAAATTCTTTGGCAGATTATGTAAAAGCGATTGGCACTTTGACTATTTATTACACACGCTATTTGTTAAACCTTATATCTATTTAGCTAACTTGTTAAAACTTGATCCATTAGCCATATGGGACAATTGGATCATGTTGGGAATTAAAAAAATAAATGCATATATTGTCAGCTTAGAAAATGGGCATATTAGATGGTATATGGTGTCAATTGTCATAGGTAGCATTATGATTTTAATGTTACTGATTTTTATTTGATAAAGGTGTGAACTTTCATGTTGTTATGGCTTGTTTTTTTACCGGTATTAGGCGGATTTGTTGGCTGGTTATGCCATATGTTTTTGCAAAGAACTGTCAACACTAACCAGCTACAAGTACGTTGGCAAAAATTGCCTATGATGGTTGCTTTCACTACCATATTAATAACTTTAATATTGGCAATTACTTTATGGTCACATGCGATAAATACTATTGAGCAAGGCGCTAGTTGGGCTGAGGAAGTCAATCTTGAATGGATCCCATTATTGGGCATTCATTTCCATTTAGTGTTAGACGGTTTATCGATGATTGTTATTACCTCCTCGCTATTCATCGTTTTGCTCACTATTGTTTATTCTTGTAAAGAAAACCTGACTAACAGTGGTTTATTTTATCTATGCCTGTTATTTATGGCGTCAGCGGTTATGATGTTGTTTGTCATTACCGATCTGTTTTTAATGTTCTTTTTCTGGGAAGCGGTTGCCATTCCGATTTACTTTATCATCTCTTTATGGGGTCGACGGGATTCAAGTTCACAATTACGCTTTAATGGTGCCAGTAAATTTTTAATTTATACCCAAGTAAGTAGTTTAATGATGTTAATCTCGATTGTGTCATTAGCTTTAATTAACTGGAATTTGACCGGGCATTGGACTTTTGATTATCAAATACTGACTAAAACACCCATTTCGAGCCATACCGAATTTTTAATTATGCTAGGTTTTTTAGCGGCCTTTATCGTACGAATCCCATTTGTGCCATTCCATAGCTGGCTTATTGATGCGCATATTGAATCATCAACCACCGGTTCGATGATGATTAGCGGTTTACTACTTAATACCGCAACATTTGGATTATTACGCTTTGTGGTGCCACTGTTCCCAAATGCAACGCTGGTCATTATGCCATTTATATTGGCTTTAGCGCTCTTTACTGTTGTTTATGCCGCTTTACTCGCCTTTAATCAAACAGATATTAAAAAACTCATTGCTTATATTCATATTGCCTTAATGAGTTTTGTTACCGCAATTATTTACAGTGGCTCGGTCGTTGCTTATCAAGGTGTGGTGATTCAAATGATAGCCATTAATCTTGCTATCGTAGGCATGTTTATGGTCAGTGGTTTATTAGCTGAATGTTATTCGACAAGAAACATCAATCAGTTCACCGGTTTAAAAGAACAGGTGCAATATCTATCATCATTTACGCTATTTTTTATTTTGGCGGTGTTAGGCATCCCCGGTACTGCCAATTTTATTGGTAATTATATGATGTTATTAGGCAGTTCTTCATCATTTTCTTACTATACTATTATGTTAGTGATTGGCTTATTATTACTGTCTATTTCGTTTATTATCCGTATGCAACCGATATTTTATGGCGTTGTGGATAAAGCTGGGGTAACTAAACATCTGCTCAGTAAAATTGATATTTTATTGTTATCGAGTGTGTTGTTAGTGCTTATTTTTATTGGTTTATATCCGCAAGTGGTGTTAGATATGTCTTATTCTATTGTCAATCAAACCCAGCAGTATATAACATCAGAACGAGTAGGAGAGTAATAACTTATGATAGCTTTATCGCCAATATTTGTATTAAGCTTTGCCATCATTGTTTTGCTCATTGCTCTCTTTTATTTCAAGATTGGCACCAAATTATGTACAATTTTAACGGTGTTAGCGCTTAGCTGTGCGCTGCTTTGTTCGTCAATCATCGGCTATAAAATTTCGTTCAATACTCAAGCCATTACTGATATTAGTAATGATAACATGCAATTATCGGTTGCACCGCCTGCACCAGCTCAAGATCAGCAACCGTCAAGCGAAGAGACAATTGCCGTTGATGCTGACTCTACTGAGGACGCCAACCAACCGTCAGATAATGGTGAAAATAGCAGTACTGAGGAAAGTGATGCTAACCAAACGAATACCAATGAAACAAATACTAATGAAACCAATACTAATGAAAATAGTGATGTAAACGGTAACGGAAATAGCAACCAAAATGCTAATGACGTTGCTAATCAAAATAACAATCAAGACAATACTCAAGAGAGTACTCAAAATAATACCCAAGAAAGCACTCAAGAAAATATTCAAGATAGCAACAATCCGGCACAAGCCACATCAACGCAGGAGCAATCGGCGGCAGATGATTCAGATGACGGATGGAAAGCCCGCCAAATTACTGCACTTTTTACCAGTGACGGATATGGATTGCTATATAGTAGCTTGATTTTAATTGTTGCTATTGTGGTTGCTTGCTTAGCTTATCGCTGGTTTATTCATGAGAAAATTCATCATGGGGTATTTTATGTCATTTTACTTTTCATGGCATTAGGCGGAGTGACATTAGTCTACGCCAGTCATTTAATCGCCTTTTTTATTGGTATTGAACTGCTTTCAATACCGTTTGTTGGTTTAATCGGTTATCAATATTCTCAGACGCACTCGTTAGAAGCGGCGGTTAAATATATGATTTTATCATCGATAGCCAGTGCATTTTTAATCATGGGGATTGCTTTTTATTATGCTACAACCGGTGAGCTAACTTTTAGTGGTTTAAGTTATCAACTCTCAACAATGTCTTATCCAAGTACATTATTACTCATGGGCGTGTGTTTGATGTTGGTCGGTATTGGATTTAAACTCTCTTTAGTTCCTTTTCAACTATGGTTACCTGATGTTTACCAAGGTGCGCCAACCGTAGTTGCGTTGCTATTATCAACCGTTGGAAAAGTGGCAGTATTTTGTGCCATTGCCAGACTATTTTTGTTGGCGCCGATTGTGAATAATGAAACGATCCGTATTATCTTAGTTTGTATGGCATTTTGCTCAATCTTATGGGGTAACTTATTTGCCTTAATGCAAACTAGCTTAAAACGCTTATTGGCTTACTCATCGATTGCCCATTTTGGTTATTTACTCGTTGCATTAATTGCAGTGCAATATCAAGTGTTGGCATTAGAAACCATTGGCGTTTATTTAATTGGATATATTTTAGCTAACATTTGTGTATTGGGTGTGATTAGTTTGGAATCACATTCTGATGAACTCCAAGATCACGAAAACGAAATAGATCTTTCCGGCTTATTCTGGCGCCGCCCAATTCTTGCACTTGCTATGGGCGTGGGGTTATTGTCTTTAGCTGGCGTGCCGCTTACCGCAGGGTTTATTGGTCGTTTTCTACTATTAATGTTAGGTGTGACCGCAGAATTATGGTGGTTAAATGCCGCTATTGTTCTTGGTAGTACATTAGGCTTATATTTTTATGCCCGACTTATTATCAACTTATATATCAGACCAGTAGGACGTGATGATCTCAATAGCAGTCAAAACGTTAGCAAATCAACATGGCGTGATATTAAATTTAGTGAGTTATTTATTGTTTTATCAGCACTGCTAACCATAATTTGTGGCGTATATCCTAAATGGATGTTTAACTTAGTTAGCATGGCTCAATATTTAACCACATAACCACCATTTTCCGCCTTCATCATTTGATAGGCGGAATATTTTGCACCTAGATCTTTATTAAGTGGTGTATGTTTTTTGCTCAAACGTAGGTAATTTCTGAAAGATCTTGACAAGAAATAGTTAATAACAGATTTATTTATTGTGTTATAATTCTGACCTTTAATATTTTATTTATATCAAGAGGACAAATATGGACTTTTTTATTTCTAATGCGTATGCCGTTGAAGGGGCAGCAGGCGAAAACAATCCTTATTTCTTACCTATAATGCTTGTTGTGTTTGGGTTATTTTTCTATTTTATGATTATGCGCCCACAACAAAAACGTGCTAAAGCGCATCGTGAGTTAATGGCATCAATTTCTAAAGGTGATGAAGTATTAACCAATGGTGGACTTATTGGTCGTGTATCAAAAGTGAATGACAATGGTTATATTGCGTTAGAGTTAAACGATACAACTGAAGTTGTTATCAAACGTGACTTTATCACATCTGTTTTACCCAAAGGAACAATGAAATCATTATAATAGTGTGTTAGCTATTATAGTTCATTGTGTTTATTACCTAAACCCACAAGAGAATATGTCGTGTTAAACCGCTATCCTTTGTGGAAGTACATTATGTTGGTCGTCGTTATTTGCGCCGGCCTACTTTATGCGCTTCCAAATATTTATGGTGAAGACCCCGCTATACAGATTTCAGCGTCTAATGGTGCTGAAATTAATGTTACCACACAAGATAATATCAAAAAGCTTTTAAGTGATAATCATATCGAACCCAAATCATTGGTGTTTGAAAATAAATCTATCTTAATTCGTGTTGGTGATAATGATACTCAACTTAAAGCTAAAGAATTAATTTCTCAAGCCTTAGGTGATAATTATGTCGTCGCTTTAAACTTAGCACCTGCAACACCTGCTTGGCTAAGGGTATTAGGTGCCGAACCAATGAAACTCGGCTTAGATTTACGAGGCGGTGTTCACTTTTTAATGGAAGTGGATATGACAACTGCATTAAGTAAACTCACTGAGCAATCGGTTGAAAATATAAGAACTGAGTTTAAAAATAGCAATTTAAAGTACAAATCTCTTAATAAAAATAACAATCAACAAATTGTTATGCAATTTGATAATACTGACGATCGCAATAAAGCGATTACAAAGCTTAACGTATTACCGGATTTTAAATTAACTTCCCAAACTGATGACAGTATCGTAATCAATGTCAGCGACCAGCGTTTACAACAAGCAAAAAATGATGCTGTTCAGCAAAATACCACTATTTTACGTAACCGTGTTAACCAATTGGGCGTTGCTGAACCAATAGTGCAACGTCAAGGTGCAGATCGTATTGTGGTCGAGTTACCGGGAATTCAAGATACGGCATTAGCAAAACGCATTTTAGGTGCCACAGCTACATTAGAATTTAGACAAGTTAATGAAGAAGGATCAAAAAACCTTGCCGCTATTATCAATGGTGATATGCGTGTGCCATATGGATCGGAATTGAAATATATGGAAGACGGTTACCCGGTGCTTCTGTTTAAACGAATTGTATTAACCGGTGATCATATTACTGACTCTTCATCCAGAGTTAGTGAATATGGCCGACCAGAGGTGAGTATCAATTTAGACAGTGCGGGCGGCAAAACGATGCTTGATTTCACCCAAAAGAATTTGGGAAAAGCAATGGCAACGCTATTTGTTGAATATAAAGATACCGGCAAACGCGATGAAAATGATAAACCAGTTCTTGAAAAACAAGAGCGAGTTATTAATGTTGCAACTATTCAAGGTATATTCAGCGATCGTTTTCAGGTGACGAATATTAAAAGTATTGATGAAGCAAAAAATTTGTCGCTATTACTACGAGCTGGTGCACTCATTGCGCCAATTCAAATTATTGAAGAGCGCACTGTTGGGCCGTCAATGGGGCAAGAAAATATCACTCAAGGTTTAGAATCGTGTATATGGGGATTACTCATTTCCGTTATCTTCATGTTAGTGGTCTATCGCCTATTTGGTGTGTTTGCAAGTTTAGCGTTAGTGGCTAACTTAATTCTTATTGTTGGGGCGATGTCCTTATTGCCGGGAGCAACGTTAAGTATGCCAGGTATAGCCGGTATCGTTTTAACGGTAGGCATGGCGGTTGATGCCAACGTGCTGATTAATGAGCGGATAAAAGAAGAGCTCAGTAACGGGCGAGGAGTACAGCATGCTATTAATGAAGGATATGCTGGCGCTTGGAGTAGTATTTTTGATGCCAACATCACCACATTAATTACTGCTATTATTCTTTATGCCGTTGGTACAGGATCGATTAAAGGCTTTGCCATTACATTAGGAATCGGTATTTTAACATCGATGTTTACATCCATTGTCGGAACTCGAGCATTAGCCAATCTTGTTTATGGCGGACGCCGTGTTGATAAGTTATCAATTTAGAGGTTTATTGTGAGTGTTGATAAAAAAGAAAATCATGATGTTAGAGAGCTCAATCATGGCCGCAGAGTCCTCGACTTTTTAAAATACGGCTTTATTGCTTTTGTCATTTCAATGCTATTGGTTGTTGCCTCTATTGTTGTTATCTTTGTCAAAGGCTTTAATCTTGGGCAAGATTTTACTGGTGGAACAACCATTGAGCTGACGGTAACTAAATCGGTTAACCTTGATGATCTGCGTAATAGTTTGCGTCAAGCTGGTTATCATGAACCAGTGGTGCAATATTATGGCAGTAGTAAAGACATCATTATTCGTTTAGCTACTGCTAAACAAGAAGATGGCGCTTCAGCGGCGATTGATAATGCGTTAGGTTCACAAATCTCTAATTTGATACATAAAAGCATCGATGAAAATGCTCAAATCAAACGCATTGAATTTGTTGGACCAACCGTCGGGGCTGAGCTTGCACAAGACGGTATTTTAGCCATTTGCGCCGCTTTAGTCTGTATCCTAATCTATATTGCATTTCGTTTTGAATGGCGATTTGGTACCGGTGCTGTTGTGGCTTTAGCGCACGATGTTATTATCACAGCCGGTTATCTTTCATTATTTGAACGTGAGTTAGATTTAACCATTATTGCGGCGATGTTATCGATAATTGGTTACTCGCTAAATGATACTATCGTGGTATTTGACCGAATTCGTGAAAACTTCAGAAAAATTCGTCGTGCATCACCTTACGATGTGATTAACATCTCGTTAACTCAAACATTACATCGTACTTTAATGACTTCAGGTACAACACTTGCGGTTGTTATCATTCTGTATATTTTTGGCGGATCGATGTTAAAAGGATTCTCAGAAACGTTAGGGGTTGGTATTGTTCTTGGTACAATCTCTTCAATTTATGTGGCGGCTTATATGTCACTTAAATTAGGCGTTAAACGTGAACACTTTATGCCACCAAAAGTAGAAGTAGAAGGTGCAGATCAACCAGCTATTCTGCGTTAATATCTGAACGCTACCGTTTATCGGTAGCGTTTAATTCGGTTGTTTTTCAAACAAACAACATCAAACCGATTGACACCTACCATTTAGTTGCATATTATTAGCCGCAGTTTTATTCATTTCATTTTGGGGCCATAGCTCAGCTGGGAGAGCGCAACGCTGGCAGCGTTGAGGTCAGGGGTTCGATCCCCCTTGGCTCCACCAATTTAAGATTCCGTAAGATTCTTTTAACCCCCTAACGCACACCAAATATAATAACACTAAGCTTTGAAGCCTATTTCATTAACCTGTAAGCATCAGTAAGAAACATTTACATTCATATTTTTGGGGACTGTATTAAGGACTTCACGGACATAGCCCTATAAATCCGTAGTCACCAAAAGGTGAAAGTATGCCTAAAAAAATAGCTCCAATGACTGATACACAAATTAAGAATGCCAAGTCACAAAGTGAAGATTATTCTCATTATGATGGAAATGGTTTGCTTTTCCAGTCAACAGGGACAAAAAAATGGCAATTTAGACATTATCGCCCTATAACAAATAATAGAACTATAGTCAGTTTTGGTAGTTATCCGGAAGTTTCACCACAGCAAGCGCGAAAACAACGCTATGAAATGCGTGAATTAATTAAGGGAGGTATAGACCCTAATATTATTGAAGCAGCACTGCTCACGTCGATACTAATAGTGTAAGGCGAGCCTATAACCACGCTACTTACCTAGAACAACGAAGAATCATGCTTAACTGGTGGGGTGACTTTGTCGAGCAAGCCAGTAACGGGAATGTCTCTTTATCAGGTAACCATAATTTAAAGCTAGTTAAACATTAAATGTATTACGCTATAATTATCCTACCTCATATTTGAGTTACTCTTTTAATTATTAATAAGATCCACTCCTCAAATGTGAGGTGAGCTTTTTCAAATATCATCCTTAACATATACCAGTTATTAAACTGGTTTTTTTATACTTACCCCACATTATTCTAAACTTTTCATTAAAAGTGTTCGCTGGTATTGACTCTTTAAAATTAATTATATATATCAATATATTATATGCTTATTATATATGTTTTTTTTGTGTTCACTACTATTCACATATAAATATAATCATGATCCTATAATTAAGTAATTGAAATATAGGGTAATTCCATACACCTTCTTTTTCACTAAAATAAATATTAATTATAATATTAAGAATAAGTGATTTTAAGGTTGATCCATGGTTACTACTAGAGGAAAAGATTAAATGCTCTATGGTGATTTCCACCATACAGGTATTAAAATTGCAATCTTCTAAAAAGTCAGCACATTCATTGATAGTAAAAAAATTATTTCAATTCGCGATTTTGCACAAAAATGAGGCTGGGCGGTGTAAAAAGATTAGCGTTGTAGAAATTTACTATCCCTCCCTACTTGGCTTGAAGAATTTAAGGACACGTTAGAAGCAATGTAATTATTTTGATTGCATGGGTTTAAATTTCAAAGCTTATTAAGGGCTATTCATTACCTTGCTGATAAGCGCGCTTTATGTTTTGAAACAGCCCGATGGCTTATATATTTATTATTGCCTTTTATAACTTCTCTTATTTAATTATCCTTATATATCATTTTAATCCTGCAATTTTTTCATAGTAGATATATTTATTTATCAAGATTGGGAAATTTTATATAACTCTAATATTCATTAATATTAATTTATATTCAGTTATATTTTGTTAAATACATCTTGATATAACAAAATAGGACTATATAATACTTCACAACTTGTGTAATTGTACTTATATGGAGGCATAATATGGCGACATCTTCATTTAGCAAAAACTTTGTTTTAGCTGAGCCTCGCGATCTTAATGTATTTTTCGAATTAGAGAAAGCACAAAGTACGATAAAAACTCGCGAGAGAGACGAGAAAACCGAATCTAAAAAAGCAATAAAATTATTTTCTAAAGTTTTAACCAAAAAAAATGCTCACGGTTAATTTAGATGAACTTATTAATGAATATGACGAGGAGGAAATAAAAAGCCTCCTTTGTTGTTTCTCATGTGATAAAAATAAAGATTTAGAGAATTTTTTATGTAATTTAGCAATAAAATTTAGCAAAAGAAACGTATCAAAAACCTATCTTATTATCAACGAAGATTCTCCTGATATTCTCGCCTATTTTTCTTTAGCATTTACATCAATACAATCAAGTGAGTTTGAATTATCTAATACATTAGTTTCTAAAATGGATGGCTTTAATAAGCACGCCAAAGAAATAAAAGTTCATTTGATTGGTCAAATTGGTAAAAATTTCGCAGTTGAAAATAACCCTATAAATCTTGGGTTAATATTACAAGAAACTTTTACAATAATTAAACAAATCCGTGCTATGGCTGGCGGTAGATTTGCTATATTAGAATGTAATAATCATCCCTCATTGATAGAGTTATACGAAAAACAAGGATTTAGAGTATTGCCCACAAAAAAAGACGATGACGATCATCTTATTACTATGTGTATAAAAATTCCCGATTAGTAACCTCAATAATTTCATATCTAAAATAATTTAATGTATATAAACACGTTGCTATAATGTATATAACTGTATGTTAAAGTGTTATTTGCGTCTAGGCTGATCCTCGAACATTCGAAATCCTAGCGAACTGACGCAAATATCTATTAGCGAATGTGAGCAACGTATGGATTATTTAAAACTTACTCGATTAACTATTGATGAAGCTGCATTTATATTGATGAATTTGGAGCCAACAAACAAAAAAAATTTTTTTGATAAATTTCCTGAAAAAATTGAAGAGTTGGATAATAATATTAATCAGATATGTTATGCAATAAGAATCAAAGAAATTATTCCTTTATACTATTACATGATTAAACGTGATAGTAATGGTAACCTTATTGATCAAGGGGAATATAACGAAACAACTAAAGACTGGCCTATAGCTTCAGACCAAACAATTATTTTTAAAAAAGATTTATTTGAGTGGGCAAGTAAATCAGGTTTTATATTGAAAAATAATAAATATTTCAAGTTTTGTGAAACTAATAGTGATAAAGATGTTTTTTTAGATGCCATTGATAAACATGAATTTCAATTTATTTCTATTGTAGAATTGTTTCATCACCTCTCTTATGCCTATCCTGATGTCCAAACTGATAGATTAGCAAAAGCATTGAAATTAAAACTTATGCAAAAAAACATCCCTATGCTAAAACTATACAATAAAAAAATTACGGGTGAAATTGTAGAAGCAGAATTTTTGAATCTAAATGATATTCTTTTAGAAATTATTGTTAATAATAGCATTCCCCAAGTAGATAATAAACTAGATAAGATTAATGGATATAATTACTCTAATATTGGTTTTTTGAGAAATGATATCAAAAATCTTTTATCTGATTTAAATATTAATTTTTATACATCAGCTTCCTTTGGAACATTAACAAATAATATTAATTTTTCAAATAATAAAACTCAATATGAACAAATTATTTCTGAAAATGCAAGCTTAAAAGATGAAATTGTTTCATTAAAGCAGAAAATTGAGAAATTTGAGAAGATCAGCAATATTAATTGTGATAATTCTTCCCTTACTGATAATGATTTTATCTCACTAAAAGCGTTAATAAACATAATTACTCAGCAGTATCAAACTGATATTTCGGAAACTGGAAAAAAATTATTACTTATAATAAGAAAGTATAACATTTTAATGTACGAGTATACCTTAATATCTGGGATTGAGCCTTATTCAGTAGAATTTAACTCGAAAGCCAGAGAACTTTTAAATTTATTTGCTGAAGGAATTTGTATTGCAACTAAAATTAATAATGAAAATTATCGTTTGCCCATTAATGAATGGGATAGTAATACTCATCGTTTTCCTTTATATGACAAAGTTACTATAGATAAGCTTATTATTCAAAAGTATCTTAACAAAGAAATGATTAGAAAAAGTGATAATATCATTTTACCTAAGAAGCAGACGTCGCATAATGATTTACAAAAAGATTTAGAACAAGCTAAGAAAGAAATTGAGAAACTAAAAAAACTAGTACCTATTTTACTCGGCACATATAGAAAAGATGACCCATTATTAATAGCAATCAAAATTAGGAATAAAGAATGGTCTAATTATAATGAGCAAGATAGAAGAACTAGACCTACACAAGATGCTATTTGTGAAGATTTAAAAACCAATTACAATGTTCAAACAGACCAACTAGCCAAAGCAATAGAATTAGTTTCATGCCCAATTAATAGAAGTAAGTAACTTTTACTATTATAGTAATAAAACCAGTAATACCAATGATTAAGTAACTGACACAGTTCCTTTTTTACTATTACTGTAACCCCTAATAGGGTTGCTATGATAGTACTTTAATGTGATTTAATCATTCCAGTTCAATAAAAAACGGAGTGATACACATATGAACAAAATATTAATTACAATTATCAAATTTTTAGCTTATGCAGAATTTAGAATTAAAAGATTCTACTATAATTTAATCAAAACTGACCTATTAGCATCCAAGCCTATTTTTGTAGGCATTCCAAAGTTATGCTTTTTTGATGAGATTTATTCTTGGCTTGAATCTCGCAAAGTAGAACGTCGCGAGGTGGCATAATGGAAATAAAGCAAAACCCTTTATATAACGAAATAGTAAAGGGCTTAGATTGGAACTTAGACTACTCCAATCATAGTCAATCTTGCTATAAATGCCCACATAAAAAGATAACCATTTAGTTAATTATTTAAGAACAAAGCGCATTTTTGCGCTGACGGTATCCCCTTGCCTAAATTTAGCTAAATGGGGAATAAATAGCCATATTTGGAGATAAAAAATGACAGATTTTAATAATTTAGTACCAGTAATCGAAACGCAATTAAACGGCAAATTACAGCAAACAGTTAGCGCAAAAGATTTGCATAATTACTTAAAAGTAGGAAATGATTTTTCAACATGGATAAAGGGAAGAATAAAAGAATACGGGCTTATTAAAAATGATGATTTTTTAATGTTTGATTTGTCAGAATTCAGGAGTCAAAGTACAAATAACAATCAACAAATAAAATGGACAACTAAGCGATATGGAGATTGTAAAAGTACAGATTATATACTGACAATTGGAACAGCTAAAGAATTAGCAATGATTGAAAACAACGAGAAAGGTAGAGCGATTAGAAAGTACTTTATCCGTTGTGAACAGCACTTTAAAGAAATTACACCAGTAATCGAGAAGAAAGAGCTTAAGCGGTTAAAAGCACGCATTGAGGTGGCAGATTATACCCGTCCTATGCGTGATGCATTAACTTTACAAAGGCTATCACACGGTAAAGAGACTAAACCATATCACTACACCAATGAATTTAATATGATTAATGGTATTGTGCTTGGTATGTCTGCAAAGGATTTTAGAAAAGCACATAATATCACTGGTGATATTCGCGATTATCTTAATGAACAACAGCTTAATCACCTAGCCTACCTAGAAAAATCAAATATTACTTTAATTGATATGGGTTGGAATTACAAAAAACGAAAACTAGAGCTTATCAAGCTATCAAAAAGCTATATGATTCGGTTATTGGGCGATGAAGCATTATGTCCCTAAAAGCTAATTTAAACTATTTGAAAGCCCTAGCAATAGGGCTATGGCTATCTATATCCCATAAATAATTGCTTAGTAGATCATTATGGCACGATTCGCGCTATCTAAAAGGTGAAACTTTTCTTCTTAGTTGGCAATTAAGATTTTCCTACTATCAATAGCCAATCAGATAGCTATTTTTTGGGAATAATTTAATTTTTCGATGTTTTTGGCAAGCAAACTTTAGTTTTCAACGCGTTGACTTGTTAAATCAATATTATGGTAATAAACTTGCGATTAATCTACTTACAGATGAATTTACCACTATAAAGATAATGCATGGCAACCAATCAGCGATAAAGTGTTAAAGCGGACATTAGTCGAGTTATTTACCCAATCAGGCAAACCATTTAGCCCCTTAAGGATAAGCTCAGTACTTGAATCGCTCAGGCTAAAAATACCTATAATAGGAGTACCTCAAAAAGATTTAATCTGCTAAAGAAAGATTACACAAGCAACTACAATCAGAGGAAGCGACCGCGATTAAACGCGAATCTGACCATCTTTTAGTTTTTTATCTTAATGGGATGTTTATAAGCAGTTTGAGAATTCCCTCCTTCAATCCAAGAAGATATTTGTATCATGCTTATATTAATATATACACAATATAGACTTAAACAGCCCTTTAGCTTAGACAATAATTTGGCTAATCCCTTGGTTATTAAATAAAAAAGTACATCCATAAAAGAGCAAAAGAACCGTCAAAAAAATAGTAATGAAGATTGACTTTCCAAAGCTGAAAAAATAAGTTAGTGACTCAAATTTTATTGTTAAATATAAAATAGTAACGGGTTTTATTGTTAATTTGCATCTTAATATTCAATCTTATATGCTATTTTCTTATTGTTTATGAGGAGGGCCAAGTGAAAAATTATTGTTATTTTTTATTATTTTTATTTCTTACGGGTTGCGATTCATCTCATCAGCCTTTCGATCGATTTAAAGCATTTGAATCATCTCCCCCTATGTTTGCTCCTGTTTCACATTATATGAAACAACAAACAATAAAAACCGAAGTCGATGGAAAATTAGATAGCATACAAGTGTTTAAGTATACTAAGTCAGGAGATATCCTATCAGCTAATGGTAATTATATAAACAGTGATGTATTTGGAATTTCTTTTGAATACGATTATGAGAAAAACAAATTTAAACTTTACAATCATTTATTTAGAGTAAACATAACTGATGGGAATTTTATAAGAAATCATAACAACCAAATTATAGAATATACAGGCGATAATGATCATCAAATTTTTAAAAATGACTCAAAATATAAAACAATAAATAATTATCAAGATAAAAAATTGATTCAATCTCTTACAAAAGTTGGAAAGATAATAAATAAAGTAAGTATGTACTGGGAAAATGATTTACCTATAAAGAGTGAATCCCTACTCTATAACTCCAATGAATTGAGGATAATCAATATAACAGACTATTTGTACAATGAAAAAAAACAGATAGAAAAGATGATACTAACAATAGTAATGGGTAATAAAAAAATAGTTGGCTCAGAAACATATTTTTATGATTATAATGAATATGGAGACTGGATTAAATCCACCACAATTAGAAAAAATCAAGGCTCAAATAAAAAGGTAACCACAGTAAGAGACATAGAATACTGGTAAATAATAATTATCTCTGTACAGCTATTTTTTATTTAGTGAACGCTTTTTATAAAATTTTATTTTATGGGGGTAACGTAAAAGTCTGCAACTTTTCAAATGGACACCGCCCTCCACTCAAATTTTTACAACGTTAAAATTTCAAAATCAATTTTTAGCTTTTCAACTTGGCAAGATAAAAATGCTTAATTTATGAGTCATATTTTGTTTTAGGTATACAATTATGTTTTATGGTTTTTTGTTGTTATATTTTAAAGGATTTTATTGATATAGTTAAGTTTCCCTTGCCTCATCAATTTAAGATTTAATCATCTTTTAAATTCTACTTAGTCAAAAGTTCTCAGCGCGCAAAACTTATTTTACCTCCATTCTGTGGTATTACCTATTGCAGGTGTGGGTTTATTTTTTTCTATTTCGGTATGGATCACGGTGATATAATCGGGAATTGTTGGCGCTTCACGGTAGAAGGCAACCCATTTTACTCCGGCAGGATCTTTTCGGTTAAATTCGTCGGTGGTAACATCGATATAAAAGTCGGGTTCGTTCATTGATTTATTATTAAAGAACATCTCCATATATTCTTCTTCCATATCCACGTTTTTTGGTTCTGGATAGCCAAGGGTAGCAAAGATTTTATCAGCTTCTTTAGAGCCACCACCTAGTATGTTTTTATACAACCAAAATAAAAAAAGAAAAATTAACCCATGGAATATTAAAGAAGTCCCAATAAAAATAGCAATAATCCATAATATCTGTGTTAAACATAAATAGAGAATCAAACTACCAATAAACATACATAATGTAAAAATTCCAGCTCCTTTAAAAGCTTTTTTACTACTAGCTTTAGTCCCTTTCATAGCCCATGGATATAACCATAGGCGATGATCAATCGGTCGACGTAAGGCGTAGGCATAATAGCTACCGTCTTCTAGCGGTTCTACCACCACTTCAACTTGATCTCCATTGCGAAAAAAAGCCCGACAAAAAATACCTTGCACCGTTAAATGACCAATTTTACAGCGAAAGTATTGCACGCTATTAAGATAGTCAACGGCTTCTTCTTGACCTGTAGCCATACCGATCTGGCTGGTGGCTTCGGTGGTGTTACCGAATGCTAATTGTCCTAGTATTGGCAAATTGGCAAGCGTGCCTTTGCCAAACAGGTTTAAATTGGTGTCGATAACTTCCAATTCGGTTATTTTGCCGATGATAATTTGATAATAGTTGCTAGTTTCTTTGTTCATACTTTGGCTTACTGTCTTGCTGTTCTGTATTATTGAATGATGATATGTAATTTTGTAATTATTCATGAATATTATATTTTCGTTTGATTTCGGCTAACTCATCTAGCGTTGTAGCATTGAATGCTTCAACCATCCATTCAGGCCAACCTTGTCCTTTAATAATCTCTTTTTTGAATTGGGTTTCTTGTTCCCATTTATATTTGCCGTCATTAAAGCTGATTAAATCGTTCGCACACATAAAATTATTGACCCAACCCCAGACCTGATAACTACCAATGCCATTGCGTATCGGATCTAACATAATATGGTCAATGGTTTTATGGGTATTAGGTTTGCAAACCATTAAAATGGTGGAGTTGAGGGAATATCGGGAAAAGTTATGCACAACCACCCCGTGTAAATCCGCCCAATCGTATTCTTTAATACGCTTTTTATTGGGGTGTAAAAAAGTTAATGGATTGCGTAATACCTTAAAATTGAAAAAATAACTTTCATTGACATACACTTTACCGGTTTTACGGTTGAAAATAATGGGGCTTCCTTTGTGAGTAAATATCGTTTGGTATAATAATGGAATAACGATATACAGTGCAAACCAAGTTGCAAAAAAATAAATATTCCTAAATTCAATATGTTTTGTTCTGTATCTGTATCTGTATCTGTATCTGTATCTGAATTGAAATGAATAATCAAGTCTAAACATAGGATTATTATTACAATTCCCAAAATTACTGCTATTGTATAGATAAATATATAAAAAATTTTATCAGACAATACCTGTCTTCTAAAAGCACAGTAGTTATCATTGGCATACAATAAACGTTGATCGGCTCCTGTTAAATAATTACCGCCTTTATCTAAATCGCCTATCCAGCCAAGGATTTGGGGTTGGTATTTTGATGGCATGTTAACTTCTGATTCCTTCTTTTATTTGTTTTATATCCTAGCTTGTTATCACGCATTAACATGGTGCTTTTGTTTGATTTCGGCCAACTCATCTAGCGTTGTAGCATTAAACGCTTCAATCATCCATTCAGGCCAACCTTGTCCTTTAATAATATCTTTTTTGAATTGGGTTTCTTGTTCCCATTTGTATTTACCGTCGTTTAAGCTGATTAAATCGTTCGCACACATAAAATTATTGACCCAACCCCAGACCAGATAACTACCAATGCCATTGCGTAGCGGATCTAACATAATATGATCAATGGTTTTATTGGTATTGGGTTTGCATACCATTAAAATGGTGCTATTGCGTGAATATCGGGAAAAGTTATGCACCACTACCCCGTGTAAATTCGCCCAATCATATTCTTTAATACGTTTTTTATTTGGGTGTATATAGGTAAGTGGGTTTTTTAAAAATTTAAGATTAAAAAAATAACTTTCATTAATATATACTTTATTTGTTTTACGGTTAAAAATGATTGGTGCACCACGACGAGTAAATAAGTTTTGGTATAATTCAGGTAAAACAGCATAGAACCCCAAGCAACAACACAAAAAACAAAATATGCCCAAAATTTCAATTTTCAAATCATGTGAAATATTGAATACAAAGACTAAAAATATCGATAAAACAATTGTTGGAATCAAACAAATAGTTGCTAATAAAAAAACGAATATATAAACAATCTGTTCTGATTTCGGTTTCCTAATAAAAGCACAATAATTATCATTAGCATAAAGAAGTCGATTATCGGCCCCCGTTATGTAAGTGGGACCTTTATTTAAATCGCCAATACAACCGGGTATTTGTGGGCGATATTTTGAAGCCATTATATTCTCCTTGCTTTAATGGTTTTCTCAAAATTTCCCTTTTTTAGTAATAATTAAGGGTATTTCTTCACGATTATTGTATTGAATAATTATTTGGTATTTATGAATGCTATACCCAGACTTACTTCCTGCTGACCATATGTCAATGGTTAGTCCATCCATGTCTAGATCGCTTGGTTTTTCGTAAGCAATATGTTTTATATCAGTGTTTGTGATTTTAGTTAGCACATTTTTGGTGCCATCAGGTAATGTTTTAATAAATACAAATTCATATGGTTCTGAGATATACATTTGACCTTGTGAATAACTTCTGCGCTTATTTTCTAATGCAGAATTAGCATATAGTTCAAAAAATTGTTTTTTATCTAATATTATTTTGTTTCCATTTACACCTAAAGGGTCATTCACATTATTTAATTTAACCCCATTATCTAAGCTAGCTTGATATTTTACATCTATATAATCAGTTTGTTTACCAAAATTATTGATAAAAAACCTAATATAAACAGTTAAGTTTTCCTTTTCGTTAAAGCTTGCAAATTGAGGAATATTTAAATAAAAATAGATATGATTTTGATTTATATTAGTAGAAGTTTGACCTTGTTCGATTGGTGCATTAATATTCAATATTTTGTTATGTAAAAAGGTTTGAATATTATAAGTTGCTATCGCATAATCATTTAATGCTAATCCAAAACCTCCGTGGTCACTATAATCGTCTTCTTTATAAGCGTTATAGCCCAAAAAATCAAACTCCTTTTGGTTGCCAAAACAGCAGCGGTTTAACCAGTGTTGAATAGGGGTTAAATTATCGTATTTTTTACTAAACATAATCATAATTGCCCCTGCAATCACCATAATGACACCAACAAGTATAAGTATCCACCCCCCTGCAAATAAAAGTATTAAAGAACCAACTCCTGACATAAGCGAACCCATAACACGAAGAGCCATGTAACTTTTATCTTCCATATTCATCATCTCTAATGCACTAATCAACTCTCCACTAGCCTCGATTACAGATATTACCCCAAATACTTTATTGACCGTGTTAGATATCATACTATTTAGGTTGATTTTTGCATTAAGCAGATTCACATTTTTACCTACATTAAGCGCATCTTTTAGTTGCATATTCAGTTTCACATTTTTATATTGGCTGGTGATATCAACAGTAATCAGTCCTAACGATAACAATTCCATTGATAGTTTTCTTTTGGTTATTTGGTCACCATCACCTTCTTTAACTTTATTCCAGTCTTTAATGATATCGTTAATATTCATTAAATTAATACATCCTAATACCCCTGCAACATTAAGATTAGCATTAAAGGTAATTTTCCCTTTTTTAATTTGATTTTCAGCAGGATCTATCTTAATTTGTTGATCAATCTTTGTTTTCAAATTCTCATTGAGCACTACAATATCATGCATTTTTCCAATTTTTTCATCGATTTTATTTCTGGCTAGATTTGTGTTTTTGTCACTGGTTTCGTTCAATATTTGAGTAGTAGTTGCTTTGCCTCGATTGGCATGTTCTAAGCTCTCAAGATGTATTTTTTTCTGATATATTAATTTGAAATAATCTTTATAGGCTTGTTCCATAAATTTTTTTAAATTATAAGGACTCAATTTGCCGTTGATACTATTTATAAAGTTAACAAACAAAATTTTAGTTTGTACGTCAGGAAAACATAAAGTAAATTTGACCTTTTGTACTTTGCCCGACCCGTTTTTGACTGGCTTTTCATCGATATCAAAATTTTCAAGAAAGGCAAGTTCGTGTGGGTGATAAATTCCCCTGTTAAAAAAAGACCGATGCATTTGTGTAAATAAATTTTGAATTTTAGTAATATTTTTGGGTTTAACCTCGACATTAATTTCAACCGCTATTGCCCCAAGTTTGGCAAGTTGATCAAATGCGTTTAATCGCATCCACTTAGTTTTAATTGGGAAACGTAAGGTATCTTTTGCCAGAATTGCCTGTTTTTTAAGTGCTGTACTCGCTAGCGGTTTGCTTTCAAGTGAAGCTGCCGCATCAGAGGTTTGGGTAATGTTAGATAATTGTTGTTCAATGGCTTTAAGTTCTTTATTTAGTTGCTGAATTTGGATTTTATAACCTTGTTTTTGTTTTCTAAGCCGTTCACGTGTTATAGAATCGCTGTCTGGAATGTTTTGCTTTTGCTTTTCCAGATCGGCTATTTTTTGTTGGTTTTGCTTGATTTCAACCTCTGCTTGCTGCTTATTTTCATGTAATACTTTTATTTTATTTTCTAAATTGTTATCAAGCTTTCCTTCAATAACATTATTAATAACCGAAACAATTTTAGTCAGATGTTGAATAAGTTCACGAGGTTTTAACAGGCTATTATCCGTCAGATCAACATAAATTTCTTTATCATGATCGATTCCTTTAGGGTTATCGTATTCACTGATATAGTAAATACTTTCGGGGTTACTGAGTAATTCGTCCCATAATGCGCTATCTTCATCCAATTTTATTTCAGAATGGGTGGTATCGAGTAACATATTTGTTACTTGCGATAAATAAACTAGTTGCGTTTCTTGAGTGCTAAAATCAAATTCACGTTGCCAAAAATGGTTGGTGTTGAGGCTGCGCGGTTGTTTTTTACTAAATTTTGAGGTAAAGCCGTCCTTGCCGAATAACCAACGTGCATACGTAAAGTAGTCTATCGACCACTCTTTGTGGTAATTCACTACTTCTGTATACGCTACTTCTAATTCATCTTTGAAGTCGTCAATTTCTTTTTGATTGATGAAATCATCAAAATCCTTAAGCTTTTCTTTCTTTTCTGAACTCAAATGACCTATTTTATAATGCATTCTTGTCGATTGTGGAATTCCATTATAACCTTCTTTGTCATCACCCGAATTTTTTAAATTTTCAATGCTTTCCAATGCTCTTGCTATTTCTTGATCATAAACGGATACGATAGAAGATCGATATTGTTCTATTAATTGCAATATCATGCGTTTTTTTAACATCACCGGTTTATAATAGTTAAATTTTCGCTGTAACTCAGGATTAATGGTTTTGAACATGTTTTTCGCACGTTGTTCATAAATTTTATTCAGCCTATCAACATCTTCAAAACCGTTTATTGTTTCTTCTGCTAAATTGATTTCATTGTCAGTCAGTGGTTGTTCATTAAATATATTCAGATGAACAATTCGCTGCGTGTTAAGTTCTTCGGCAATGCCAAACGTGTCTTCTAAAACGACTCCACACGATATTGGCTTCGATCCTTTATATAACTGGCTAGTATGCCTTGCAAATTGCTGTTTTTGCTGTTTAAAACTATTAAAGGGATGAGCCGATTCAAAAAAAGGTAATTTATTATCATCAAAGCGAAATTCTAATACTTTGCTGGGCGTTTCGGTATTATTTACCTGCCCAAAAATATCTGTAAACGGGACGGCGCGGTTACCAGTTGCTTCTGACGGTGAGTGCGCTAGGTTAGTTATATCAATTCGTGTAAAACGGGATAATACTTGATTATCTTGCTCTTTTAAATAATTTTCAATCACGGTTTTACTCCACGGTTGCGAACAGTACGCCACCCATGCTTGAGTATAGTGTTGTTGTAGATTGATAAATGCTGCCGGAATAGTGTGACAGGCGTTTTTACAGGCCTTTGATATCGGTCTTGGCTCGGTATGAGCAAGTTCATGGTTGTTTTTTAATCTTAACGCCCCTTCAATACATTCATAAGTATGCATTATTCGACTATTTATATCTTCACCTTGTTGTTGCATAACATAGATGTAACCGTTTCGTAAAGTCCGTAAAATATAACCATAATCTTGCAATTCTTCATTTGGCATACGGGATTTAAAATTTAATTTTTTTGCATAATTCGCCAAATCTTGATAATCAACATTCGCCTTGAGCGTTTTATGCTCTTTCATTTTTATTACTGCTTGACGCAGCAAAAATACCGGTATTCCTGTACGACCACACGCAAGGCAATTACCACTGGCTTCATTTTTATTTTCTATAGCGATGTTTTCTGTTCTTTTCATCTTATACTCTTTAATTCTTTCTTTTTCCATTATTCTGTTAATGGGTGGATTTAGATTTCAAGGTTAATATTGGCGTCAATGACATGTTTAGACAATGTACCGGGTGACTGTTGTGCTTTAGGGATTTGTTCAAGAACTTGTGGATGTGTTGTAAATACATGCTGGTAGCGTAATCCATTCAACCCCCAAAACAGAATATCGGCAACATCGGTTAAGCCTAATTTGTCAGCTTGCTCAATCAGTTGTGTTGCTTGTATGATTACCTGCTTTTCAAGTGGCACATTTTTTTGTTCTTCAAATTGTGTGCGGTTATTTGCCCATGCATTAACAAGGGTGCGAATGACCCTTATTTTTTTTAAACGCTCACAGTATTGAGTGTTCCATTCTTTTTCTATTATTGGTTTGTCGTCGTTTGTATAGCGAATAAATTCGCCGTTGTGAATTGAAGGATAGTAATAGTTTTCAATTTGTGAAAATTGGGCTTTTAGCCATGCGTTATCTTGATCTGAACCGGATTCATGTAAAAATTGCATTCGAAAAGGCTCAAAGAAGGGATAATAACGTTGTCGCAATATTTTAGCGATGTTATTACCAATATTAATAATCTGTTTTGCCAGTATTGATGGTTTAAGGTCAGTGACGATAAATGCACAGATATAACGTTTAGACCAAAAACATTCGACTGTAGCTTGCATCGTAATTTTGTCAATTATTGCCTGTTCTAAAAATTGATAAGGTTCAGCAAGCATAACCAGTGTCGGACATACACTTGGATCATAATCTAAATCCGTGCGCAAAACCGTTGTAAGTTTTCTTTCGCCAAATGATTTTTCTTCACCGTATAAACTCTGCAACCCTTTATGTGATAATGGACTGACCGAATTTAGAACGACTAAATTATCAACTAAAAGATAGCGATATTTGTTGAAACTGGCTCTTTTATTTAATTCTGTAAGCATATTTAATCCATTTCGGAACAGCGTTTAACATCTAAATCACTTGATTTTAATTGAATTGTTTTGGTTTCAGTCGCTGGTGACATTTTTTGCATCGCATTACATTTAAGATAGATATTATCTTGGGTGCCTAACTCAATACCTGCTTCACTTATTTTGATATACGAACCACCGCAAATAAGCTTGATCTCTTTTGCTGCAGAAATATCGACATGACTGTTAACACTATCAATTTGAATATCTTGTTTTGCCGCTATCGCTATTTGGTCGGTTTGGGCTTGTACATCTATATCACCTTGATTAGCAAATACTTTCATCCCCGATTTTTGTGCCAAAAGGCTAATAGCTTCAGGGGTGGAAAGGGTTATATTTTTTAAAGCAGTAATATCAGTTTGATTTGCCGATGTGGTGGTTAGGCTATGGGCAGTAGTGAGTTGAATATTTTCTGGGCTGGTTAAAGCAATACCTTCCTGTGCATAAGCTAACATGCCACTTAGACTTAGTTGTGTTAGATTGGCATTGAGCTGCGTTTGGCTGGCGATGTCGGCTGTGTGTGCTTGTGAACTAGCTGCTACGTTCTGTAGTGCTTTAGCAATCGATAAAGCATTTTCTAATTCGGTAATTGCCCCTTGCATATCAAGCTGTTTACCTTGCGCTTTGGGTTCGGTTTGTGTAGTGAGATACAATCCTCGATTGGCAGCAATTGCTCCCCATTCATCAGTTCGAAGTTCAAAGCCTTCTCCTCGCTGTTGTTTTTGCTGATCCACTAAATGCCCCAAATTGAGTTGGGTCTTGCCATATTCGGTGGCAAGTTTGATATGTTCTTGCCCCCGTTTGTCATCCATGCGTAATTTATTATTGGTTGGGGTGCGAATGACATTGCGATGTTTATTGATTGTAGTCACATGGTCATGATGAGTACTGTTATGCATGACGTTTGCGATATATGGTCTATCCGGATCGCTGTTCATAAAGGCAATGGCCACTTCTGTACCGTCAATAAGTGGAAAGTGGAAACCATAAGTGTTTCCCGCATAAGGTTTTGCCAGTCTAACCCATAAACTTTCTTTACCATTTCGCCATTTTTTAAGGTCAAAATTGAATTTTACTCGGTAACGCCCTTGGGTATCGATATATCCATAAGTATCGTTATCCGGGCTGGTTACCCGCGCCGGTAGCGTTCCGGCGACTTGTGGCCAATCAAGTGGTGTTGGGCGATAAGGTTTAGAAATATTATATGGAATAGCTGTAAAGCTTTGTTCATAGGCATCACTGCGAGAGCCGCTACCTGTCACGCTGGTAATTAAGATACCTTCATCAATGTTTGTTAGCGGATTATTGTTAATACAAATCAGTTGCCCGGGTACTAAGTGATAACAGTTTGTTTTTCCGTGGATAATAATTTGTTGACTGATTGCATGTTGGTGGCGAATACTTGCATACCAGTTACCACTTTCAGTTTTGTCATCCTCACTGATTTCTTCACCATCATCTAATTGATTTGTATTGAGATCGTTATAATGCTCACCATAGCGATAATCTGTCCCATAAGTGGTCGTGTCTTTCAGTTGGGTATTACTTTCACCTTGTAAATTGTTTTTAGCTTTACGGTAGTTGTAATCTTGCACATTCACCGAAGATTCAACAATTTTACTGTGCATGCTTATATCCCATACGCTTTCTTGCATGCTATCTTGAGTTCCACTTGGTCGTTGGTATTCAATATCGGCTACTTTTTCATAGCCTTGTTCATCATCGCTAATGATTAGTACATCACAGTCGTGTTCGGCATGCGTTTCAAAACGAAACCAAATACCTACATCAGCCATTAGCCTTTGGATAAATTCAAGATCACTTTCTTGCCATTGGGTAATAAACTCCCTTACTGGGTATTGTTCTTTAAGTTCTAACCGGTAATCTATGCCTCGTAACCCATGATTTCTAAGAACTTCCTCGACAACACTAACAATACTTTGATTTTGGAATATTGCGTAATTGTGATTTAAGGCTAGTTTGGCTAATCTTGGTGATAATACAACTTGATAGTGAGCTTCATCTTTATTGAACGATAATTGGTTAAACTCGGTGATAATGCCAAAAATTTTGCGTTGGTTGCTATCGTTACCGTAGGTTAAATCGATCAGAGATTGAATTGTCGAATTAATCGTATTGTTAGTCGCAGGATTAAATGAGAATGAGGCATTCTTGTTCAAAAAAGTTTCATTCGATAGTGTTTTATCAGCACTGGTAAATGTAATCGTATAGCGCCATGGTTGATTTAATTGTTCTTCGCTTTTTACCTTTAATATAGAGATCGGTGAATTAAGTTCTTCTATGGTGAGAGTATAGCGATTTTGTGTAACCGCATCCGATAGTCCATTAATTAAGTGCTCACCAACTTGATTGATGATCTTATTTAAACCACTAGCCATGTGTTCTCCTACAAATTCCTTTTTTTAACTCAAGTTACTATGAGTTATGAATTATTATCGATTATTCCTTTAGCGTGTTGTTAACTAGATAGCTAATAAAATTGAGGTGATTTGGAGGCATTGATATAATATTAGTGGTATCAATGGTTAAACCTAATCATGGCAGGAAATAATAACGCTTATTTTTATTAATCTTATCGATAGGCAATTACATCATGTGGGTAATTGCCATTCGGTGGTTTCTATTTCCTTACTCTTACGAGTAACTAAAATTTTTTAATTTTATTAAATTCTTTCCAACACTTTTTAATCAGTAGTGATTATCTAAGTAGTATATAAAAAAGACCATTTTTAATCAAATTTTCAATTTCTATACACTAATTTAACAAATGCGATGAAAATAAATAAATAAAAGTAATGGGGTATGTTAAATTCAGACATTGACTGTTTAAGATGAGTTTTATAGTCTAAAAGTTCGCTTTGATAGCGAAAAGTCATTTTTAAGCTCATAAGCCTTTAGTCAATTGATCTGATTTAGTCATAAATTTTTATCAAAGGTATAAAAATAATGATGAGTCAATAAATAAAACGTTGTTTTATGGCGTTTTGAATCGATGTTATTAGTAATATGGCGATCTGTTTTATACTAAAACGTATATATTTTCTGAAAGTTCTTGGCAAGATTTTATTGACGAAATGAGATTGTTTAATTGAAAATGATTAAAGACCAAATCAATAACGATATGATTAGTGTTATAATAATTTTTACTTTCGTGGTGATTAATTAGGTTTTGCTCATTGGTTTGAAGTTTGGCAAAATAGTGAGCTTAACAAACAAGTATTATGCTCTTATTAAGTGGTTGGGGTAGTTTGATAACCCGTTAATGAGATACACAATCTTTTGTTAATTCAAGTAGGAACTAAATTAGGATGATTGGGCAAATTAAACAAAATATAAAAACAACACTTATCTCATGTTGCCTGAGTGGATTAGTCATATGTTCTGTGCCAATTTATGCAGACACTAAACCCGATACGATTTCAAATGAAACACAAACGGAAGTTGATTCAGTGGAGCCATTAACACAAGATGATCAGATTGATGCGACTGATATAAGCCAACCCAGTGAAATAATTTATCACAAAACGATTTTTTCACTTTCTGGTGAGCCTAAATACCCTGATAATTTTGAACACCTAGATTATGTTAATCCTAATGCGCCCAAAGGTGGAGTAATTAAGTTTGCTGAAATAGGTTCATTTGATAATCTTAACCGCTTTGCAAGCCGTGGAGCGCCTGAGCGAAATTCGGGAGCGCTATACGATACGCTTTTTACTAACTCTTCAGATGATATTCAAAGTTTTTATCCTTTAATTGCCACCTCTATTACCTATTCAGATAGTTACCGCTGGGCTGAAGTGACAATTAACCCTAACGCTCGCTTTCAAGACGGTCGGCCAATAACTGCGCGAGATGTTGAATTCACCTTTCATAAATTTATGACTGAAGGTGTGCCGTCCTATCGGGTTTTTTATGAAGGGGTAACTGTGCAAGCAATTGACACTTATCTTGTGCGCATTGAATTACCGGAAAAAGACCGTACTAAATTGTTGTCGTTCGCCGGTTCGATGAAAGTTATTCCTAAACACTTTTGGCAAGATCATGACTTTTCTGAGCCATTGAGTACTCCGCCATTAGCCAGTGGTCCATACTATATAAGTGATTATAAACTCGGGCAATATGTTGTTTATAAACTTAATCCTGATTATTGGGCAAAAGATTTGCCAATTAATAAAGGGTTAAATAATTTTGATGAAAAACGTATTGAATACTATATGGATAATAGTATTGCCTTAGAAGCTTTTAAAGCTGGTGAATATGATATACGTGAAGAGTCAGAGCCTAAAAATTGGTTTACTCAATATCAAGGGCAACACTTTGATGCTAAAAATATTATCAAGCAAGAACGCCCGGTTACCACGGCTACCAATACCAAATGGCTGGCATTTAACTTGCAAAAAGATCTGTTTAAAGATATTAGAGTTCGGCAGGCAATAACATTAGCTTTTGATTTTGAATGGCTAAATCATGCTTTTTATTATGACAGCTATAAACGCCCTTATAGTTTTTTTGAAAACACCATTTATGCCGCAATTGGTAAACCAACAGAGCAAGAATTGACATGGTTAATGCCGTATAAAGATATCATTCCGGAGCAAGCTTTTGATGATGCCTATTTTGTTGCAAAAAGTGATGGACAAGGTTTTAACCGTGATAATTTGTTAAAAGCAGCGGAGCTACTAAAACAGGCCGGCTGGGTAATAAAAGAAGGCAAACTAATTAATGAAAAGAACAACCAGCCATTTGAATTTGAACTCACCGCTTATGTGGGTGATGATGTTAAATATGCAATTCCTTTTCAGCAAAATTTAGCCCGTTTAGGGATTACCATGAAAATTAGTTTGTTAGATTCGTCACAGCATTTACGCCGTTTGCGTAAGCGTGATTATGATATGATGCCGCAAGTTTATTATGCAATGAATTATCCTAACTCTAATTTATCAGTTTATTGGGGTAGCCAATATCTCAATTCATCCTGGAATGGTTCGGGGTTACATAATCAAGCAATTGATAACCTTATTGATGCAATTAACGAAAACATCGATGATGAGAAAACATTAATTCCTTTGGGCAGAGCGCTCGATCGTATTTTAACCCAAGAATATCCTATGATCCCAATGTGGTATAACAGTAAAACTTATTATGCATATTGGAACAAATTTGGGAAACCAGCGATTGAGCCTACATATGCGATAGGGATTGATAGTTGGTGGTATGATGCAGATAAAGCAGCCAGCCTGCCAAAAAATCGGGAACATTGATATGCTAAATTATTTAATCCGAAGATTATTACTGATTATTCCAACACTGTTTGTTATTTTAACAATTAACTTTTTTATTGTACAAATTGCGCCGGGTGGGCCGGTTGATCAAGCTTTAGCTTTAATCGAAATGGGACCACAGTCCGGACAAGGGTTACTATCTTCCGGAAATAGTGCGTCGATTCAATCACAGCAACCTAAAAACGAATCGAATTATCGCGGTGCTCGTGGGCTTGATCCGCAAGTGATTGCGATGATTGAAAAGCAATATGGCTTTGATAAACCGATATTAGAACGCTATATTGAGACGTTGAAAAAATATATCTTATTCGATTTTGGTGATAGTTTTTTTAAAAGTGAATCTGTGGTTGGTTTGATTATTAAAAGCTTACCTGTTTCTATTTCACTTGGGCTTTGGAGTACGATAATTGTTTATATTATTTCAATTCCTTTAGGTATTCGTAAAGCGGTAAAAGATGGCTCGGCGTTTGATTTTTGGTCTAGCACATTAATTATTATTGGTTATGCTATTCCCTCTTTTTTATTAGCGATTTTATTGATTGTGCTTTTTGCCGGTGGCAGTTATTGGGATATATTCCCACTAAGAGGGCTGATTTCAAACAATTTTGATCAACTTGATTTTTGGGGCAAAGTGAAAGATTACGCATGGCATATCTGTTTACCGACGGTTGCCATGGTTGTCGGAGGATTTGCTTCTTTGACCATGTTGACCAAAAATTCATTCTTAGATGAAATACGCAAACAGTATGTTCTTACTGCTCGGGCAAAAGGATTAACTGAAAGGAAAATTTTATACCGTCATGTTTTTCGTAATGCAACTTTACTGATTGTTTCGAGTTTTCCGGCTACTTTTGTTGGAATTTTATTTACCGGTTCGTTATTAATTGAGATTATTTTCTCGCTTAATGGGCTTGGGTTATTAGGTTATGAAGCCATTTTACAGCGTGATTATCCGGTGATCTTTGGTTCACTCTATATTTTTACCTTAATTGGACTTCTTACTAAATTAATATCTGATTTATCTTATATGATTATTGATCCCCGTATTGACTTTGAGGCACGCAACTAATGACCAACAACTATTCTATTAATCGACAACGTTGGCAACGATTTAAACAAAATCGTCGTGGTTATTACTCATTTTTGTTATTTGCCTTGTTATTTTTAATCAGTCTATTTTCAGATTTTATTGTGAATGATCGGCCGATTTTTATTAAATATCAAAATAACTATTATTCGCCAATTTTTCATTTTTATCCCGAAACCACATTCGGGGGGCAATTTGAGACACAAACTAATTACTTAGATCCGACTGTCCAAAAACGAATTGAGGATAACGGTTGGATTTTGTGGCCGCCTTTTCGTTTTAGCTACAATACCTTAATTTATGATACACAAAGGACATTCCCAACACCGCCTTCCAGCGCTCATTTACTGGGAACGACAGATGCCGGTTTTGATGTGTTTGCTAATATGTTATACGGTTTTCGCCTCTCAATGCTGTTTGCCATTTTTTTAACGGCGATAACCTCAATTATTGCAATTGTGATTGGCGCCATTCAAGGTTATTACGGGGGTAAGATTGATTTACTCGGACAAAGATTTATTGAGATCTGGAGTGGATTGCCACAAATGTTTATGATTATTTTATTGGCCAGTATTTTACCCCTTAATTTCTGGTGGTTATTAGGCATAACCGTTTTATTTGGTTGGATGTCATTATCGGGCGTGGTGCGTACTGAATTTTTACGGACGCGTAATTTTGATTATGTCCGTGCGGCTAAAGCATTGGGCGTAAGCGATAGAAAAATTATGTTTCGCCATATTTTACCTAATGCTATGGTGGCAACATTAACGTATTTACCGTTTATTTTATGTGGGGCGATTACGACGTTAACTTCGCTCGATTTTTTAGGCTTTGGTTTACCTATCGATTCACCGTCACTAGGGCGATTACTGTTACAAGGCAAAAATAACCTACAAGCTCCGTGGCTAGGTATCAGTTCTTTTTTAATTATTGCAACTTTGCTTTCACTATTAATCTTTATTGGTGAAGCAGTAAGAGATGCGTTCGATCCAAACAAAGGAGTGTGCTAATGAGTTCTCCTTTATTATCCGTCCATGATTTAAGCATTGCCTTCAAACGTGGTTCACGCATTGAATCTGAAGTTGTCAAAAAGGTCAGTTTTGATATTCATGAGCAAGAAACATTAGCATTAGTTGGCGAGTCCGGCTCCGGTAAAAGTGTTACCGCATTGTCGATATTACGTTTATTGCGTAAAGAGCAGGTGACTTATCCAACCGGCGATATCAGATTTGAAGCGCAATCATTATTGAACGCGCCAGAAAAACAGCTACGTAAAATTCGTGGTAATCAAATCAGTATGATTTTTCAGGAGCCTATGGTCTCACTTAATCCATTACATACTGTTGAGAAGCAGCTTTATGAGGTACTGGCGTTACATCGTGGAATGAGTCGAAATGTCGCTCGTTCGGAAATATTACAATATCTTGACAGGGTAGGTATTAAAGATGCTAAAAGTAAACTTTCATCTTATCCTCATCAGCTATCCGGTGGCGAAAGACAACGTGTCATGATTGCAATGGCAATATTAACTCATCCTAAATTGTTAATTGCCGATGAGCCAACAACCGCATTAGATGTTTCAGTACAGGCACAAATTATTCAGCTACTTAAAGATCTAAAAAATGAACTCAACATGAGCATGTTGTTTATTTCACATAATCTAGGCATTGTTAAAAAATTAGCTGATAAAGTTGCTGTGATGCAACATGGTGAAATTGTTGAATATAACAATAAGCATCGTATCTTTTTACGACCTAAACATGAATATACTCAAACATTGCTAAATTCTCAGCCAAGTGGTGACCCCGTTCCGTTGCCTGAAACGCCGGGTATCTTGCTTAATGTCAACCATTTGGATGTTGAAGTTGTTACCAAAAAACAGTTATTTACCAGTCAAAAAAAGAAAATTGTCAACAACATCGGTTTTGCGGTACATCAAGGCGAAACAGTTGGAATTGTCGGTGAGTCTGGCTCCGGAAAAACCACGACAGCTTTGGCCGTGTTGCGACTGATTAAATCTCAAGGTGATATTTTATTTGATAGTTACCCTATCCATAATTTGACCGGTAAAAAATTACTGCCTTTTCGCAGTCGTATTCAAGTTGTTTTTCAAGACCCGTTCTCGTCTCTCAATCCTCGGTTTAATGTTGAGCAAATAATTAGCGAAGGGTTAACGGCTCATAAGAAATTAACTAAAAGTGAAATTGAACAAGCCGTGATTGATATTATGCAAGAAGTTGGGCTAGATCCGCAGATGCGTTTTCGTTACCCAACGGAGTTCTCAGGAGGGCAGCGGCAACGTATTGCTATTGCCAGAGCACTGATTTTACAACCGGAATTATTAATTTTAGATGAACCAACGTCATCATTAGATCATTCTATACAAAAGCAAATTATTAATTTGCTCAAATCATTGCAAGAAAAGTACCAGCTAAGCTACTTGTTTATTAGTCATGATTTAGCCTTAGTTTACTCAATATGTCATCAAGTGGTGGTGATGAAAGATGGCGAAATTATTGAACAAGGATCGCGTGAGCAGATCTTCTCTTCGCCAGAATCTGACTATACCAAGATGCTGCTTTCATTTTTGGACAAGCCGCCACGAAAAGTGAGTAAAACCCTAATTCATGGGGATAAGATTGAAAATGATGATCAATCAGATGATAACAAAACAGAATCAACGAAAGTCTCAGCCATTAACTGGGCCGATGCACTGTTAATGAGAAAGCAGTAATGTTAAATAATGATAAAGGGTTAGTTCTATAAAGTTAATATAACGATCAACTAAGTAGGTTAGTATGCAAAAAAAAATAAAATCTATTTTATTCGCAACATGTTTATCTATAACATCAATGGATGTTTTGGCGTTGATGTGTACTGATAATCCTTCACAAAATGTGGTTCTAGCAAACAACTATATTTTAAAAGTCGATGATTTTATCGATACTCCAGCTAAAGGCATTAAGCAAGAGACTCGAACTTTGCAATATAATAATGGATTAATGGCTAAACAAATCATTGATTATGATGAAAAGGGTTTATTCACTCAAAGCCAATATGACCTCTATTTAAAAAACAATCAGCTTGATTATACTGAAAGTTTACAAAATAAGGATTTTGGTTGGCAAACTATTATCGAAAACCAATCTGATAAGACACATACGATTATCAATTTTAAAGTTGATGCACAAGGTAAAATTATTGAGTCTGAACAAATTAAAAAATCGGATGATTTTGTTTTTAGCCAAAATGATAGTTACCAATTTGATAATAATAACTGCTTAGTGAGAAAACAAATAACATGGAAAATTGAAGACGTTGAAATAAAACATAACAATAACGTGGACAGCCCAAAAGGCGATTCTACTTATACTTTTACTTATGAAAACCAACATCTAAGAGACGTTTCCTATAACAGTACCGGTAGAACAAGCCGTATGGATCACTATTCATATCTCTTTGATCATCTTCAGCGGTTAAAAGAAATAAAATTAAATACATCATCAGCTGACGCCAAATACGGTACTGTAATAACTGAATTTTCAGGGCTTAATGATAAAAATGATTGGCTCCACGCAACGGTAAGTCTTCAAAATGTAAACCAACTCACTACTGTCAGAACAATTACTTATTATTAATCATGTTTTAAAACAAGCGTTAACATAAAGTTAACGCTTTTGTCTTTATTATGCTTAAATGTGCGAACTATAATCGCACAAACAAAACGTAAATAGCATGTATTGTCCATGCTAAGGCTAAGAGGTAAGTTAATCCTTTTTCTCGTTTAGGGTAGATATTATATTGATGTAATAGCGTTAAAATCTGTTGTAATGCAAACCAAATTGGTAATGAAATGGTTAGAAATAGAAATATTTTACCCGCTTGAGTATTTGCCAATTTAAGAATATAGGAGCGTGTAATTGCATCACCAAATGGAATGATAAAGGCTAAAATGACCAGTACAATTGGTGAAAAAATCGCTGCCCAAGTACTACCTACAATATATAACCCTTTGATTACTTTACCCGTTTTTTGTTTTGAATGTTCTTTTTTTGTTGTCATTGATTTAATACCACTTTATTTTAAAACTAACCATAATAGGCAGGCCGATATCGCAATCATTATTAACCATAAACCCAATGTTATTAGATAGATTTTAGCTTTATTATGATGACTTGGCGAAAAAATAGCATTGGGTAACAAGTTAAACCAGCTTAAACAATGAAAGAGCATAACGAAAAGAGCAAGGCAATTTATTATAACGGCTAATGGGCTACGTAAAAAAAAGATAAAACGGTAAAACTCGTCTTGTCCAAGGCCATTGGTATACATACAAATTACCCCATACATTAACACCATACTTACCCAAATCATTGAAAACGGCCTAAGTTTTATTAGAATCGAAATTAACAATGGTGGTTTTGTGTTTGATTGCAGTTCACCAAAATAAGTATCGCTACTTTGATTATTTAAATTTTGATTATTATTGGTTTGATTCATAAATTTCTCAATTGGTATTGGTTATGGCAATAGTTTTGCTTATTGAATTTATTTTAAATCTAATTATAGAGGTAAAGCATGTTTTTGTCGCTAATCTAAAGCAGTACATGATAGGGGTTTTAGTGATCTAAGGATTGGCATAATGTGCGTCAAGCGTTAATCATGACATGGATGAGTATAATCAAATAATGTTAAGGCTGGTATGTGCTTTTTTGCTTTTTAATTGATGTTATCTTTTGCTGGATAAAAGTAATTACATTACTGGCTAAAATAATAGGGAAAAATAGCGTACAATATTGCGATATTCAACGTAGATTCATCATCAACAGTTTAGGAAATAAGTATGACAGGAAAATTTATTGTCATCGAAGGTCTTGAAGGTGCAGGTAAAACAACCGCAATTAGGACGGTAGCAACTATTTTAAATCAAAATAATATTTGTGATTTGCAGTTCACACGCGAGCCTGGCGGAACGCCAATTGCTGAAGCGCTGCGCAATATTATCAAAAATGGTTTAGATCATGAGCCATTAACGGATAAGGCTGAATTACTCATGTTATATGCTGCTCGAATCCAATTGATTGATAATGTAATTAAACCTGCACTGAAAGCCGGGCGGTGGGTGATTGGTGATCGGCACGATTTATCAACTCAAGCTTATCAAGGTGGTGGTCGTCAGTTAGATAAGGTATTTATTGAAACGTTAAAAACACAAGTGCTAGGTGATTTCAAACCTGATCTTACTTTATATTTAGATGTGGAGCCGCAAATTGGTTTAATGCGGGCAAGATCACGAGGTGAACTTGATCGTATTGAACAGCAATCTTTGCCATTTTTTGAGCGAATACGAGATCGCTACTTAGCGCTTGCACAGCAAGATAGTACCATTGCTGTTATCGATGCCACTAAATCGATTGATGATGTCACTATGCAAATTCAAACTATTTTAACTTCATGGTTAGCAACGCAGGTTATTACGCAATGATTTTCAATGATTATCCATGGTTAATATCGCCTTATCAGCAATTGGCTCAAGCGATTTTACATAACCGTGCCCACCATGCTTTACTCATCAATTATATTCAAGGAAGTGGCGAAGATGAACTTGTACAAATGTTGGCTAACCGTTTGTTGTGTCAAGCTTCATCGCAACTTGAACCCTGTTTAAAATGCCATAGTTGCCAACTGTTTTTATCGCATCATCACCCGGATTATTATGTTTTGACTAATGAGCAAGGTAAACAGTCAATTGGCATTGATCAAGTTCGTAGTATCACATCCAAAGTTTACGAAAAATCACAGCAAGGTGGTAATAAAGTGATTTGGGTTAAACACGCTGCTTTGATGACAGAAGCGGCGGCTAATGCTTTACTCAAAACATTAGAAGAGCCACCGCAAAACACTTATTTTATCTTGAGTGATGATCATAACAGTCACTTGTTACCGACCATATATAGTCGTTGTTTTTCCTACTTTTTACCGGTACCGGAATTAGATGATTCAGTTAAATGGTTAAAAAAGCAGCATTGTCAACATTATAGCGATAATGAGCTTGCCTCTGCGCTTTTATTGAGCGAAAATGCGCCGTTAACAGCCTTAGCTTTACTCGATCAAGAGAAGTGGCTACAACGGAAAGCGTTTTGTGAAAATTTATCAGCAGTCATTGCACAAAACGATTTTTGGCAATTAGCAAAAACTATTGATAACGAAGCTTTTTTAGAGAGAATTATCTGGTTTTGTGCCTTATTAAGTGATGCATTAAAAGCTAAACAAAAAGTAGGACGGTTTATTGTTAATCGTGATCAAGTTCCACTCGTCAGATTGTTAGCAACCAAAAGTCATCAAGAGATATCTGCACTTTATCAAATTTGGTTACAAGCAAGAAACCAGTTGTTGACAATAACCGGGCTAAATAAAGAATTAATAATCTACAATGTGTTGGCACAATCTGAACTTATTTGCAGTGGTGATAACAAATAATGCTGTGAAAAAGTTTCAGAAATAGACTATGTTTAAGTAAAAAGGAATAGCGGTGAGTTATTTATCTATTGAATTCGGGATATTGTTTGTCGCTTTTTTTGCCTTTTATTGGGCTTGCAGCTTATTACCTAAAGTACAAAATATGCTGCTATTGGTCTTTAGTTACGTTATTGTTGCTAGTTATAGTTGGCAATTTGCACTGATTTTATTTAGTTATACTTGTGTTATCTATCTATTCGCTTTGCTGATAAACGCCTCAAAACGCCATGCCAAATTTTGGTTAATATTGGGATTATGCGTATCGATTATTAATCTGGCGTTATTTAAATATTTTGATTTCTTTCGCTATGAACTACAAGCACTGTTAAATTTTCTTGATTTAACCGTATTATTACCGGTTATAACTGTCGTAATCCCTATCGGTATCTCGTTTTATACTTTTCATTCAATAAGCTATTTGGTATCAGTAAAACGTAAAGAGATTCCGATCGCTAAATTCTGGGATTTTGCCTTATTTTTATCTTTTTTCCCTAGTGTGATTGCCGGTCCGATTAATCGAGCTAAAGACTTTTTGCCGCAAATTGCGATTACTCATCCTCGTGAAATATTAGAGCCTTATCGAGCATTTACGTTGATCATGCTAGCGGTACTAAAAGTTTATTGTTTAGGTGGTTTAATAAGTGAACATTGGGTCAATCCTATATTTGCCAATCCGTTAGAATTTAGCTTCATTGATTTGTTAGTCGGGCTTTATGCTTATGCCGTGCAAATCTATCTCAATTTTTCGGGCTATACGGATCTAGTGACGGGCATTGCGTTGTTATTGGGCTTTCGCTTACCCATTAATTTTAATTTTCCTTATCTGGCGCTAAATTTGAGGGATTTTTGGGATCGCTGGCATATTAGTTTATCTCATTGGATTCGGGATTATATTTATATTCCACTAGGTGGCAGTCGTCGAGGTTTTAGTCGTACTCAAATTAATGTCATGTTAGCTATGTTATTATCAGGTTTATGGCATGGTGCCGGGATTAATTTTATCATTTGGGGTGGATGCCATGGGCTGGGTATTGTGGCGCTTAATATTGGGGACCGTTTATTTGGAAGAAATTGGTTATCGCAGCGCTTACCGATAATAGCAAGGCTATTTACCTTTCATTATGTATGCTTCGCTTGGATATTTTTTAATTGTGAAAGTCTGCTTGATGCATCAGATTATTTGACAGCATTATCTCAAAATTTTTTGATTGAATCACATTATGTGGAACCATTTTTATGCTTCTGTATATTATTTTTAATCTATCCGATAGTTAAAGATATTCCCAATTGGTTTGCATGGAACATTAGCAATATCAATAAGTACTTTTTGCCTTTCGTGATTATTTATGTATTGTGGCTAATTATTTATTTTGCACCTTCTGGTGTACCAAACTTCATTTATGCTAACTTTTGAGTATGACGTTTAATTAATATGAAATGTAAAAAATTAATTTCAAAAAATGACCCGGAAGATGAGTTAAATATTTTACAGCAATGTCATGATTCGTTGGCAGACGACGTTTTTGTTCAAAATAAAAACACAAGCCAACTCGATTATGCTACTGCATATACCCAAAGAACATTGTCCGCTTGGTATGTTTTTGTATTGCTATTGGTGACTGCTATAGCATTAATAATCATTTATTATAAATCAGTGCTTATTTATTGGCAGCAAACATATCATTTTGATTTAGTCAATTCACAAAGCCTTGTTCAGGAAATCGATCCGGAAGAACTAAAACCGGAACAAGAATTACTGGGACAAGAGTTACGGGAACAGGAATTACGGCAACAAGCAGCACATAGACGAGAAAAATCAGAACAAATGATACAAAATGGGATATCAGAAAAATCGAATATTCAAGGGGTTAACCAAAGTGACGGTAATCTACCAGTCATCCAGCAACCTGATGTCGATATCGGAACGGCTAAATCGTCTAAAATTGATTTATCGTCGCTCAATAAATCTCAATCTAATGCAAAATTGGGCAATACCCCTTTACAAGCCGTGAAAGTTGAAGAGGTCAATCAACCTAAAGATGAGTCATCATCAGGCTCGTCATTAAAGAATCAGAATTCTAATAAATTAGACCCGTTAGAGCAATTTTTTACTTTAGATGAGATTAAGCAACTCGATTCACCAAAAGTGCCGGTAACTCATTTGCACACTAGTGCTTTAAATAATGAGCCGTTACCCATTGTATTGACTGAAAATGATAAAGTATTTTTTGCTGGTGATTCATTAATGCAAGGGGTTGCACCATATGTTAAAAAAATGCTTTTTAAAGAATATAAAATAGAAAGCATTAATTTGAGTAAACAAAGTACAGGACTTTCTTACCCTAAGGCCTTTGATTGGCCCGAAACAATCAAAATTAATTTAGCTAACGATCCTTCTATCAAATTACTTGTGGTTTTTTTAGGTGCCAATGATTCTTGGGACTTTCCGGTTAAAGGTTACAGTAAATATGCTAAATTCAAATCTGAATTATGGGAAGAGCAATATCGTTTACGTATTGCCAGCATTCTCAATAGTGCCAGAGAGCATGATGTTCAAGTGCTTTGGCTTGCAGCACCTTGTATGAGTAAATCAAAATTAAATGATGGTATGGTTTACCTTAATACGTTATATATATCTGAACTTAAAAAAGCACAGCAACATTTTTTAACTACTAATAATTTATTGGGTTGTACCTATACAAATTACAATAGTTTTATTGAGTCTGAAAATAAAAAAATTAAAGTCAGGACTGATGACGGAATTCATTTTACTCCGACAGGCCAAAAAATTCTGGCCAAGGCAATTATGGATAAAATCACTTTCAAATTATTAGAGGATAACCATAGTGATTAGATTTTTTAAATTTATTATTACAGTTATTGCTGTCACTATCGCCGTTGGTTGTAGTGTGGCAGAAAGCAAGACTAGTACTGTATCGAGCGTTGTTGATTTTGGTGATCCTAATGCGAAAAAATTGTCGATGCGATTAAATTCATTAATAAAAAATAAGAAAAGCAATCAGGTCGTTAACATCACCCAAATCGGCGATTCACATACTGCTGCTGACTTTTTTACCGGTGAATTTAGAACGTTGATGCAAAAAAAATATGGAAATGCCGGTATTGGTTGGATACCGCCTGTTGCTATAAAAGGTCAAAATCATGTCGCAGTCAGTTGGAATACTAAAAATTGGGAAGTTTTAAATAGCCGTACTATGAGTAACCCTGATTTTCCAATCGGCGGTTTTATTGCCGTACCAACAAAAGATTCCGCAACGATTAAAATTACCCCAAAAACGGCAACCAATTCAGATTGGCAGGTTAAATTAACATTTAAAAAGACCAAAAATACGGACAATACGCTAAGTGTTTATGATGTGAATGATAAGAAAATCAATTTGACTGATTCACCAAAAATCAATGTGTGGCAAACTTCGTCAATAATTTCTAAACTGCCAATAGTCATTAAAGGCCAACATAATGTAGAATTGGCTGGAATATGGTTAACTCGCAATAAACAATCCGGCGTTGTTGTTTCGGCGATCGCCTCGAATGGTGCCAAACAGACAATTTGGCAAAAATGGGGAGCAAGTTGGTTAAAACAATTAGCCTCTTCTAATAGTGATTTAGTCATCATTGAGTACGGCACTAATGAGAGTTTTGATGAAACATTAGATGCCGATGCTTATCGCCAAAACTTGATAAGCAGTATTCGCCAAATTCGCAAATCGCTTCCAGGCGCTGCAATCTTATTAATGTCTCCTCCGGACACCATGGTGAATGATAATGATTATCCAAAATCGTTTAAAACGGTCATGGATATTCAAAAACAGGTTGCTAAATCGGAAAAGACACTATTTTGGAATTGGCAACTCGCTATGGGCGGTGAAAATGCTGTTAAGAAGTGGCGCCAGCAGGGGCTTGCTCGTCCAGATTTAGTTCATCAAACCTTAAAAGGGTATAAAAAGAGCGCCCAGATTTTTTATACTGATTTAAATGAATTTGTTAGAAAGAATAAGTAATTTAAGCTTAAGAAGGAAAATATAGGTTATGTCATCTCCAATTATCGTTGCGGTAGATTTTTCAGATGTTAAATCGGCATGGAATTTTATTAATCAAGTTGATCCAAAAGATTGTCGTCTTAAAATCGGTAAAGAGCTGTTTACTCATGCAGGTCCCGATTTTATCAAACAGATTAAACATAAAGGTTTTGATATTTTCTTAGATCTCAAATTTCATGATATTCCAAATACTGTTGCAAAAGCAGTTGCAGCAGCGGCTGATTTAGGCGTTTGGATGACTAATGTTCATGCTAGCGGTGGTTCAAGAATGATGACGGCAGCAAAAGATGCGCTTAATTCCTATGGTAAAGATGCGCCATTGTTAATCGCTGTAACGGTATTAACCAGTATGGAATCTGCCGATCTTCAAGAGATAGGGATTAATGTATCTCCATTAGAGCAAGCGACAAGATTGGCGTCTCTGGCTAAAAATTGTGGGCTCGATGGCGTTGTATGTTCAGCTAAAGAAGTGCAAAGTTTTAGGACTCGCTTGGGCAGTGATTTCAAACTCGTCACACCCGGTATCAGACCAGCAGGCTCTAATCCCGATGATCAACGCCGAATCATGACGCCACAGCGTGCGCAAGCTGCCGGTTCTGATTATTTAGTGATTGGACGCCCTATCACTCAAGCCGAAGATCCAACTAAAGCATTACATGCTATTTTATCAACACTTGATTTAAGTAAGAGTTAAGTTAATTATGTCTGAAAATCCAATTGTTTATTCAACCGAGCAAGGTAGAGTTACCCCCAGTAAAGCAGCTCCGACTCGACCAAAAGGCGATGGTGTTATTCGAATTCAACGCCAAACCTCTGGTCGAAAAGGTAAAGGTGTGTGTGTCATATCAGGCTTTGATTTAGACGATAGCCAATTAATGCAATTGGCTGCTGAACTCAAAAAGCGTTGCGGATGCGGTGGATCGGTAAAGGAAGGCTCGATAGAAATTCAAGGCGATAAACGGGAATTATTAAAGACACTACTTGAAGATAAAGGATTTAAAGTGAAGTTAGCCGGGGGCTGATAAGATTTTATATTAAAAACTCCCACTATTTAATTTGAAAGTGGGAGTTAACTTGATCAAATTAGTTTGATCGGTAACTGCGCATTTTTTTGCTGATATCGCGGCGTTCTTTAGAAATTTCAGCATTTTTGATAATATAATCATCAACACGATCATCATAATCGCTTTTCATATTGGCAATAATCGCTTGAAGTTCGTCGTAAGTCATATCAGGTTTAATATAATCACTTAAGTTTTCAAGTAATAACACTCGTTTTTGGTTGTCACGTATTTTTTTCTCGTTATCGGAAATTTCACGTTTTAATTTATTTAAACGACGTGATAAACGAATGTATTCAAGTACATCTTGAAACGTAGGTGCGGCTGATTTTTCCTTGTCCATCTATAACCCCTTATTTCTAAAAAAATGGAAAAAATAATTTAAACTAATTATATACCAATAATTTTTTAAGGTCATATTAATTATATTTTATTATTTACCAAAGTGGGATTTTAAATTATTTATAAATCCTTATTATTTTAGTAAATTTAAAATATTTTTTTGCTTAAACGTATACTATTTCTGAAAGTTTTTGACAAAATGGGATAAAAACAAAAACAACTATTAAGAATTAGTACAAATTATTATACAATACGCTGATATTTATAAAGCGTACCAGAATGAGAGAATCATAATGAGCTGGATTGAAAAAATTCTAAGTAAAAATAACATATCGTCAGATCATAAAAAGGCGAATATTCCAGGTGGTGTTTGGACTAAATGTAGTAATTGTGAACAAATTATTTATCAAGCGGAATTAGACCGTAATTTAGAAGTATGCCCTAAATGTGATCACCATATGCATATACCTGCCCGTGTGCGGTTGTATCGATTTTTAGATGAAGGGTCTGATGTTGAAATCGGTTCTGAACTTTCACCAAAAGATATCTTAAAATTTAAAGATACTAAAAAATATAAAGATCGCTTAACTGCCGCTCAAAAAGAGACACACGAAAAAGAAGCGATGGTCGTAATGAAAGGTACATTACACGGTATTCCGGTTGTTGTTGCCTGTTTTGAATTTGCTTTTATTGGTGGTTCAATGTCATCTGTTGTGGGGGCATTATTTACTCGAGCGGCTGAGCAAGCAATTGAAGATAAATGTCCGTTAATTTGTTTTTCCACCAGTGGTGGGGCAAGAATGCAAGAAGCGCTATTTTCTTTAATGCAAATGGCAAAAACCAGTGCTATTTTGGCCAAAATGCAAGATGAAGGGTTACCTTATATTTCAGTAATGACTGACCCTACCATGGGTGGGGTTTCAGCAAGCCTTGCTATGCTTGGTGATATCAATATTGCCGAGCCTAAAGCGTTAATCGGTTTTGCTGGTCCTCGAGTTATTCAACAAACTGTTCGTGAAACGTTACCAGAAGGCTTTCAACGCAGTGAGTTTTTGCTTGAAAAAGGCGCAATTGATATGATTATTCATCGCAAAGATATGCGACCGAAAATTGCTAGCTTACTGGCAAAATTAATGAAATTGCCTAATCCTTTTAACGATGTCAGCAATTACGAGACAGATTAATTGAGCATGCAACAACATAAAAAACCAGATGCCATGTCAGATCTTAAGACATGGCTTTGTTATTTAGAGCAATTGCATCCGGCAACAATTGAACTTGGACTTGAACGGGTTAAAACTGTCGCAAAGCGGCTTGAATTGTTGCAACCTGCTCCTTATGTATTTACCGTTGCCGGCACCAATGGCAAAGGTACGACCTGTCGCACGCTTGAAATGATGCTGCTAAACGCTAATTTAAAAGTTGGTGTTTATAGCTCACCGCATTTGTTGCGTTTTACTGAACGAGTTCGGATAAATAATCACGAGTCAAAAGATCAAGATACCATTAATGCATTTATTGAAATTGAAAAAGCACGTGGGGATATTTCGTTAACTTACTTTGAATATGGTACGTTAGCGGCACTTTATCAGTTTAAACAAGCTAAACTCGATGTTGCCATTTTAGAAGTTGGCCTTGGTGGTCGGCTTGATGCAACCAACATTGTCGATGCGAATGTGGCTGTTATCACCTCAATCGATATTGATCACACCGATTATTTAGGTGACAATCGTGAAAGTATTGGGCGTGAGAAAGCAGGGATCTTTAAATCAAATAGCATTGCTATTATTGGCGAGCCGGACATACCGGCATCAATTTTAGATGTTGCAAAATCAGTAAACTGTCCATATTATCGAGTAAATCAAGAGTGGCGTTACAAGCAGATCGATAAAAACTTGTGGCAATTTGACTCCCCAGTCAAACAATATCAACATCTCCCTATGCCCAACGTTCCTTTAGCAAACGCTGCAACAGCGGTGGCGGCATTAACTTATTCCTCTATTAACATTACTCAAGAAGCAATATCACAAGGTCTTGCTGATGCTAGTTTAACGGGGCGATTTCAGATTATCCAAAATTCGCCACTTGTGATTGTAGATGTCGCCCACAATCCACATGCCGCAAGTTACTTAGCTAAACAGCTAGCGAATCTGAAAAAAGAGCGAGCAATAGCAGGTAAAGTACGGTTTGTTATTGGTATGCTTAAAGATAAAGATATCAAAAGTACTTTAGCGGTATTAAATGGCGATAATTGGTATTGTGCATCACTTTATGGTGAGCGAGGTTGTAAGGCTGAAGTATTGAAACACTATTTATTAAACAATCATGAGCACAATATTTTGACGT
Organism: Gilliamella sp. ESL0405; assembly: GCF_019469205.1. Lineage (NCBI taxonomy): Bacteria > Pseudomonadati > Pseudomonadota > Gammaproteobacteria > Orbales > Orbaceae > Gilliamella > Gilliamella sp. ESL0405. The sequence goes on along the minus strand of NZ_CP048265.1, from coordinate 2,343,187 downwards.
TTGATACCGTCATTGATGCTTATCAAAAGGCGGTGCAAGATGCACAAGAAGATGATATTATTGTTGTTTGTGGTTCATTCTATACTGTATCAGATGTTTTAGCTGAATTTGACTGTTAAGTGACTTTTATTATGACTAAAAATCAAAAAAACAATAACAGCAATCAAAATAAAATTAGAAATCAGCTTGTGGGTTTTGCAACATTACTGCTTATAATTGCAGCGGTTGCGCCGTTAATTATTACAGATAAATCGAATCAACACACTTCAACTATCCCAATATTACAGCCCGAAGTTGTCAATCAGCAGAATCAAGAAGTGACATTTACCGATAATAATGTGACTAATAATTATGATGTGTCATACACGCCGGATTCAGACCAAAATCTCAACTCAATACCGCCGTCTGATATTACCGATGATAATACCGATTCTTCTACAGCAACATCGACTACAACTTCGACTGAGCAAGAAGTTAAACCGTACATGATACAACTAACTGCGCTTAAAAATAGACAAAAAATTGAAGAGTTAGTTGCTTTATTAAGACTTAATAATTATAACGTAATAGTAATACCTAAAAATCCCGAACCAAATCAGTTGATTAAACTACAAGTGGGGCCTTATGCTAAAAAAGAACAAGCAGAGCAAGTCATTAGTAGCTTAAATAATTTAACAAAGTTAAAAGGTATTATTGTCCCTAATTAAAATTTTCTGATACCCATTATGGGTATTGACTGTAATTAAAATAAAAATTATTTAAATAAAATTGTGAGTTATTATGATGAATTGGGTTGATTTTACGATTATCGGTGTGATTGTTTTTTCCGCTTTGATTAGTATAGTGCGGGGCTTTGTTCGTGAAGCATTATCATTAATCAGTTGGGTTTTAGCGTTTTTTATTGCTAGCCGTTTTTATGTCTATATTACTGGCTATCTCACCTTTTTTGAAAGCGATATTATCCGTATTGCGGTGGCAATTGCTATTCTCTTTGTTGCGACATTAATTGTATGTGGGATTGTTTCTTATATCATCGCTCAATTAGTTCAAAAAACCGGACTGTCGGGAACTGATCGTGTGTTAGGTATCTGTTTTGGGGTTTTGCGTGGCATTTTAGTGGTAGCGGCAGTACTCTTTTTTGTCGATACCTTTACGCCTTTATCCCAATCACCATATTGGACTCAATCACAATTAATTCCACACTTCCATTTTATTATTCGGTGGTTTTTTGATTTTATCCAACAATCGTCTTCATTTTTAGTACAGTAAGTCTTAGGGAGCATCGTATGTGTGGTGTGGTAGGTATTGTAGGATGTAGCACTGTTAATCAATCAATTTATGATGCCCTGACGGTTTTACAACATCGGGGGCAAGATGCGGCCGGTATTGTGACTATCGATGAGCAAAATCGTTTTCGCCTGCGCAAAGCAAATGGTTTAGTTAAAGATGTGTTTCAAGAACATCATATGCAGCGTTTACAAGGCAAATTAGGTATTGGGCATATTCGTTATCCGACTGCTGGTAGCTCCAGTCCCTCTGAAGCCCAGCCATTTTATGTCAACTCCCCTTACGGCATTGCGCTGGCTCACAATGGTAATTTAACTAATACTGATCAACTGCGTGATAAAGTATTCGAACTTGCCAGACGTCATATCAATACCAATTCAGATTCAGAAGTTTTACTTAATGTTTTTGCCAGCGAGCTAGATAAGTTTCCCACTTATCCACTCAGTGCAGATAATATTTTCACAGCAATACATAATTTGCATAATATTATAAAAGGTGCTTATGCATGTGTTGCAATGATTATTGGACATGGTTTAGTCGCATTTCGTGATCCTTATGGCATCCGTCCATTAGTGATTGGTAAAAGGGTGGTTGAAAATCAAAAGGTTGAATATATGGTTGCATCGGAAAGTGTTGCACTCGATATTCTTGACTTTGAGTTTATGCGAGATGTCGAGCCCGGTGAGGCGATTTACATTACTCAAGATGGCCAACTTTACGCTCAACAATGTGCTGATAATCCTCAATACTATCCATGTATATTTGAATATGTCTATTTTGCCAGACCTGATTCATTAATGAATGGGGTATCGGTTTACCAATCTCGCATTTCAATGGGGCAAAAGCTGGGACAAAAAATTGCCAGAGAGTGGAAAGATATTGATATCGATGTTGTTATTCCTATTCCCGAAACTTCCTGTGATGCAGCTTTAGAAATCGCAAGAATATTAAATAAACCTTATCGGCAAGGATTTGTTAAAAATCGTTATATTGGTCGAACATTTATTATGCCGGGTCAAAGCGCCCGCAAACTATCGGTTAGAAGAAAACTCAATGCTAATCGTATTGAGTTTGAAGGTAAAAATGTTCTGTTAGTCGATGATTCCATTGTGCGGGGAACTACTTCGGAAAAAATTTTAGAAATGGTGCGTTCAGTGGGTGCCAAAAAAGTTTATTTAGCTTCCGCTGCGCCGGAAATCAGACATCCAAATGTTTATGGTATTGATATGCCAATAGCAAGTGAACTTATTGCCTATAATCGAACAGTTGATGAAATCGCTCATGACATTGGTGCTGATAAACTTATTTTTCAAGATCTCACTGATTTAATTGATGCAATTAGACAAGAAAACCCGAAAATTGAACATTTTGAGTGTTCAGTATTTGATGGTAAATATATTACGGAAGGAATTGATAGCCGTTATTTTTCTTCTTTAGAACAGCAAAGAAGTACAATCAAAAATTCGCCTACCTTTAAAGAGTCTGAAAATCTGGAAATTTATAACGAAGAACAATGACTTTAATTGTCTTGATATCGAACAGCAAACATGGAAAAAAACTTGAAGTATCAATTTCAAGTTTTTTTTTACCTAAATGACAATTAACATGACATTTTTTTCAATTTTTTCTCTTTTGATGTTATTGTTAATGTCATTATTTTCAATAAATTACTCAAAACTGTTACTTTTTTTGTTTTTTTCTGTTTTATAACATATTGATAATTAAAGATAAAAAATATCTTTACAAAAATGTTAAAAAAAACTAATAAAATATTTTGCTAAATGACTTTTTTGTAATAAAATTTCCGTAACTTTAATTACTTTTGTAAAGAAATTTAAAGAACAAAAAATAGTAATATTAAAAACAATAAACTATTTTGGTAATATTTTTAAAAATCACAACTAATAACGACGATGCGGTATCAGAATTAAAAGTTTTGTTTCATACGCTTGTCAGTGGAATATAAGGAATAATTAAGATGAGAAAGAATCTTAATTTTACAGTAATATCAGCACTTGTTATTGCCGCGTTGGGTTGGCAATCAGTTGCTAATGCAGTGGATACCAAAGTGTCGTCAAATACTGTTGATAGTAATAAAGTGTTTGAATTGAAAAACGGCGTAAAAGCTCGTGAGATGATCAATAATGAACAACGTAGCTTATATCAAATCGCACTTATAAGTGGCATTTCTGTTTCTGAGTTGCGAGAAATGAATGCTGGTCGATTTGATAAAAAAGATGTTGTTGAAGTTGGTGAACTTTTAGTTCTACCTGAAAACTCACAAGTTTTACCTGCACTTACTACAAACAGTAATAAAATAGATAAGTATGAAAATCTACCTAGTCTAGGTTCTGATGATAACTATGATCCTAAGCAAAATAAAGATGCGCTTGCAACTCAAATCGCTTCAACGTTACAAACGTTAGCATCACAAGATTGGAAATCAATTACTTCTGCAGAAAATGGTGGTTTATCAGGCCATTTAAGAAATAAAGGTAAACAATACGCCGAAGATTACATTCGTAATGGCGTTAAAAATCAAGTTGTCGATCCGGTACGCAATACTGTACAAGACTTCTTAGGTCGTTTTGGTAAAGCTCAATTACAATTTAACTTAAGTGATAAAGGCAGCTTCGATAACGTTAATCTTAAATTGTTTAGTCCTTGGTATGATACTGACAGTACATTAATCTTTACTCAGTTGTCATTTCAGGAATATGAACACAATCGACGTATAGGTAACTTTGGTATCGGTCAACGTTGGGATGTGGCAGATAATAAATGGTTACTTGGCTATAACGTATTTTTAGATCATGATTTCCAACGTTCGCACAATCGTTTAGGTATTGGTGCCGAAGCTTGGAGTGATTACATGAAGTTAGCGGTGAACTATTATCATCCACTATCTGATTGGAAAGATTCCAAAGATTTTGATGATTACTTAGAAAGAGCAGCGAAAGGTTATGATGTCCGTTTCCAAGGCTATTTACCTCAGTATCCACATTTAGGTGGTTCACTTATGTATGAAAAATACTTTGGTGATAAAGTTGCGCTATTTGGTAAAGATAATCTACAAAAAAATCCGAGTGCTTTAACTTTTGGTGTTGATTATACGCCAGTTCCTCTTTTTACAATTAAAGCGGAACACAAGCATGGTCAAGATAGTAAAAAAGCTACTAATGCGCAGTTAACACTTGATTATCGTATTGGCGTGCCACTGAAAGACCAACTTGATCCTGATATGGTTCAACTTGCACGCTCCTTAAAAGGTAGCCGTTATGATTTAGTCGATCGTAATAACTACATTGTTCTTGAATATAAAGACAAGAAAATGACAGTTGATTTAGGGCTTGAAGCAGTTCAATTGATTGAAGGACATAGCTATGGTGTCACAATTGGTGCTCATAATGTTAAAGGCTTATCTAAATTAACATGGTCAGGCGATATGTTAGACATTGATGCCGGAGGCGGTTTCTTATGTTCTAATGTAGGAATTTGTACAACTTCTACATGGGCAAATCCACCGGCTGAACTTGATAACTGGAAAATTACTGCGCCTAACTATTTAGATGATAATGGTGACCGTCATCCGGTTAGAACTAATGGTAAATATTCATTATCGGTAACGGTAACGGATAGCCGTGGTAAAACAGCAACATCTAATTCAGTTTCGTTTGAGGTATTACCTAACCCTGAGCTTCGTAAAGTTGGTGTATGGGCGATAGATCAAACAGGTAATCCAACTTCACTAATTAATCAGGATGCTGATGGACATAATAGCGTAACGTTATTAGCTAGTTTAGTAAAACCTAAATCCGGTGCGACAAGAAGTTGGAGCTTAGCAGATGATTTTGACGGTTTCAGTGATGCTTTATTGATGCAAAAAATTGGTAAAACATTCCAGTCATCAGTTTTAAATTTATGGACAGCTACAAGTAACGGTAAGAAAGTAAACTTGATTGATGGTACTTCAGGCAATGTAAATTCTTGTCCGTCAAAAGAGCCTTGTATTATTGTTAAATCATTTGAACAAGTTAAGAAGGGCGGTAAGATTTCTGATAAAGCTTCGACTGCCGCAGGTGCTGAAGCATTAGGTGATACTTACACCATTGACGTTGCATCCAATTTTGTTGGCGTCGTAGATTTTACAGTTGCATTGGATCAATATGGTACATCATTTAATAAAGCGTCTGTAGACTTTGCTGGTGGCCAAGCTGGTTTAATTAAAGTTTATCGTAGTGACGGCGTATTAGTTGCGAGCACCGTTGGTAATACCCTTCAATTTGAACCAAGTGGTCCAAATGAATGGAAAGTTGGCAATGAATACTATGTCAAAGCTTATAGTGTAGATGGTACAACTGAAATCACTGATCCTTTTGTAGTGTGGTCTTTGGTTGATGATAATAGTTCTGCTTGTCCGGGGAATGCAACAACAGCTGCACTACCAAACGCAATTGATAATCCTACCGGTCCATGGTTTAACGTAGGTATGGGGATAAATGCTCACTATACAATTAGAAGCCTTAACATGAATAGTTATGCTTCATCCGGAACAAGTATTAGTGCAGTTAATGGGGCACCATCATACATAGATTGGACTCCAATTAATACCTCGCTACCGGCATGTGCTGGCGACCAAGGGTTTAAATTGCAAGTTAGCGTTAATTAATAATAAGTTTCGGTTACCTGGTACATCAAATACTTAGGTAACCTAATAGGGAACACCCGAAAATGGTGTATTTATATAAATACAACATGTTAATTTAAAGAAAAATAGGAAGTTAAACATGAAAAATCTAACAATTAAAAAAGTGGCATTAGGCTTATTTATCGCTGGTTTTACAGCAAGTAGTGCTTATGCCGTAGAAGGTACTGCATCAAGCTCTATCCAAGGTAATAAGCCTGTAATGTATTCTAAGGGTACTCAAAATGATCATACCATGACCCTTCGTGTAACTACTGACCAAGCTGGCGCTAACCCTGTTGGTTCTACTAATGGCAATAAAAATAAAGTTAAAGTGGGCGACTGGGTTCATGTTAAATATGATTTACATGATGTCGATGGTGATGAAGATACCTCTGAAGCAGTAAAAGCGACACTTGAAGTTTATATCAAAAAAGATAGAACTAGCGCTACTTGGGATAAAGTTAATAACGTAACTTTTTCTACAAATAATTCTGGTGAAGCAGGTGAGATTTCTTTCCAAATTACTAGTGAGTTTGCCGGTGCTGAAGTAGTTGGTTACCGTCTTCAAGAAAAAACTACCTATGGTTTACCAGATGCAAACGAATGGTTATATGTAAACGATATTTGGGCCAATACAGCTCCTGATCATCAAGATAATAAAGTAGAGTTAGACACTGTTACCGGTGGTCCATTCGGTCCGGGTGATACTGACGATGCTAACAACGGTACAGGTCCTATCGAAGGCAATGATACTAAGTTAGGTATCTTTAAAACCGATGCTAGTGGTAATATAGATAGAAGTGTTAACTATACCGTTGCTGGCGCTCCAGCACCTAAATACGGCGAAAGATTTGCTGCTGTAGTATGGAACGATGATAATGGTGATGAATTACCAAATAATGGTGAATCAGAAAAAACAGCTAACTATACTATAACATGGACATTAAGCGGTACTTATGCTGGTGTAACTGCATCTAATGACGCATTAACTGCAACTCAAGGTGTATCAGGAGCTAATGGCGATACAATCTTATTAGGTGATCCTGCTGGTGGTAAGAACAACACCATTTATGCAACATCAACTAATGGTTATCAAGCTGGTGCGCAAGGATTCAATCTTAAAGCTACTGGTTTATAATTTTAAATCATGTTGTGAAATTAAAAACCACTCGAAAGAGTGGTTTTTTTACGATTATATTATTTTTAATAAGAATTAGTGTTAAGGTATCTTGTTTAACATAAATAATAAACGTTTTATCATTTTAACCCTTAAACCTATGTTTGATCATAAATTTTACATTTGTTATTTCAGCCTGATTATTCAACGTAAACTCACCCTTTTTATTGCTCATCTTATGTTATAAAATAGTGAAAATTTAACTTAATTCAATCAATGATGAAAATTTCTTGGCAGGATCTTGAACCTGAAACTCTAAATAATCTTATACAATACTTTGTGTTACGTGAAGGGACTGATTATGGGTTAGAAGAAAAATCCCTACAAGATAAAGTTAATGATGTTAAGCAACAGTTGGTAGATGGCAGAGCGGCAATTTTTTGGTCTGAACTTCATCAAACAATTGATATCAAACTTGTCAGATAACGACTTAAAATGATTGTATATTATTATATAATTTATTGTGTAACTTTGTTATAGTGTGCAAGAAGTCAGTAAAATGGAGAGGATGGCATAATGATTGGTAAACAGCAAACGGATACGACATTAGAATGGTTTTTATCTCATTGCCATATTCATAAATATCCTGCTAAAAGCACCCTCATTCATCAAGGAGAAAAAGCCGAAACTCTCTATTATATTTTAAAAGGATCTGTTGCTGTATTAATTAAAGATGATGACGGCAATGAAATGATTTTGTCTTATTTAAACCAAAATCAATTTCTTGGTGAACTTGGTCTCTTTGAAGAAGGAACTGAGCGAACAGCTTGGGTGAAAGCAAAAACCAGCTGTGAGGTTGCCGAAATTTCATACAAAAAGTTTAAACAACTTGTTCAAGTCAATCCCGATATCCTGATGCGTTTAGCCAGCCAAATGGCCAGCCGATTGCAGGTGACCTCTGAAAAAGTAAGTAACTTAGCTTTTTTAGATGTTGCTGGACGCATAGCACAGACTTTATTAAACTTAGCTAAGCAACCGGATGCAATGACTCATCCCGATGGAATGCAGATTAAAATCACCCGTCAGGAAATTGGGCAAATTGTTGGTTGTTCCCGTGAAACCGTTGGGCGAATATTGAAAATGCTGGAAGATCAGCACTTAATATCTGCCCATGGCAAAACAATTGTCGTTTATGGTACCCGTTAGTCGAATCGACATTAATAAAACATAATTTGAACAATGAATGATATATTACGAGATATTACATGACAAAAGAACGATGTATTCCAAGTCATGTGGCTATAATTATGGATGGTAATGGTCGCTGGGCTCAACAACGTAATCAATTACGAACTATTGGTCATCGAGCAGGCTTAAAAGCGGTGCGAAAAATTGTTATGTATGCGGCAAGTATCAATATAAAAGTACTGACTTTGTATGCTTTTAGCAGTGAAAATTGGAAACGCCCGGAAAAAGAAGTTTCGGCGTTACTTGCGCTTTTTATCTATGCTTTAAATCGAGAAATCAAAAAACTCAACAGTCATAATGTGCGGTTGAATATCATTGGTGATATCTCACGTTTTAATGATGAGCTACAAAATATGATTATTAAAGCTCAGCAGTTAACCAAAGATAACTCCGGTTTGGTACTTAATATCGCAGCTAACTATGGCGGCCGGTGGGATATACTGCAATCAGCTAAAAAAATGGCAACGCAAGTGGTAGAAGGTAAAATCAGTGTAGATGATATTACAGAAGATCATTTTAATTCTGCTATGAGCATGAGTGAGTTTCCTGATGTCGATTTAGTTATACGTACCGGTGGCGAATATCGAATAAGTAATTTCTTATTATGGCAGATTGCTTATTCTGAATTCTATTTTACAGATGTATTATGGCCTGACTTTACTCAGACCTTATTTGATGAGGCGATCAACAAATTTAACAATAGAGAACGGCGTTTTGGTGGCGTTCGTAATGAGGATCATACATGCTAATTCACCGTATTTTAGCGGCACTTGTGCTTATCCCACTTGTAATCATTATTTTATTTTTTGCACCACTATCGGTATTTTCCTGCATAATCATTTTGGTTTGTGGGCTTGCAGCATGGGAGTGGACTCAATTTCTACATATTGATCAAAAACAATCAAAGTTAATCTTTACGTTATTTGCTATTGTTTTGCTCAGTGTACTTTATTTTATGCCTGACTCATTAACATTTAAAGCGAGTCTATATAAAGTGATATTGTATTTATCGATTATTTGGTGGCTAGTTGCATTATGCTTGGTTGCTACATATCCTAAAAGTACCCAATATTGGTCTGATTGTAATGTCATAAAGTTATTATTTGCGTTTTTCACTTTAGTTCCGTTTTTTATAGGCATGATTCAATTACGATCGATTAATTATGTTTTTAACTCTTATCATGGGGCTATTTGGTTGCTGTATGTATTTGTGCTAGTATGGGCAACTGATACTGGTGCTTATTTTGCAGGTCGTACTTTTGGTAAACGACAATTAGCGGCAAAAGTATCACCCGGAAAAACTATCGAAGGCTTCATTGGTGGCGTAGTTTTGTCCACAATAATTTGTGTTATAGCTTACTTTTCATTTTTCTTTAAAATTTCATTCAGTTTATTTTTGATTAGTTCTTTATGCGCCATTCTAGTCTCCGTTTTGGGTGACTTAACTGAAAGCATGTTTAAAAGAGAAGCGGGAATAAAAGATAGTGGGCACCTTATACCCGGCCATGGTGGAATTTTAGACCGTATAGATAGTTTAACCGCTGCCGTTCCTGTATTTGCTACTTTATCTTTGTATCTGTTATAAAGGGTTATTGATTTTGCTTTGGTCATTGTTGTTATTTATTGTAACTATCAGTATATTGGTGACCATACATGAATATGGGCATTTTCTGGTTGCCCGTATGTGTGGTGTTCAAGTAGAGTGTTTTTCCATTGGTTTTGGCAAAAAACTATGGTCACATAAATTTTCAAGTGGAACAGAATTGGTAATTGCTATGATTCCGCTTGGTGGTTATGTTAGAATGCTCGACGGAAGAACAGCTCAATTATCAGAAAATAGTGAAAAATTTGCTTTTGATAAAAAAAAGATTTGGCAACGAGCAGCAATTGTATTTGCCGGGCCTTTCGCTAATTTTATATTAGCGCTGATAATTTATTGGATTATATTTTTAATGGGCGTAGCAACTTATCCTGTTAAAATAAGAGATATAATACCTTCTACTCCTGTGGCGACAGTTGGCGTACCCGCCGGAGCAGAGTTAAAAACAGTTAATAATGTGAAGGTTGAAAGCTGGAATGATGTTAACTTAGCGTTGATTTCAGCTATGGGAAAATCTCAGGTTGATTTTTCTTATATTGATAATGCAGTTAATGATGATAATCATCAGGAAGTGCATAAAATGGTTAACATTAGCAATTGGCATTTTGATATTGAAAAAGATTCAGCCATAACAGCTTTTGGGTTTATACCTAAAACATTGGAAATTTATCCAATTGTGAGTAAAATTATACCTGGTTCCGCTGCTGAACAAGCCGGCTTAAAAGTAGGCGATATGATTATCAGCTATAATCAGCATCCATGTACAAATTGGGTTGATTTTACAAATACAATAAAAAAAGCGGGTACTATTGATTTAAAAATAAATCGAAATAATGAAGATATTTATCTAAAGCTTGTACCAAAAGTTCAAAAAAATGGTGAAGGTGTTGCAGGGTTTTATCCAACATCTGATGCAGTTATAACGCAGTATGGTTTTTTAGAAGGATTTGATAAAGCATTAGGACAAACAGCATTAACAACTCAGTTAACTGTACGTTCACTTTATCAATTAGTAACAGGTGTTATTGGTTTAAAACATCTATCCGGACCAATAACAATAGCAAAAAGCGCAGGGCAAACAGCAAGTTATGGATTTACTCCTTACTTATATTTTCTAGCATTTATTAGTATAAGCTTGGGAGTTATCAATCTTGTTCCATTACCTATGTTAGATGGTGGGCATCTTATGTTTCTGTTTATCGAAAAGATAAGAGGAAAAGCCCTATCAGATAAAGCACAAGAGCGTTTTCTTCGTGCTGGTTTGGTTTTATTAATGGTAATAATGGGAATTGCACTATTTAATGATTTTTTACGATTGTGATGGGATGAGGTTATAAACATTTACGATGAAAATAAATAAATTACTTATAGCATCTTTGCTGTTTAGTACAACAGCTGTGTATAGTTCCAATGCATTTTGTATGGATGATTTTGTTGTAAAAGATATTAAATTTGAAGGATTACAGCGTGTTACTGTAGGCGCTGCAATGCTTGAAATGCCAATCCAAATTGGTGACTATGTTAACGAATCCGATTTAGGGCATATTATCAAGTCACTTTACTCAAGTGGTAACTTCGACAATATTACTGTATCTCGTGATGGAGATAGATTAATTATTACTGTTGAAGAGCGTCCAACAATTTCAAGTATAACATTCGTGGGTAACAAATCTGTTAAAGATGACATGCTCAAGAAAAATCTTGATAGCACAGGAATTCGGGAAGGGGATGCATTAGATCGTACAATGCTATCAGCTATCGAAAAAGGGCTAGAAGATTTTTATTACAGTGTGGGTAAATATAATGCCCGAATTAAAGCTGTTGTCACACCGTTATCTCGTAATCGCGTTGATTTAAAGCTAGAGATTGCTGAAGGCAAATCAGCTTTGATTGATCAAATTAATATTGTTGGCGCCAAAGCTTTCTCATCTGAAGAGTTAATTTCACGTTTCTCTTTAAGAGATGAAGTACCTTGGTGGAACATGCTTGGTGATCGCAAATATCAAAAACAAAAATTAGCATCTGATTTAGATGAATTACAAAGTTTTTATTTAAATCGTGGTTATGCACGTTTTAATATTGAATCGACTCAAGTCAGTTTAACGCCGGATAAAAAAGGCATTTACGTTACCATAAATATTCATGAAGGTGAACAATATAAACTATCCGAATTGGATTTTAAGGGTAATTTTGCCGGTCACAAAGATGCGATTGCCAAAATAGCGCAAGATAAGGTATCAATCGGTGAACTGTATAATGGTAAAAAAATCACTGAAATTGAAGATAGTATAAAACGCTTACTTGCTAACTTTGGTTACGCTTATCCTCATGTTTCTATTCAACCGGAAATAAATGATGAGAACCATACTGTTAATTTAATCGTTATGGTTGATGTTGGTCAACGTTATTATGTGCGTAATATTAAAATTAGCGGAAACAACATATCGAGCGAAACGGTAATTCGGCGAGAACTGCGCCAAATGGAAGGTTCTTGGTTAAGTAATGGTTTAGTTGAACTGGGTAAAGATCGGTTAAATCGTTTAGGCTTTTTCGATAGTGTTGAAGCAAGTACTGAACGTGTACCAGGCATCGATGATCAAGTAGATGTCATTTATAAAGTCTCGGAGCGTAATACCGGTAGTATCAAATTAGGTGTCGGTATTGGTTCAGACAGTGGTATTAGTTTTAATGCCGGGATCACTCAAGACAACTGGTTAGGAACAGGTAATAGCGTTTCATTCGATATAAATACCACCAGTAGTGATAAAACAGCATCATTATCTATTGTTGATCCATTCTTTACTATCGATGGCGTTAGCTTAGGTGGAAGTGTTTATTATAACACTTATAAAGCCGATGATGATGATGATGAATCTGAATATTCAAGTAAAACCTGGGGCGCTTCAGCAAACTTAGGTTTTCCAATCAGTGAAAATAATTTCCTTCGCTTTGGTACAGAATATGCTAACCATAAATTATCTGATATGAGACCTCAGTATGGTATGTGGCGTTATTTCGATAAAATGGGCGAAAAAACCAAAGATAAAAATTCATTATCTTTTGATACCAACGATTTATTATTAAATGCTTATTGGACATATAATTCATTAGATCGTGGCTTTTTCCCTACGGAAGGTTTGAAAATGACGGCAAGTGCTAAAGTGACTGTGCCAGTTTTCGACAACCGATTCTATAAATTCATAAGTGATGCATCTTACTATTATCCACTTGATAATGATCATAATTGGATATTTTTAACTCGTGGTCGATTAGGTTATGGTGGTGGATTCGGTGGTAAAGAGTTACCATTCTACGAAAACTTCTATGCTGGTGGTTCAACCGTTTTACGTGGATTTAAGTCCAATACAGTTGGTCCTAAAGCTGTTTACTTGAATCGCAATGGTTGTCGTAATTTAGGTGATACCAAAGGGTGTGAAAGCTCAAAAGATGCCGTAGGCGGTAATGCGATTGCATTTTTAAGTACGGAATTAATTGTGCCGACACCATTTGCAGGCGAGAAGTATTCGGATAGTTTAAGAACATCAGTTTTCTTTGATGCCGGCACTGTGTGGGATACTCAATGGGACTTGAAAGGACGTAATCTCCCTGACTATAGTTCTCCTTCTGATATTAGAATGTCAGCAGGTGTTGCTGTTCAGTGGATGTCTCCATTAGGGCCATTGGTGTTCTCATATGCTCAACCATTGAAGAAATATAATGGTGATTCAGCACAACAATTTCAATTTAATATAGGTTCAACATGGTAATTCCATGTTATAAGTAAATAAAATACACATAGGTGAAAAAAGTGAAAAAAATTATTAGTATTTTGGGGATTAGTTTTGCATTACTCTTTACTGGTATGGCAAATGCTGAAATTAAAATTGGCGTAATTGATGTAATGACTGTCTTGCAAAAAATGCCACAACGTGAACAAGTTAGCAATGATCTGAACAAGAAATTTGAATCAAGAGCCAAGGCATTAGCGGAAGAAGAAAAGAAAGCTAATGATGCATTAGCACGTCTTAAAAAAGACGGTTTAACATTGTCAGCTTCTGAAAAAACAAAACTAAACAAAGTTGTTTCTGATTTTGAAAATAAAGCTAAAGCATTTACTGAAGAGTATCGTAAAGTTGAAGCTGAAGAAGCTAACAAATTGTTGAAAAAAATTCAAGATGCCGTCAAAGAGATTGTTGAAACAGAAAAATACGATCTTGTATTAAAAGCTGAAGCGACATTATCTGCTTCAGATGCTGTTGATATTACAGATAAAGTATTGGAAAAGGTTAAAAAATAATGTTTGCTTTTCGTTTAGAGCAACTAGCTAAGCAACTTGATGCAACGTTACATGGTGATGGTAATTTAACCATCACTGGTATTGCATCAATGAAAAGTGCCGCACCCGGACAAATTACTTTTTTGTCTGATAAAAAATTACAAAATCAATTATCACAATGTAACGCTTCTGCTGTTGTCATGACTGAAGACAGTCTTAACCATTGGCACGGCGCTGCACTGGTTGTAAAAAATCCTTATCTTACTTATGCAAAATTAGCTCAACTTCTTGATACCACGCCCAAGCCGGCTGAAGATATAGCTGTATCGGCTGTTATTGATTCTACGGCTAAGTTAGGTCGCAATGTTTCTATTGGTGCAAATGCAGTTATCGAAAGCGGTGTGGTGCTAGGCGATAATTGTATTATTGGTGCGGGTTGTTTTATTGGTAAAAATACTGTAATTGGTGCCAATACAAAATTATGGGCTAATGTCACCGTTTATCATAACTGTGTAATAGGTGATAACTGCCTGATTCAATCCTCTACAGTAATTGGTGCTGATGGATTTGGCTATGCTAATGATAAAGGTAAATGGATTAAAATACCTCAATTAGGTCGAGTTGTGATTGGCAACGATGTTGAAATTGGTGCATCGACAACTATCGATCGCGGGGCATTAGATGACACCATTATCGGTAATGGGGTTATTATCGATAATCAATGTCAAATTGCTCACAACGATATCATTGGTGACCATACAGCAGTTGCTGGTGGTGTTATTATGGCCGGTAGTCTAACCATTGGCCGCCATTGCTTAATCGGTGGAGCGAGTGTGATTAACGGGCATATGGAAATATGTGATCAAGTTACTGTGACCGGTATGGGAATGGTAATGCGACCGATAACAGAGCCGGGTGTTTACTCTTCAGGTATTCCACTGCAAGAAAATAAAGTATGGCGAAAAACGGCTTCGTTAGTATTACATATTGATCAAATGAATAAACGCTTGAAGGCGCTTGAGAAGAAACTATTAAATGTCTCGACGTAGGCGTTAACGGTGAGTATAATGCTTGCCTATTTTATAAATTTTTTTAGCTCAATTATCATTCTAAAATAATTACGAGCAGATATTATTCAATAATTTCGAGGTATAAAGATGCAAGTTTCGGTTGAAACAACACAAGGTTTAGGTCGTCGTTTATCAATTACAATTAAATCAGAAGACATTACAAAAGCGGTTGATAAAGAGCTTATTAATACCGCCAAAAAAGTGCGTATTGATGGTTTCCGTAAAGGAAAAGTACCTTTAAAAATTGTTGAACAACGTTATGGCGCTTCTATTTTACAAGATGCATTAAGTGATTTAATGCAACGAAATTTCGTTGAAGCAATTATTCAAGAAAAATTAAACCCGGCAGGTGCACCTGTTTATACTCCAAAAGAATATAAAAATGGAGAAGATTACACTTTTACTGTTGAGTTTGAAGTTTATCCTGAATTAAAAGTTAAAGATTTAGATAAAATCGAAGTTGAGAAACCAGTTGCTGAAGTTGTTGATGCCGATGTTGATACTATGATTGAAACATTACGTAAACAACAAGGCACTTGGAAAGAAGTTAATGAACCAGCTAAAGAACAATATCGAGTAACATTGGATTTTGTTGGTAAAGTAGATGGCGAAGAATTCGAAGGCGGCAAAGCTAACGATTTTGTTTTAGTGTTAGGTCAAGGTCGAATGATTCCTGGTTTTGAAGATGCTATTATCGGGCACAAAGCTTCAGATCAGTTTGATATTAACGTTACCTTCCCGGAAGATTACCATGCTGAGAATTTAAAAGGTAAACCAGCAGTATTTGCAGCAACGTTGAAAAAAGTAGAAGAGTTAGAACTTCCGGAATTGACTGAAGAAGTCATTAAAAGATTTGGTATTGCAGACGGTACAATTGACAGCTTACGTAACGAAGTTCGTAAAAATATGGCTCGTGAACTTAAAGCAACTATTCGTAATAAAATTAAAGCGCAAGTTATCGACGGTCTAATTAAAAACAACGAAATCGATATTCCTTCAACGTTAGTTGACCGTGAAGTTGATGTATTACGTCAGCAAGCCGTGTCACGCTTTGGCGGTAATGTGAAGCAATCTATGGATCTTCCTAAAGAGTTATTTGAAGCAGAAGCTAAACGTCGGGTATCAGTTGGTTTATTATTTAGTGAAATCATTGAAAGCAATAAACTTAAAGCCGATGATGCACGTGTTCAATCATTAATTGATGACATTGCAACTGCATACGAAGACCCGAATGAAGTTTCTGAATATTATCGTAACGATAAAAAAGCAATGGATAATATTCGGTCTGTTGCGTTAGAAGATCAAGTTGTCGATCTTTTATTAGAGAGTGCTAAAGTAACAGATAAAAACTATTCGTTTTCTGAATTAATGAACCAGCAAGCATCTTAGTTCACTCGCTGTTTTAATTAATCAAAATATTGTTATTAAAGCCCAAATAAGGATTAATTGTTTGGGCTGTTTTATTTAATTAGGAGTTGAAAATGCCTTTAGAACCATACATGGGTGTTATTCCAATGGTTGTTGAGCAGAGTTCTCGTGGCGAACGAGCTTACGATATTTACTCTCGACTATTAAAAGAGCGTGTTATATTTTTGACCGGTCAGGTTGAAGATAATATGGCTAATCTTATTATTGCTCAAATGTTATTTCTAGAAGCTGAAAATCCCGAAAAAGACATTTATTTATATATTAATTCTCCTGGTGGTGTGGTAACGGCCGGTATGGCAATTTATGACACAATGCAATTTATTAAACCGGATGTAAGTACAATCTGCTTAGGACAAGCCTGTTCTATGGGATCTTTGCTTTTAACCGCTGGAGCAAAAGGCAAGCGTTATTGTTTACCTAATGCTAGAGTTATGATTCATCAGCCTTTAGGTGGTTTCCAAGGGCAAGCTTCTGATATCCAAATTCATGCTCAAGAAATTTTACAAGTTAAAAGTCGATTAAATAATATTTTGGCATTCCATACTGGGCAAGATATTAGTGTAATTGAAAAAGATACAGATCGTGATAATTTTATGTCAGCAAAAAGAGCGGTTGAATATGGATTAGTTGATGCCATATATGATAAACGATCTTAAATTTAGGTAGGTGATAAAAGTGAATAATGAAAATTCAGAAAAATTACACTATTGTACTTTTTGTGGTAAAAGTGAGCGTGAAGTTCATAAACTCATTGCGGGACCGTCATCTAGTTATATCTGCAACGAATGCATTGGATTATGTAATGATATTTTGAAAGAAGAGTCAAAAAACTTCCTTTCTCATGAAGAGTTTATGGGAAAACCATTACCAACCCCACATGAAATTCGACAACACCTTGATGAATATGTAATAGGTCAAGATCGAGCAAAAAAAGTATTATCTGTTGCAGTATATAATCACTATAAACGCTTACGCAATTATGCCAGTCGTAATAATGTTGAGTTAGGTAAGAGTAATATTTTATTAATTGGCCCTACAGGAAGTGGTAAAACATTATTAGCCGAAACTTTGGCTAGATTCTTAGATGTACCTTTTGCAATGGCTGATGCCACAACCTTAACTGAAGCGGGCTATGTTGGCGAAGATGTAGAAAACATCATTCTAAAATTATTGCAAAATTGTGATTACGATGTTGAAAAAGCTCAACGTGGTATCATCTATGTTGATGAAATCGATAAAATTTCACGAAAATCGGACAATCCTTCTATAACTCGAGATGTTTCGGGAGAGGGAGTGCAGCAAGCTTTATTAAAAATTATTGAAGGCACAATTGCTTCAGTTCCACCAAAAGGTGGACGAAAACTGCCACAACAAGAGTTTTTACAGGTTGATACCTCTAAAATCCTTTTCATCTGTGGTGGTGCATTTAGTGGTCTGAATAAAGTGATTGAAAACCGTATTTCAACTAATACAGGAATTGGTTTTGGTGCTAATGTAAAAAGCGCTAAAAATAAAGCCACAGAATCTGAATTATTGGCGCAAATTGAAGCTGAGGATTTAGTTAAATTTGGTTTAATACCTGAATTTATCGGTCGATTACCAGTAATTGGTACGTTATCTGAACTTGATAAAGATGCTTTAATTAATATCTTAACTGAACCGAAAAATGCATTAACTAAACAATTCGAAGCATTGTTTGAACTTGATGGCGTTCAATTAGAGTTTGACAAACAAGCGCTTGAAGCTATAGCGATAAAAGCGATGCAGCGTAAAACCGGTGCCAGAGGATTACGCTCAATTGTTGAAAATATACTATTAGACACAATGTATGATTTACCATCAATGGATAATGTTGAAAAAGTTATTGTTCGAAAAAATACTGTTGATGAAAATCAAGCACCGAAGTTAATTCATCGGCAAAATGCGGAACTTTCTGCTTGATAAATTACCTTGCCATCTGTAGTAAGATGGCAAATTGCACTGCCCCATATTAATATAAAAATAAAAGCTCTCATAAATATTGTCATGTTTTAGTAATAGTGCATGTTTAACTGAAAAAATAGGCTTGAATATCTAAAAATGACCCTCATATTTATTTAATGGGTTTGTACTAGTAGAGAGAATAAAATGAAAACAAAACAAACTAACCAATTAATTATGCCTATTTTGCCATTACGTGATGTTGTTGTCTTTCCGCACATGGTAATTCCTCTCTTCGTAGGTCGAAATAAATCGATTCGTTGCCTTGAAAGCGCAATGGAAATGGATAAGCAAGTTTTTCTTGTTACGCAAAAAAATCCTTCTCAAGATGAACCAGATGTGAATGATTTATATAAAGTGGGTACGATTGCGAACATTTTACAACTGCTTCAATTGCCTGACGGAACGGTAAAAGTGCTGGTTGAAGGCGTAGATAGAGCAAAAATTGTCGATATTGTTGAACGTAAAGAAGATGATTTTTTAATTGCAAATATTGCACCGTCAAAGGAATCGAAAAGAAACAATGACGTTAGTCAAGCAATGATTCGAGTTGTTTTATCTAATTTTGATGAGTATGCAAAGCTGAATAAAAAAGTCACACAAGAAGTTGTCGATTCAATTCACTTAATTAAAGAACCATCACAATTAGCCGATTCGATAGCAGCAACGCTATTTTTAAAAGTTGATCAAAAGCAGGAAATTTTGTTTACAACGAATCTGGAAAAGCGTTTTGAACTGCTTATTTCGTTAATGGAAGCAGAAATTGATTTACTGCAAGTTGAAAAAAATATTCGACAACGTGTTAAACAGCAAATGGAAAAAGCTCAAAAAGAGTATTACCTTAATGAGCAGATTAAAGCCATTCATAAAGAATTAGGTGATATCGATAATAAACCTGATGAGTATGAAGAGTTAAAAGAAAAAATTACTAAAGCTAAAATGCCTCAAGAGGCTACCGAAAAAGCATTAGCTGAACTTAATAAATTAAAAATGATGCCAGCAATGTCGGCGGAAGCAACGGTAGTTCGTGGTTACATTGATTGGATGTTACAGGTACCTTGGCATAAGCGCAGTAAAGTTAAAAAAGATATTGGTGCAGCGCAAAAGATTTTGGATAAAGACCATTATGGGCTTGAGCGAGTAAAAGACCGTATTTTAGAATATCTCGCCGTACAAGGTCGAGTTAATAAAGTTAAAGGGCCTATTTTATGTTTGGTTGGACCACCGGGTGTTGGTAAAACATCACTAGGTCAGTCTATTGCCAAAGCAACCGGTCGCCAATATGTGCGTATGGCACTTGGTGGCGTGCGTGACGAGGCTGAAATTCGTGGCCATAGACGGACTTATATTGGATCAATGCCGGGTAAATTAATCCAACGTATGGTAAAAGTTGGCGTTAAAAATCCATTATTTTTATTAGATGAAATTGACAAAATGGCATCTGATATGCGTGGCGACCCTGCATCAGCATTATTAGAAGTGCTTGATCCGGAACAAAATAATGCATTTAGTGATCATTATTTAGAAGTTGATTATGATTTATCGGATGTTATGTTTGTTGCTACAGCAAATTCGATGAATATACCTGCGCCATTATTAGACAGAATGGAAGTGATTCGGCTTTCTGGCTATACCGAAGATGAAAAATTGAATATAGCGAAGCAACATTTAATCACTAAGCAGATCGAAAATAACGGCTTAAAAGCGAAAGAAATAAGCATTGATGATTCTGCAATCATCGGAATTATCCGTTACTACACCCGTGAAGCAGGTGTTCGTAGTTTAGAGCGAGAAATTGCCAAAATTTGCCGTAAAGTTGTCAAACAATTGGCATTAGATCCTAAATTGAAAAAAGTGACTGTTAATCAAGATAATCTAAAAGATTATTTAGGTATACAACGTTTTGACTATGGTAAAACAGATAATGAAAACCGCATAGGGCAAGTTATCGGTTTGGCTTGGACAGAAGTTGGTGGTGATTTACTTACAATTGAGTCGGTAAGTGTACCGGGTAAAGGTAAATTGACTTATACTGGCTCACTTGGTGATGTCATGCAAGAATCTATCCAAACAGCTTTAACAGTCGTACGCTCTCGTGCGGAAAAGCTAGGTATTAATAGTGATTTTTATGAAAAACGAGATATTCATGTGCATGTTCCGGACGGTGCCACACCAAAAGATGGTCCTAGTGCCGGCATTGCAATGTGTACCTCTTTAATATCGACATTAACCGGGAATGCTGTACGTTCTGATGTCGCAATGACAGGTGAAATCACATTACGAGGCGAAGTCCTACCAATTGGTGGTTTAAAAGAAAAACTGTTAGCCGCTCATAGAGGTGGAATTAAAACGGTAATAATTCCGAAAGATAATGTGAAGGATCTGGAAGAAATTCCGGATAATGTAAAAGCTGAACTGGACATTCGGCCGGTCAAATGGATTGATGAAGTGATTGCTATTGCTTTACAGAATAATCCGTTTGGTATGGAAGTTATTACCGGAGAAGTTGCTTTAAAACAACCTACCAAAAAAGCGCTAAAAAAAGTAAAAACAAGTGTTGAAATACCAACCAGCTTAAATTAAATTTCAATTTTATTTAAAAGATCAACATAACTATGTTGATCTTTTTTTTTATACGTCACACTCAGGCAATAGCGAATTTAGCTAAATATGCTATACTTGCGTGATTCAACATTAGGTATATGGAGAATCTTAAACAATGATGGAGACAATCCGAACAGCTGCAAACAATATTGTTGTTAAAATTATTTTTGCAATAATTATGGTAAGCTTCATTTTTACAGGCGTTGGTTTTTTAGGCTTTGGTAGTAATAGTGCGAGTGATGCGCAACTATACATTGCCAAAGTTGATGGTGAAGGTATTAGCCGAGAACAATTTGAAGCAGAAGCAAAAATGGCAACAGCGAATTCTTTAGGCGATAGTTCGTTTATTAAAACAGTACGTCGTAATGTCCTAACAAAACAGATTGATAATTACTTAGCTTATCAGTTTTCGCAAAAAATTAAATCAGCTGTTAGCAATTCACATATTAAAAAATATATCCAGCAACAAAAAGTATTTTTTACTAACGGTAAATTTGATAAAGAAAAATATTTAGCTTTACTTGCTGAAAATAAATTCACACCGGAAAGTTATGCAGAAGTCTTGAGATCGGCATTACAGCAAGAGCAAGTTATCGAGGCGTTAGTTAAAACCAGTTTTGTATTGCCTGTTGATTCTGATATATCCTCACTTAAAAATCAAACTCGTACGGTTTACGCAACATTAGTTGATTCATCTATAGATAATGTTGATGATATAAACATAACATCAGAAGATGAGCAAAAATATTATGATGAACACTCAAAAGAATTTTTCAAAAAAGAACGCGTAAAACTTAAGTTCATTCGTAATACTTTAGAGGCAGTTAGAAAAAGTGTTAAAGTGAGTGATGATGAAGTTAAACAAGAATATGAAAAAGAGATCAAAACCTATACATATCCTGCTAAAAATGCCTATAGTGTAATTTACGTTACCGATAAGGAACAGGCAGATAAAATAGCGAGTGATCTTGCTTCTTCTGTCGATTTTGATACGATTGCCAAAAAGATGAATCAAGATAATAAAGTTTCGCCATATGGTAAAAATGGTTCTATTGGTTGGCTTGTTGAAGATGATTCACTACCAGAAGTGTTTAAAGAAGCTCATTTAACACAAATTGGTCAAGTTTCTTCGCCAATTGCAGCTGACGGCGGTTATGTTTTTATCAAACTTGATGGTATGAAGAAATCAGAAGTGATGGATTTTGACTTCGCTAAAGTTAAGATATATGAAAAACTTATAAATCAAAAAGTACAACAAGATTTTGAGGCTATTGAAGATAAAATCAAAACAGCTTTAAGTCATTCTCCTAAATCTATCGAAGAGATAGCACAGGAGACAGGTCTTGAGGTATTTACCACCGATTGGGCTTCCTATAATCAACCGTCCACAATTCTTTCTCATCCTGAAGTTAGGGATGTTGTTTTTAGTAATGAAATGATTGTTGATGATCATGCAACAAATAACATATCTGAGTTAATTCCGGTTGAACGAAATTATGGTACGTATGAATTTGTTGTTCAAGTGACTGATTATCGTCCGGAAGGTATAGCGCCATTTGAAGAAGTCAAAGATGATATTCATCAAAAAATGGTTAATGAAATTGTAGATAATCGCTTTAAATCAACAGTGGATAATGTATTAGATGATTTAAGAAAATCTGGTCGTTCAGATAAGGTCTCATTTGGCCAACGCTATACTGTAACACGAAATTCAACCGATTTTGAGCCGGCTGTCATTGATATGATTTTCTCATTAGAGCCGCCACAGAAAAATAAAAATGAATTTGGTGCTGAAATTTTCAAAAAAAATCAAGCTTATATTGTCTCGCTAATCAAAGTTGATACGCCGGAGCGCCAAGATATTTCATCGGAATTAACACCGTTATTTATTAACAATACTTATTATTATCTTACAGCTGATATTCGTTCCAAGGCGAAAATTGAAATCATGCCAGATTCTAATTTGTGATGAATTTCGAAAAATTACTGTAATTTAAGTAAAAATGAAAAGCCACTTAGGTGGCTTTTCGCATTTCTGTAAGTCATAAAACATTTTTAACTGATGAAGTGAGATAGTGATAGCGCAAACTTACTTGCCTATTTATTTTAAACAACTTTTGAGGTTAAATATATGAAATTATTATCAATTTTAAGTCTTTTATTATTAAGCTTTACCTTTTCCGGTTTTAGTTATGCTCAATCTGCTTCTCCCGCTACTGCACAGCAACAACAAAAGCAGCTAGATCAAGTCAATATTAACACTGCAACAGCAGAAGAGTTAACAAAAGCATTAAATGGAATTGGCGCAAATAAAGCGCAAAAAATTGTCGAATATCGGGAAAAATTTGGACCTTTTGTATCAATTGAACAATTGAAGGAAGTTTCTGGCATCGGGCAAGCAATACTAGATAAAAATGCAGGAAAAATAACCTTATAGTAAGTGTTATCCACCAATAAATATTGGTGGATATTACCTGCAACTAATTATCTATAGGATCAACATCTATGCTCCATCGGACTTTAGATGTCTCACTCCACTTGTCGATAGATATGATTAATTGGTCTAAAATTTGTTGTAATTGCTGGCGATGCGTATGTTGTAAAAGTAGTTGCCAGCGATAATACCCCGCTTTTTTGGGTTGATTGGATGGCATTGGGCCTAGTTGCCATAAGCGATGATCATCTAAACTTTTTAACCAATCATGGATTTGTTGTAAAAAATTTGGCGCATGGTGATTATTGCGATCTGCAGCCCTTATCATAACTTGATAACTGAAAGGTGGTAAATGTGTCTGCCTGCGCTCTTGAAGTGTAAATTTAGCAAATTCTTGGTAGCCTTTCGACAGTAAGACATTAAGCAAAGGATGATCGGGATGATAAGTTTGTAAAATCACCTCGCCGGTTTTCGCTTCCCGACCCGCTCTACCTGATACTTGTGTATAAATCTGAGCAAACCGCTCTGTCGCTCTAAAATCACTGGAAAATAATGCACCGTCAACATCGACAATACCGACTAATGTGACATCGGGAAAATGGTGACCTTTCGCTAAAATTTGTGTGCCAACTAGAATATGAGCGCCGCCTTGTTGTATTTCTTTTAAGTAATTATCCAATGCGCCTTTTTTACTCACAGTGTCACGGTCAATACGGCTAATTTTGATATTAGGAAACAGAATTTCAAGTTGCTTTTCAAGTTGTTCGGTACCAAACCCAATTGGAATCAAATGTGTCGACCCACATTTTGGGCATTGATGAGGCAGGGCTCTTGGTGTATCACAATAGTGACATATCAGTTTATTCTGTTTTTGGTGATAAGTATAAGGCATATCACAGCGAGGGCATTCGGCAATCCATCCACAATCATGACAAATGATAGACGGTGAAAAACCACGTCGATTTAAAAATAGCATGACCTGATTGTTGTTTGATAGATGTTTTTTTATCTGATCAATGAGTGGTTGAGATAGACCAGCACAAAGCACTAACCCACGAATATCTAAAATAGATTGTTGAGCAAGCGAAGCATCACCAGCTCTTTGGGTTAGCTGTAATAACTGATATTTTTGATTTTGTGCATTATTTAACGTTTCAAGTGATGGCGTTGCTGAACCTAATATAATGGGAATATTTTCAATTTTCGCCCGGATAATCGCTAGATCACGGGCATGGTAACGCCAGCCTTCTTGTTGCTTATAAGAATTATCATGCTCTTCATCAATAATAATCATGCCTAAATGTTTAAATGGCGTGAAAAGCGCAGAACGAGTGCCGACAACAATGGCGTTTTCTCCAGACCGGCTTCTAAGCCAGACTTCAAACCGTTGTTTATCGGTTAGCCCGGAATGCAAAATATCTATTGGCGCATTAAAACGCTGTTTAAAACGTTTGATTGTTTGGGGTGTTAAACCTATTTCCGGCACAAGTATCAATGCTTGTTTGCCAGCAGATAATATATCGGAAAGGATATTTAAATAGACTTCGGTTTTACCTGAACCGGTTATACCTTCTAGTAGAAATACGTTAAACTGTTGATTTTGTTGATTAACCGAAGCTATGGCTTTGGTTTGTTCTTCGTTTAGTCTAATTGATGTTGGATTGGTTGAAAAATGACTTTGCCATTCAACTGTATCAGGAGTGACACTGACTTGTTTTATTAATTGTTTCTTTTCTAATTGATGAAAAATATTGGCGCTGAAATCATTTTCAGAAAACGTATTGTTTTTCAATGAAGTTAACAGTAATTGTTGTTTATATGATCGAGACAATGATTTCAAATCACAATTCTTACCAAGCTCGGTTAATTGCCACTGTTTGATCTCAGCTTTGCTTGCTTGTTTTCCTTGTCTAAGTAATACAGGCATAGCGTGAAATATGACTTCACCAATTGGAAAATGATAATAACTTACAGCCCAATTAAGCAGCTGCCAAACAGCCGGTGTAAATAGTGGCTGATTATCAATGATTTCACTAATATCTTTTAGGCATTCAATTGGGACATCGGTTTGTTGATCAATACTAACAATAACGCCAATAGCATCACGTTTACCAAAAGGCACCTTTACCCGCATGCCTACTTCGGCAGGTTGTGTTAAACGGTAATCATAAAGTTGATAAAGTGGAACAGGTAAAGCGATATGAGCAATAAGCATTAAACGGTCACAATTGCAGTTAACATATTATCTCTATTGTACGCAGTTTTTTACTAACTCGCAAAATCTTACCTAATTATTGTGGTATTTTTAGATAGATTGAGCTTTGAAAATTGGTTTTGTTAAACTCAATCTTCAAGGTTAATTACATTGCATAACTTTATTGACTGGCGGTAGTATCCCAATGCAAAATTTGTTATCTTGAATATTGAAAATAAATTATCATTTTTCATAGGAACTTAAGATGTCAGATTCATTCACGCATATTAATCAACATGGTGATGCGCACATGGTAGATGTTTCAGATAAACAAATTACCACTCGTGAAGCAAGTGCTGAATCATTGGTATTAATGAATGCTCAAACACTTAACATGATTCTTGAAGGTAAACATCATAAGGGTGATGTGTTTGCAACAGCGAGAATTGCCGGCATTCAAGCCGCAAAAAAAACTTCGGAACTTATTCCCCTATGTCATCCACTACTTTTGAGTAAAATAGAGGTGGATATCACAGCAGACATTGATAACCATTGTGTAAGGGTTAAGTCCCTATGTCGGTTAAATGGGCAAACCGGTGTTGAAATGGAAGCCTTAGTTGCCGCATCGGTAGCGGCATTAACAATATATGATATGTGTAAAGCGGTTCAAAAAGATATGGTTATTACACAAGTAAGATTGCTGACCAAAGTCGGTGGTAAATCGGGTGATTATTCTGCTAAATAAATAATAGTTGTGACAAAATGAATAAAATTATGTTTTTTGCTCAAATTAGAGAGTTAATTGATACTGATTCCCTTCTTTTAGATGCTCAACAACTAACGGTTGCAGATCTTCTTGAACAACTAAGCAAACGGGGTGATAAATGGTCTTTAGCATTAAAAGAAAAAGTGGTGCTTTGTGCGGTTAACCAATCACTGGTTGATTTTAATTATCTTATTCAACCGGGTGATGAGGTGGCATTTTTTCCACCCGTGACAGGAGGTTAACTTGATGAACATTATTGAAGTTAGTCAAGATTCTATTGATGTCGAAAGATATATCGATTGGCTTAGTGAGCGCTCCCAAGACGGTGCGGTAGTGACATTTATGGGTAAAGTTCGTTGTTTAGAACAACCGACAATTGGGCTTTATTTAGAGCACTACGCTGGTATGACCGAAAAGGTATTAACCAATATTATTGCTCAAGCACGCAGTAAATGGCAACTTGGCAAGGTTGCCGTTATTCATCGGGTTGGCGATATCAAAACTAATGAAAAAATTGTATTTGTTGGTGTGAGTTGTTCGCATCGTTCAGATGCCTTTGCCGCGGCTGAATTCATCATGGATATATTAAAAAATCAAGCGCCTTTTTGGAAGAAAGAGCGAACGATTAATGGTGAAAAATGGGTTGAAGTTAAAAAATCTGATACAGAATTGTTGAAAAAATGGTATTAATAACTATTTACTATATAATAGTTACGAATTGTCTAATTTTTTGATGAGAGGTAAAAATGACAAGTTTTACGCCAAATGGCTCAATTATTGAAAAATCAAATAGCAAAATACAAACATATTTGAGTCATGTATATGGTTGGATGGCAGTAGGTATATTATTAACTGGTTTAGTTAGTTGGTATACAGCCAATTCATCTTTATTAAATCTACTATTTGATATTAATAGCCGAGGGCAAGTCTCTCTTTCATTTTTATCTATAGCGTTAATAGTTGCAGAATTGGCCATAGTATTTTGCTTATCACCTATGATTGATCGTTTTTCAGGAAAAACCGCCACGACCCTATTTATGCTATATTCAGTATTAAATGGTATAACATTAAGTTCGATTTTTATTTGTTATACACACTCTTCTATTGCAAGTGTATTTTTTATTACAGCAGGAATGTTTGCTGCTTTAGCTTTTTACGGTTATACCACTAAACGTGACTTAACGAGTTGGGGTAGTTTTTTATATATGGGGTTAATTGGAATTATTATTGCCTCTATTGTTAATTTCTTTATGGGTAACCAGGCATTAATGTGGGCAATTACCTATATTGGCGTATTTATTTTTGCTGGTTTAACTGCATATGACACCCAAAAGTTAAAAGAGTTTGGCGAACATCTATCACAGGATGATGCAAATGTATTTAGACGCTATGTTATTTTAGGTGCGTTATCGCTATATCTTGATTTTATCAATTTATTTATTTTGCTATTAAGAATCTTTGCTGATAGACGATAAATTGATTTATAAATGACTTGAAGGGCTCTTTTTATGAGCCCTTTTTATTAATTATTTAAGCATCATCACAATATAGTGTTATTTTGTTAAAAAGTTTCAGAAAAGCACTATGTTTCAATATAAAATATTATATCATTTTATGATATATCCATTGCCGCTCTCTCTATTAGAGAATAATAATGAAAAAACTCTATTGTTTTGTTTTAATAAATGTATTTATTTCATCGCTGATTTCCGTTCGGTTTTTTTTAGTGCCGGGAGCATCACTTTCCGTAATAAGTAGCGTTTTTTCAATATTTGCCGTATTTGGTCATTTTTTCTTAGCCTACCTGTTACTTTTCATTATTTGCCTGCCTTTAGTTAAGTTAAAGAAATTTTTTGCAAATATCCTACTTGCTATATTGTTTGGTCTGTTTCAGATAGGGTTATACATTGATACTATTGTCTTTGAGCAATACCGATTTCATGTCAATGAGTCGGTATTATCTATGGTGTTTTCTGGTCAGGTTGTCGATTTTTCATTAGTTACTTACTTGCTGATGTTTAGCTTGATCATTGTCTCTTTTAGTCTTGAATACTTTCTTCTTTACTTGCTTGATAAAAAAACAACACGCCAAAAAAGGCGATCGAAAGTCGTTTTGTTTTTTACTCTTTTCCTATCGAGTTCATTAATTATTAGCCATCTTGTTCATATGGTAGCTTTTTATTATGCTTATTCTCCAATTATGGTGGTAAAAGAGTATATTCCGTTGTATCGTCCATTTACTTCCAAAAAAATAATGGGCTTTTTTGATAAGCAAGGTCAGCGTAAAGTTATTTTCGAAATAGATAACAAACATGATAGCATCAGCTATCCCAAAAAGGCGCTGGTTATCAATCCTGAAAATCAAAAATTGAAGAACATTGTGTTTATTGTGCTTGATTCCTGGCGGTATGATACGTTCAATGAAACTATTTCTCCAAATAGTTATCGTTTTGCGTTAAAACATAAAGCTGTTATTTTTGATAATCATTACTCAACGGGTAATGCGACACGTACCGGTATTTTTGGCTTATTTTATGGTATAGCTGGTACGTATTGGGATGCATTTTTACGTAATAGTATACCGTCATTATTTGTCACAACATTGCAAAAAGAAAAATATAATATTGGCATTTTTACCTCAGCTAAAATTACTGCGCCTGAATTTGATAGAACGGCTTTTGTCACAATTAAAAACTTAAGAATTAGTAGTAAAGATGGGACAGCCGCAAGTCGTGACCAACAAATTACCGATGATTGGTTGGCTTGGTATAAAAATCGTGATGTATCTAAACCAAGCTTTTCATTCTTATTTTATGATGCGCCACATGCTTATGATTTTCCGGATGACTTCCCGGTTAAATTTAAACCAATAGGCGATCTAAATTATATGACGCTAAATAATGAGACCGATCCTTTACCTATTTTTAATCGTTATAAACAAAGTGTATATTATGTTGATTTCTTATTGCAAAACATCTATGAAGAATTAGAAAAGTCGGGAACTTTAGATGATACACTTATAATCATCACCGGTGACCATTCGCAGGAAATGAATGATAATAAACTGGGTTTTTGGGGGCATAACGGTAACTATACCGATGCTCAAACAAAGGTGCCGTTCATTATTATAGGTGCTAATGAACTGGAAAATCTTAAAAATAACGCCAATAAACTGACGAGTCATGAAGATGTGGTGCCAACATTAATGAAGCATTATCTGCATGTAAAAAATGATATCAGTGATTACTCAACTGGATATGATCTGTTTAGTCCTATACTCAATCGTGATTGGCTATTGATGTCAAACTACAGCTCTTATGCCGTTCGAACGTCCGATAATATCTATTTTGTCAACCGCATTGGTGTAAGCCATTATATGGATGTGCATAATAATGAGGTGGATCAAACACCTAATTATCATTATATTCAAGAAGCGATGAAAAGTATGCGTTATTTTTTCCGATCTTCCGAAAAGCGTGACTAATATATCCACCCAATAGGGGTGGATATATTCAAACAACCATTAGCGCACATCGGCACAATTTAAACAATAAATATAACGGTTTTGAGTATCGTGGAACTTATCCCATAAAGAAATTTGTTCTCGTAGCTGTTTAGCTTGTGGCAATTGTTCAAATACTACTTCTGCTGTCGATTTAGGTAACATTGCTATTAAGCCTGTATAGAAATCACTAAACCAGCTCCCTTCCGGTTTTTGCCAATCTATTTCATAATCGGTTAAATTCGCCAATGTAGCTGCCATTTCAACGGCATCATCAAAATCACCTAATTTATCAACTAGTCCATTTTTGCTGGCTTCAACACCTAACCAAACTTGTCCTTGAGCAATTTTATCGACTTGTTCGGTTGTCATATTTCGTGCTTTAGCAACCAAAGAAATAAATGAGTTATAGCCATTATCGATATTGAGTTGCATAAGTTGATTTAATTCATCAGGAAGATTTTGAGCCATATTTTGGTTAGCTAAAGGTGATGTTGATACCCCGTCGCTGTAAACACCAATATGTGATAACGAGTTTTCAAATGTTGGGATAATACCAAAAATACCAATAGAGCCGGTAATCGTATTTGGGCTTGCGACAATGTAATTCGACGCTGTAGAGATCCAATACCCTCCGGAAGCAGCCATGCCACCCATTGAAACAACGATAGGAATTTCATAATCCTGTAATGCTTCGAGTTCACTACGAATCGCTTCTGACGCATCGACACTACCGCCCGGACTATTTACTCGTAAAATGACAGCTTGTATGTTGTTTTTATTCAAATCTTGACGAATATATCTGAGTTGTTCAACAATATCTTGACTACCTGCAACACCACTACTATTGCCACTATCAGTAATCGTACCATTAACAAATACAACGGCTATTCGTGGTTTTTTAGCTGTCTGTTGTTGATTGTTTTTAAGTTTATAATCATAAATGCTTACTGTGTCTTGGCTATCGACTTCACCCTCAAACTCGTAATAACTTGCAATGTTATCGATTAAGCCATTAGATAAAGCATAATTAGTCATACTGCCACCAGCTGCTTTTATTTGCGACAACATAACATCAGGCTCAGGCACTAATTGTGAAGCCGCTTTTTTTCTTAATGTTGAGATATCAGCTAGGTAGTTATCCCACATTAAATTAAGCCAACGGCTGGTATTGCTTTTTGCTTCATCCGACATATCATTACGAATAAATGGTTCTATTGCTGATTTATAGGTACCAACACGGAAAACATGAGTGTTAACCTTTAAATTATCCAGTAACGTTTTATAGTATAAATTGTTAGCGGATAAACCATATACATTCACCGCCCCTAGAGGGGTTAAATAGATTTTGTCAGCATAACTTGCTAAATAATATTGACTCTGATTAAAGTTAGAACCAATAGCGTAGATAGGTTTGTTAGCTGCTTTAAATTTGGATAAATATTTTCCAATATATTGAAGCGAACTCATGTCAGTCCCCACAAAATTATCCAGTTTAAGAATTATACTGTCAATGTTGGGGTCAGTTGTTGCTTGTGCTATTTTTTCGGTTAATTCAAATAAACTATTTTCGCGAGACGTATTCACCTTTTTGCCATAAATTTTGTTTTGTAAGGCGTAAATTTCATCGCTATAGAATGTATTATCAACAATTACCCCTTCAAGATCGACAAGTAAAGCGCCTTGTTGCGGAGTAATCTCTTCAGTTTGTGCTTCTTTAATTAATGCAATGACGCTGAAAATTAAAATAATAATGATTAAGAATATTAGATTGAGAAATATTTCTCTTATCAGATTAATGATTTTCCAAATTGATTTTATAACGTTAAGTACAGACATAATAAATAGTCCTTATAAGTTTTGATTTTCTAATTTTTAGCCGCATTATTTCGTTTTTTAAAATATTTTTTGTCTTCAAATCTTAAGCATGTCAACTTTCCTCCCCAGCAACATCCTGTATCAAGGGCATAAATATTTTCCGGGGTACCTTTTCCATTTAACGCTGCCCAATGACCAAAAGCGACACTATATTCTGCCGGGATCTTACTTGGTAGTAAAAACCAAGGTTTAAGTTTTGTAGGGACTTGATCGGGTGGTTTTTTATAATAAAAATCCAGCCTGCCGTCTTCATAGCAAAAACGCATACGAGTTAATGCATTGGCGATATAACGTAAACGGTCTAAACCTTGTAATTGGGGTGACCATTCATCAGGGAAATTACCATACATTTTATCAAGAAAGAGCGGGTAAGAATCACTGGCCAGCATCACATGTAAGTCATGCGCACATTTTTTTAGGGTTGGCAAGTCCCATTGTGGGGAGATCCCCGCATGGGTCATAATCAATTTTAATTCATCATCTATTTGAACAAGAGGTTGCTTACGCAGCCAATTCATCAATTCATCATAATCCGGTGCTTGAATAATTTCTTCAAGATTATCTTTCTTTTTGGGCGGCGTAACACGGGCATAAATCGAGAGCAAATGAAGGTCGTGATTGCCTAATACTAATCTGATTTGATTGATATTTTCTTTTACAAATCTAAGCACTTGTAATGATTTTGGACCCCTGGCGACAAGATCGCCAGTAAGCCACAATGTATCAGATGATGAGAATTTAGCTTTTTCAAGTAAGCGCATAAACTCATCATAGCAACCATGAATATCTCCGATAAGTAGGTTTGCCATAACACTATTTCCATGCGTTTGCCAGTTGGCAGTACTGCTCGACTGTTAAGTTTTCAGCACGTAAATTAGGATCGATATTTAATTGAACTAATTGTTCAGCAGTAAACATATTGCTTAAGCTGTTTCGAATTGTTTTACGGCGTTGATTAAATGCTTCTGTGGTAACACGTGAAAGTATTTTTACATCATTAACAGGATAAGGCTTTTGTTGGTATGGTATAAGTTTAACAACAGCTGAATCTACTTTAGGAGCTGGTTTAAATGATGTCGGTGGCACTTCAAGCACAGGAATAATCTGACAATAGTATTGAGCCATGACACTAAGCCTGCCGTAATCTTTACTATTTGGAGCGGCCACTAATCGAGTGACAACTTCTTTTTGTAACATAAAATGCATATCTGTAATGGTATTGGCAAATTCAAACAGATGAAACATTAACGGGGTTGATATGTTATAAGGTAAATTACCAAAAACCCGTAACGGTTTTCCTAATTGCTCAGAAAGTTGATTGAAATCAAATGTTAAAGCATCTTGTTCAATGACAGTGACTTTATCTTTCAAAAATGGGTTTTCAATTAATCGACTCGCTAAATCGCGGTCAATCTCAACGACGGTAAGATGATCAACATGTTTACTTACCGGAATGGTTAAGGCTGCAAGGCCGGGGCCTATCTCAACAAGCGCTTGGTCTGGTTTAGGCTGAATTGCTGCAACAATACTTTCGATAATGTAGTCATCATGTAAAAAATTTTGCCCGAAACGTTTACGGGCAAAATGTCCTTGGTGAACACGGTTATTCATTTTTGTTTTCACCTGTAATTTTAATATATGCATCGCCTTTTATTTCTTGAATCCACACTTGCGCTTCTTCAGCAAATTTACGATTAAAAATAAGTCGGTATGCTTGATCTTTTTGAACTAATTCCGTGCCGTCAGTTTGTCTTGAATCGATTAGCTGAATTAAATGCCAGCCATAAGACGATTTCACTGGTTGGCTGATTTCACCTTTTTTCAGTTGCATTAAGCCATTTCTAAATCCTGGGTCGTACATTTCGGGTCTGCTCCAACCTAATTCTCCACCTTTATCTTTTGAACCGGGATCGTCTGAGTTTGCTTTAGCAGCGGCTGCAAATGTTGTGGCTTTGCTGGTAATCGCTTTTCGAATATCAGTTAATTTTTGTTTTGCAACTTGGTCAGTCACTAATACATTTGTTTTGATTAGAATGTGGCGAGCATTAACTTCTTGGAGTGTAATTTTTTTCGGTGCTTCAGTTCGGGAATCATCAACTTTTATGATATGTAAGCCAACACCTGAACGAATTGGTCCAATAACACTTCCTTTAGGTGCACGCAAAAGTCGCTCTTCAAAAATAGTTGGTAACTCACTCAGTTTATTCCAGCCCATGGAGCCACCTTTTAAAGCGAGATCATCATTTGAAAAAGAAGTTGCAAGTTTAGCAAAATTTTCCCCTTTTTTCGCACGGTTAATAATATCTCTGGCTTTGCTAGTTGCATTATCAACTTGTTGTTTAGTTGCTTTTTCCGGGATTGAAATCAAAATATGGCTGATTTTGACATCAATATTATTGGTTGGTTGTTTTGCAATTGTCTTAGTTAAATTTTCAACTTCTTTTTCAGATACTTTGATTCTTGGTCTCACTTCATTCATGCGAGCTTGTTCAATCAACATATCTTTATGAATACGTTCACGGTAGTTAGCATAACTAATCCCCATTGTTGATAGTCTACTTCTTAGCTCATCAATGGTCATACCGTTTTCGGCAGCGATTCTACCAATAGCGTTAGTTACATCTTCATCACTAATTGTGATTTTAGCTTTTGCCGCTTTTTGCAAAATTAAATTTTCAGTAATTAATCGATCGATAATTTGTTGTCTAAGCACTTTATCATTAGGTAGATTACTGGGATCGGTGCTTGCTTTAATCGTTTTGAGCATGTCATTAACGTCACTTTCTAAAATAACGTTATTATTAACAACTGCCGCAACTTGTTCGACAACTCTAGGCGCCGCAGTCGCTGATAAAGGTGTAATAAGTCCTATACTTACACTTAAGTTTAAAGCAATAAAAAGTTTTAATAATTTCATATTTGATCAACTCATTGTGTTATTACAGCATCAAACTGGCTGTATTAAATGTACATTAAATGTAATAGAAAGTTATTATTATTATATTTTATTCAAAAATGGTGTTATAGGGTAATTTACCAAAATTGAGCATTTTTGCTTGGGCATCACGATTCGATCCTAAGCCCCGTAATTCAAAATTGATTGAAAGTTTATTTTTAAATTTACTTTCATTTGAAATAGTATTCCAATCGGTTAATTTTCTACCATATTGCACAGACACACCCCAACAACAATCACTGTAATGCAAGCCAACTGAACTATCAGCCATTTGCCCTAATTTGACGTCGTGATAATAGGTACCTACTGCACTAAGCGTATCAGAAATAGGCCAAGCAACAGTAATTCCCGCTTGTGAAATATCTTGTTTATAGCGTTTGTCTAATGGTCGATAATCAACGGTGTTAATATATTTATGATTAGCATAGCGATAGGACAATTGTAATAATTTGTTGCCAGTCGGGCGATATTCTAATGCGGTATTAGCTAAAGAAACGGTATTAATCCGAGTATCGTATTGGATACCACTTCGGAAGATAATGTCATCAGATATACGCCAAAAATTATCAGCAGCCCAAGTAATGCTACCTGTATCTGAATTTTTATCTAATTCGGAGTTATTCGCCGTTGATTTTGATTTAGAGAAATAGTTGATTTGCCCGATTGACAAATTGAATTTCTCGACTTTATTGCTATCGTATAGGCGAGTTGTAATACCAGCGGCTATTTTATTCGTTGAAGCAATGCGATCTAAACCACTATACGGTAGATCTCTAAACAGCCCAATATAATCTGATTGTAGCAATGTAGAATCATAGATTTCTATATTCGATTGATCCCGGTAAGGGATGTAAATATATTTCACCCTAGGTTCTAATGTCTGAGTGTAGCCATTGATGTGGGTATCACGTTCGAAAACCACTTTACCGTCAATACTAAATTTAGGTAAAAATCGGTTTACCGTTTTATCTAATTCATGGAATTTTTTGATATTATCCTGATTATAGTGCGTAGCCATAAAACCGGCTTCCGTCGATAAGGTTGTCCAGGAATTTGTATAAGTATAATTTAAGGTTGGTTCCAAATGTACCCGCCAAGCTTTTGGAAGGCCTTTTTCTGAACTGATAAAATGCGAAATTTGAGAAAAAGTTTTAAATTTAAATGGTCCAAAATCATAATTATAGTAATTGATATCTAACTGAGGCTCAGTTTGATACAGCATGGCGCCAGTATAAAATGATTGGAAGTGTCGATAACCTAAGGCGATATCCCAATTTTCATCATTGTAACCAACTTTATAAAATTGTGTTAAATATCCAGCCGTTTGCGAAGCATAACGAGAGTTTAAGTCGGTTAAATATTTATTATCACTTACCCGTGTAACATCTGTGTAAAAACGCCAATTGTAGTTAATTAACTCATCATTTTTCCAATAGAATAACCATCGATTACTGTTATTGTCATAATTGTAACCGTTTAAATGTTTTTTTCTATCATGACGATACCGGTTATCATTTTGTAACCAATCAAATGCTAACGTACCTAAGCCTAATTCGTTTAAGTAGCGAAATTCAGTTTGTAGCTGTAATCCTCGATGTTGTAGTAATCTTGGGGTAATTGTCGCATCGTAATTTGGTGCAATGTTCCAATATACCGGCAAAGAAAAATCCACGCCATCAACACTGTCATACCCAAAATTTGGCATCAACAAACCTGAACGCCTTTTATCACCTGTCGGTAATTGTAGGTAAGGGGAGTATAATACTGGAATGTTACCCACTTTAAATATTGCATTCCAAACTTCTAAAAGCTCTTCTTGATTATCGTGAATAACTGTTGTTCCTCTTATACTCCAACTACTATCATCTACCGGGCAAGCGGTGAAACTGCCATTTTTTAAAATAATATACCGGCTTTTCTCCAGTTTTACTTCATCGGCATTACCACGTCCAAGTCGATTGACAAGATGATATTCACTCGGTTTGATATTGGCATCATTGTTATTTAAATTCATTGATGCATCTTCACCTTTCATTTTAATCAAATTATCTTGATAAGTAACATTGCCGTGTATGGTGACGATGCGATTATTTTTATCTTTAGTATCAATGGTAACTTTATTGGCAAGGACGGTACGATTGCCTTGTATTACAGACACATCACCCTCATAAATTGCCATATCCGGATAAATTCCTTCAAAACGATCGGCTTCGGCATTGACGGGTAGGGAATTGATGTCGCCATTGGCTAAAGCCCCTTCAAATCGAGGTATATTGATTAGACACTTAGGGTTAGTGGTATCATTTTTAGGTAAGCCTATTGCATAGCTGGGATGGTTATAAGCATATAAAGAAAATGTAACCGCTATAGCAATAAGTGAAGGCGCTAGTTTTTTCATCAATGATTAAAATGTCTTTATGATTATTTTAATTACGATATTATAGCGGTTATTTATAAAAGTGCGAATGAAAAATTAACGTTTGACTCTTCGCTTGTTTGTTTTGTTTAAATGTTTAACCATTGTTATTCTTTTTTCAACCGATGTATGTTGAAATTCATCCCACCATTTAGCCAGATCAAGCAGTTCACCTTTCTCAATGGAAGCTCGCATTTCCAGTAAGTCATAAGCTGCTCTGAATTTTGGGTGTTCTAAAATTGTGAAAGCTCGTTTACCTTCTCGCCTTTTCATCCGTAATTGTAAACGCCAAATATCACCCATAATGGTTGTTAAACGTCTTGGTATAGCAATGATACGACACTGTTCAGATAAAATATCATTGATTGCCATTGCAAAAGCGTCATGAAACTGTAAGCCACTTTCAAGGCAAGTTAATTGGGCTTGTTCGATAATTGGATACCAGAAAAATGATGCAAATAAAAAGGCCGGATTCACTCTTTGATTATTTGCTATACGGTAATCAGTATTTTTTAAAACCTGTTCGATGATTTTATCTAAATAACTATTTTGATTTTGAGTTGAGAATCGCTCAATCACCGGAAATAGCTGCTCAAACAGATGATGCGCTTTTAATAAGCCATAGGTTTTGAAACCGTTTCCAGACTGTAATAATTTTAGCGATTCATCAAAAAGTCGTGCTGAAGGAATATTTTTGAGTAATGGTGCCAGTGATTCGATTGGTTCAAGTGTCGCTTTATCAATTTTCATGTTGAGTTTAGCGGCAAAACGAATC
Source organism: Gilliamella sp. ESL0405 (assembly GCF_019469205.1). Lineage (NCBI taxonomy): Bacteria > Pseudomonadati > Pseudomonadota > Gammaproteobacteria > Orbales > Orbaceae > Gilliamella > Gilliamella sp. ESL0405. The sequence continues at coordinate 2,304,969 of NZ_CP048265.1, read as the reverse complement.
GTTCTGAGCATTCGCACCGGATCTTCACGGTAGCGAGTTTGAGGGTCACCAATTAAGCGGATTATGCCATTTTTTAAATCGTTCAAACCGCCACAATAATCACGTATAGTGAAGTCTTTAATACTATAATAAAGCGCATTCATCGTAAAATCACGACGGATAGCATCTTGCTCAATTGTTCCGTAAACATTATCTCTTAATAACATTCCAGATTGCGAACGTTTAGATACATTCGTTTGCTCGTTTTGAGCACCATGATCACCACGAAAAGTCGCTACTTCAATAATTTCTTTTCCGAACATAATGTGGGCAAGACGAAAACGTCGACCAACTAATCGGCAATTACGAAATGTTTTTTGAATTTGTTCTGGCGTAGCGTTTGTTGCAATATCAAAATCTTTGGGGGTTTTACCCAATAAAAGATCTCGAATACAACCTCCGACTAGATAAGCTTCATATCCTTGTTTATTTAATCGATAAAGAACTTTTAGCGCGTTTTCACTTATGTCTTTACGAGAGATATTGTGTTCTTTACGGGATATGGAAACATAGTCTGATTGTTGTTCATTGCGAAAAATTCTACGACAAAATCGAGAAACTTGTTTAAAAATAGTTCACCTCAGAATTTTAATTGTCTTAATTGCAATCTAGCGCGGGATTATATCGCAATTACTTTTAACTTTCCATTTTTCTTGTTAACCGCCGTTTAAGCGGTGGTTGCAATGGTCAGTTTTTGTTAGATCACTTAAATATTCTATTTGATTTTTTGAACATAATTATCAACAATAGCAATTTATATAGTACAATTGACCATATTGGCTTTAAGGTAACAGAATCGATATTGCATATATTTTATCTGTAATTTAACTAGCTAATTAAAAATTAACAACACATATACTCTAAGTATTCTTATTTGATAATTTTTTTAAAACTCACTTAGTTTAAAAATATTTGATGTTATTTATTACTTTAATCTTAGATATAAGTTACTTAAGTATATACCATTAACGATAACTTATTGGGGACATTATGAATATTCGAGATTTGGAATATTTTGTTTCGTTAGCTGAATTTCGGCACTTTCGTAAAGCAGCTGATGCTTGTAATGTAAGTCAACCAACATTAAGTGGTCAAATTAGAAAGCTAGAAGATGAACTAGGCGTGATGCTATTAGAACGTACTAGTCGCAAGGTATTATTTACACAAACTGGAATGATGCTTGTTGAACAAGCTAAAGAAATTTTACGTAATATTCAAATATTAAAAGAAATGGCCAGTCGTCAAGGTGAAGAGATGTCTGGTCCGATGCATATTGGATTAATACCCACAATCGCCCCTTATTTGTTACCTCACGTAATTACTGTATTACATGAGTCTTTTCCACAATTAGAACTCTATTTACATGAAGCGCAAACAGCCAATATTGTTGCGCAATTAGAAAGCGGTAAGCTCGATTGTGCAATTGTTGCTCAAGTAAAAGAAACATCACAATTTATCGAACTTCCTTTATTTGATGAGCCAATGTTTTTAGCTGTTCCGGCTAACAGTGAATTAGCTAACCAAAAAACAGTTAAACTTTCGTCGCTAAAAGGTCAGAAATTTTTAATGTTAGAAGACGGCCACTGTTTACGTGAACATGCTATGGGATATTGTTTCCAAGTAGGCATTGATGAAGATAAGCAGTTTAAAGCGACCAGTCTTGAAACTTTAAGAAGTATGATATCAGCAGGAAGAGGTATTACATTATTCCCTGAACTTGCTGCACCAAATGAACGTATTAGGGATAATATTTGTTATATTCCTTGTACCGATCCTGTACCAACCCGTAGTATAGCGCTTATCTATCGACCTGGGTCTCCATTACGTGCGCGTTATGAAACTATCGCCAAAACAATTCGAGATCATATGCCAAAAGTGTTCGCCGAAAAAGAGCGATTATTAGAGCAAACCAACAAATAATTAAATCTACTTAAGTTAAAGTAACAGCATGAAAAATGTAAAAAACTGTGGAGTTCGAGCTCAGCAAAAAGAAAGGACTCGTCGATCGTTGATTGATGCGGCCTTTAACCAACTCAATGCTGAGCAAGGTTTTGCAAGTTTAAGTTTACGTGAAGTTGCTCGAGAAGCGGGGATAGCCGCAACTTCTTTTTATCGCCATTTTCGTGATATGGATGAGTTAGGTTTAGCGATGGTTGACGAAAGTGGTTTAACACTTCGTCAATTATTGCGCCAAGCTCGAAAGCGTATTGAAAAAGGGGGAAGTGTTCTTCGAACTTCAGTAACCACATTTATTGAATTTATTGATAAAAACCCTAAAGTATTTTTATTACTGCTTAGAGAAAAAGCCGGGACTTCTTCCGCATTCAGATCGGCAATCGCACGTGAAATACAGCACTTTATCGTCGAGCTTGTTGATTATTTAGATAATGCTAATCAAATGCCACATCATTATAATGAAGCTCAAGCCGAAGCAATGGTAACTATTGCATTTAATGCTGGTGCGGAAGCAATTGATTTTGACATTGTACAACGTCAAGAACTGATTGAAGATCTGATATTCCAACTTCGTATGGTTTCACGTGGTGCGTTTTATCTTTATCATAAAGAAAAAATCAAAAATGATAATGAATAATTATTATAAGTTGAAATCGGTAGCTTAATTTACAATCACCCCATTATATCACCTTGATTAAGATAGACTATTTACAACGATTTTTATGAAAGTTGTGATCATCTTAGCCTGTTATTTCAGATGTAATTCACTTTGGTTTTATACAAGTTGGTAAAACAGAAGCAATAGAGAATTTAAAGCAAGTATCGAAAGGAAAGGGCATTATTTGTTAGGCTGATGCGAGTAAAAGCAAAAACGAGATATATCACAAAGCAATAGAGTTAATATCGAATTTTTAAACTGAGCACAATTTGCCTTGAGACAATTATCTTTTTATTAAATTACTGCGGATAAACCGCAGTAATTTTTACTATCAACAATATAATGTTATTAAAGATTTTGTAGAACTTTTTCAACACTATCTTTAGCATCACCAAATAACATATAGCTATTTTCTTTAAAGAATAGTGGATTTTGTACTCCGGCATAGCCCGTATTCATTGAACGTTTAGAAATAATAACTGTTTTTGCTTTCCAAACTTCAAGAACAGGCATACCAGCGATAGGGCTATTTGGATCTTCTTCTGCCGCTGGGTTAACGGTATCATTTGCACCAATTACCCAAACAACATCTGTATCAGGGAAGTCATCATTGATTTCATCCATTTCTAATACAATATCGTAAGGTACTTTAGCTTCGGCTAATAATACATTCATATGCCCAGGTAAACGCCCTGCAACCGGGTGAATACCAAAACGGACTTCTATACCCATACCACGAAGTTTTTCAGTAATATTGCTTACCGCACCTTGTGCTTGAGCAACAGCCATACCATAACCCGGTACGATAATTACTGAACGTGCTTCTTTTAATGTTTGAGCAACTTCAGCTGGTTGCATTTCACGATATTCACCTTGCTCTTCATCAGAAGCGCTTGCTGAAGTACCGTCGCTACCAAATCCACCAGCGATAACACTGATAAATGAACGATTCATTGCTTTACACATAATGTATGAAAGGATCGCACCGGAAGAACCAACTAAAGCACCGGTCACAATTAACAGATCATTTTCTAACATAAAGCCGGCAGCAGCAGCAGCCCAACCAGAATATGAGTTAAGCATTGATATAACAACCGGCATATCAGCACCGCCGATAGATGCAACCAAATGGAAACCAAACACAAAGGCGATCACCGTCATTGCAATTAAGCAAAAACTCGCACCTGCGCCATTTTCTTGTTTGATAAAAATAAACATTAAAATAACAGAAGCAACAATAGCGGCTAAATTCCAGTAGTGTTTATTTGGAATAGATAATGCCTTTGAACTAATGCGACCGTTTAATTTACCGAAGGCAACAATCGAGCCGGAAAAAGTTACCGCACCGATAAAGACACCAACAAATATTTCAACAAGATGTACGGTTAATTCATTTTTTGGAATAAAATGGGTATTGAGATCCAAGAAACTATTGAAACCGACTAGTACCGCAGCCATACCGACAAAACTGTGCAGTAACGCCACAAGTTCCGGCATTTGTGTCATTTCAACTTTTTTGGCAAGATACAAGCCAATTGCCGCACCAATAATCATTGCAATAATGATCCAGTGTAATCCACCTTTGATACTTGCAACTGCTGCAATAAGCGCAATTGCCATACCAATCATACCGTAGATATTCCCCGATTTGGCTGACTCTTGATTAGAAAGACCGCGTAAACTGAAAATAAATAGTAATGCAGCAATAACATAAGCTGCTTGAATAATTCCTGACATTAGTGATCTCCTCCTTTACTTGCCACGTTGGAACATTTTCAGCATTCTTTGAGTAACAAAGAAACCACCAAAAATATTGATGCTAGCAATTAAAATAGCAACGAAGGCAATCGCTGTCGTTAGGCCATTATCATCACCGACTTGCAATATAGCGCCGACTAAAATAATACCCGATATCGCATTTGTTACTGACATAAGTGGTGTATGTAACGAGTGTGTCACATTCCAAACAACATAGTAACCAACTACGCAAGACAGGGCAAAGACAGTAAAGTGACCTAAGAAGCTTTCAGGCACTGAGTCTGCCAGCCAAAAATAAGCAAAAATAAGTAAGGCTAAAATGCCGTATTTTTTTTGCGGATCCATTGGTTTTGGTTCAGGCTTAGCAACAGGCGCAGCCGCTTTTTGTTGCGGTTGAGCAGATACTTGAATTGGCGGCGCTGGCCAGGTGATCTCTTTATCTTTCACGACCGTCACACCACGAAGAACAACATCATCAAAATTAATATCGATATTGCCGTCTTTTTCTTTGGTTAACAGTTTTAGAAGATTAACAATGTTAGTACCGTATAATTGAGATGCTTGTGCTGGCATGCGATTAGCTAAATCAGTATAACCAACAATTTTCACATTATTATCTGTTTCAAACACTTCACCTGGTTTTGTTAATTCACAGTTACCGCCAGTTAAAGCCGCTAAATCAACGATAACACTGCCTGGTTTCATTGATTCGACCATTTCTTTAGAAATTAATTTTGGCGCAGGTTTGCCCGGAATTAAAGCCGTTGTGATGATGATATCAACATCTTTTGCTTGCTCAGCAAATAGTGCCATTTCAGCTTCAATAAAAGCAGCTGACATCTGTTTAGCATAACCGTCCCCAGAGCCTGCTTCTTCTTCAAAATCGAGCTCGAGGAAGTCAGCGCCCATACTATTAATTTGTTCGGCAACTTCAGGTCGAGTATCAAAAGCTCTAACAATAGCGCCTAAACTCACAGCTGCCCCAATAGCAGCAAGTCCAGCTACGCCGGCACCAATGACTAATACTTTCGCTGGTGGTACTTTACCGGCAGCGGTAACTTGACCGGTAAAGAATCGACCAAATTGGTTAGCTGCTTCAATAACAGAACGATAGCCAGCAATATTAGACATTGAACTTAAAGCATCAAGAGACTGCGCACGGGAAATACGTGGAACACAATCCATTGCCATAACGTTAATATCTTTATTAGCTAATTTTTCTAACAGATCTTTGTGTTGCGCAGGATAGATGTAGCTGATAAGGGTTGAACCCTCTTTCATCAGTGCGATTTCATCATCATTAGGTGCATGAAATTTTAAGATTAAATCATTTTTCCAAATATCTTGGGTGTTTTCGATTGTGGCTCCTGCATCAATGAAAGCTTGGTCTTCAAAATTGGCAGCATGTCCAGCACCTTGTTCTACTGAAACTGTAAATCCAAGTTTTAACAGTTGTCCAACAGTTTGTGGTGTTGCTGCAACTCTTGCTTCATTGGCTAACCGTTCTTTAGGTATACCGATATGCATTGCGTTACATCCTTATGTTAAGTGAGTTTGTTCATGTTTTCCGATTTTAGCATAAATTAGCGTCAGTGCGAGTAGGGAATTTATATTTTATTATCGAAATCTTATTATAATTTTTTATGATAACTTGCTGCACATTTATCATTTAAATTTAAAATAGCGTTGTTTTGTTGATAACGATTAATAATCGATTAGGCAGTAATAAAATTAATGGTTTTTTTATTAAATTTTATTATTTTTAGAGCGCTCGATCGTGACCTGCCGTGGTTCCGTTTGCTTCTGTTTTATCTCATAAGATATGATTATCATCACTCTTTTTATGATTCAAGCAAGCTATACTTTGAATCAATCATTTAGAGGATTACTTGATGTTCTTAGAAGAAAGACAAAAAGCTATCTTAGCTTATTTAGATAAACATGAAAAAGGTAGTGTCCAATATTTTTCAGAAATATTTAAAGTATCTAAAGAGACGATTAGAAAAGATCTTGCAACGCTCGCTCAGCAATTGTTCGTTATTCGTTGTCACGGTGGTGCCATTATTAAAAGGCACAGATTAGTGAGTAATATTACTGATAAAGAATGTATTTCCTCGTTACTGACGGGATATGAAAAACAGAAAAGTAAAATACGAGGAGAAGTAATGAACGGTAACGTTTGTATTTTAGGCTCATTTAATATTGATATTGTTGCTCAAGTAGCAAGATTTCCAAAAGGGGGAGAGTCAATCCTTGCTCAAAAAAGTATGATTGGTCCTGGTGGTAAAGGGGCAAATCAAGCGCTTGCCGCAAGTTATGCCGATGCTAAGGTACATTTTGTTGCAAAAGTTGGCACTGACCAATTTAGTCAATTTGCCCATGAACATCTATCCTCGTCAAAAATTAATTCGTTTACTTTGTATCAATCCGATAAAGAGCCAACGGGCAGTGCGGTTATTTATGTATCTGAAGAAAATGGCGAAAATATGATTGCTATCTATCCTGGTGCAAATTTAACAATTACTGATAAAGAAATTGTAATGTTGGAAAGTTATCTTAAACAATCTGATATTCTATTAGTGCAACTTGAAAATAATATTGATGCTGTTTTAAATGCGATGAAATTAGCTAAAGCTATCGGGGTTAAAGTTGTGCTTAACCCGGCTCCTTATTCTCAAGATATTCAACAGCTATTAACTTATATTGATATCATTACGCCCAATGAAACTGAAGCAAGTTTAATGTCTGGAATTGAAGTTAATGATTTGGATAAAGCTAAGCTTGCAGCGGAAAAAATATACTCATATGGAATACAAACCGTCATTATTACTTTGGGGAGTAAAGGCGCACTCATATTTGATGGTAAACAACATCAACATATTAAGCCTTTCTTAGCTGTTCCTGTTGACACAACCGGTGCAGGTGATGCTTTTAATGGGGCTTTTTGTGCTTCATTGGCTAAAGGCGAGACGCTTTATCAATCCGCAGTATATGCTTCGGCTTTTGCATCTTTAGCTGTTGAGCGTGAAGGTGCATCAAATATGCCATCTCATCAAAATGTGCTCAAACGAATGGCAAATAAATAAATTTAGTAGAGGAACCGATTTATGATAAATCAGCCAAAAAAAATTATTCTTGATTGCGATCCCGGTCATGATGATGCTATCGCACTATTGTTAGCTCATGGCAATCCTAATATTGAATTGCTTGCGGTAACCACAGTTGTTGGTAATCAAACATTAGATAAAGTAACACGTAATGCATTATCTGTTGCACGAATTGCAAATATCACTAATGTACCTTTTGCGGCTGGTGCAGTAAGGCCTTTAGTGAGAAATATTGAAATTGCACCGGATATCCATGGCGACTCTGGACTTGATGGCCCGGTATTACCTGAACCAACCATTGAGTTGGATAACAGGCATGCTATTGATTTAATCATTGACACAATCATGTCTCATCCGCCTAAAACCGTCACGCTAGTTCCAACTGGTGGTTTAACCAATATTGCAATGGCGGTACGTAAAGAACCTAAAATTGTTGAACGTGTTAAAGAAGTTGTGTTAATGGGGGGCGGGTACCATGTCGGTAACTGGAGCGCTGTGGCAGAATTTAATATCAAAATAGATCCTGAAGCAGCGCATATCGTATTTAATGAAAAATGGCCATTGACGATGGTTGGATTAGATCTGACTCATCAAGCATTAGCCACGCCTGAAGTAATTGAGAAAATAGCTGCAATCAAAACCAAACCAGCTAAATTTGTATTGGAGATGTTAGAGTTCTTCGGAAAAATGTATAAACAAGCTCAAGGTTTTACTTATCCGCCTGTGCATGATCCTTGTGCCGTGGCTTATGTCATTAATCCTGAATTAATCAAAACTAAACGAGTACCGGTTGATATTGAATTGACAGGGACTTTAACTTTGGGAATGACAGTTGCTGATTTTCGTTTTCCTGCTGATGAGCGTTGCCATACACAAGTTGCAACAGAACTTGATCATACCGGTTTTTGGGATTTAATTGTTGATTCCCTAAAACGAATTGGTGAGGTAAATGTATGATTGAACAGAGTAAAGCTAAATCAAATATATTTACCCTAATGCTCGCTTTACTGGCTGCATGTGTTGCTTTCCAACTCAATGCAAGTATGTTAAGCCCCGTATTAGTTACCATTGCAAAAGAATTAGGGACAAATGATGCGGCGGTAGGGCTCTCCCAAACTTCTTTTTTTACCGCAGCAGCGCTATTTTCACTATTTTTGCCACGATTAAGTGATATAAAAGGAAGAAAAAAAGTACTAACCGGTATGCTGCTTATCATGACTACTGGTACGGTTTTAGCCGCTATTGCGCCAAATATTGAAGTTTTATATGCCGCACGGATTATTCAAGGGGTATCGGGACCAGTTGTGCCATTATGTTTGATAATGCTAAGTTATGAAGTTAAAGATGTAAAACAATACGGTATGTTAATGGGCATAATCACAGCCGTTAATGGCGGTATTGCTGGTGTGGATGCTATTGCAGGCGGATTCCTTGCTACTTATTTCGGTTTTCGGTCTGTATTTTGGGTTATTGCAGTTGTTGCCGCAATCTCAACTTTTTGTGTTCATCGTTTTGCGTCAGAATCTAAGCCATCTGAAGGTACCAAAATGGATTGGTTAGGCGTGTTGTTAATCGTTTTAACCATAGCAGCATTATTACTTGCGCTTAATGAAGCGGGTAAACTCGGTAATGCTAATTGGTTGGTTATTAGTGGATTAACACTATTTGCTATCTTCTGTTTTTTCCTGTTTTGGCAGGTGGAAAAAAGCAATAAACAACCTTTAGTTACCACCAATCATTTGAAAAAGCGTGCCACTTGGGCGTTATTATTAACCACCACATTAACCATGACAGGGGTTTTTGCCATTGTTAATGGTTTAGTCATGTCAATTGCTCAAAATCACGAGATAGGTTTTGGCTTAGAAGCGGATTGGGCATCATTAATATTTCTCACCCCTTATGCTTTAATTGGTTGGTTTGTCGGGCCATTTTCCGGAAGGTTAGCACCAACAATGGGCTATAACAAAGTACTTAAATTAGGTTTAGTCGGTTGTATTATCGGTATTTTGCTAATTATGTTTTATGGTATTCACTCTTTACCTATTTTATCGGTAGGTGTGATTGTACTAGGCATTTTCTATGCCGGAATGGCTAATATCATATTAAATGGATTAGGCGTTGTTTTATCTCCAGCAGAAAACCCGGGATTCTTACCGGGTATGAATGCTGGTGCATTTAACTTAGGTGCCGGTTTGAGTTTTGCGTTATTGCCTGCAATTCAAATGATGAATGGAAACTCAATGGATGGATACTTCAATGGTATGTTGTTAGGATTAATCATTACTATTTTAGCATTACTGTGTAGTTTTCTGATTCCAAGACCGACGAATGCTGAGGTTTAATTTAACTCAAAAAACGGGATAATACTTATCCCGTTTTTTTGTGGTTAATGCTAAACAGACACGCTTTTACTCTTCCGGCTGTAGGGTAAAGGTTAAGGTTGTGAAAAACTTATCTTGAGTAGCTAACTTGTTTGGTTCAAGTGGAAAACCAATTTCCACACCAATGACATTCAATCCTTGATTTGGAATGGTGATTGTTGCTTGACCTTTATCATCGGTATTGACCGTTTTATCTAAATTATTAATAACATCGACAATAACAGGCGTGTTAGTTAGCGGTTTACCATCTTTATAAACAGTTATCGGTAAATTGTCACCCCGTTTTAATTGGGTCGGATCCAAAGCCGGAACTATTTGTAACGGGATGTCTTCAATCATTTTCGGCTGTTCAACTGAAGATAAATAATTAACGCTGTATTTGATTGCATGTGTGCCAGCAGTTGCGCCTTTTACTTTATTCATTGGAAGATTGACATATTTTCCTTGCGAATTTTTAGTCCAATAGCCATAATCAAACCAAACTGCCACAACGGCTGTTTTTTCAGACGGGGTTATGGTGACAAAATTTTTATTGGCTTTTTGTGAAATAGACAGCGGTGACCAATTACTATTGTAAGCTCGAACTTTTTGGACATTTTGGGGGTTATAACCATTATCTAAAGGGCCTTCACCTAAAACAATCTGCTTTTGATCAACACGATTAGCAATCCAAATACCATGCGCCAATACGGAATTTGAAACCATTAAAGTTAGGCATCCTGATAATGCCACGAATATTAATTTACGCATATAACCTTCCTTTTTGAAAATGAGAATCATTATTATTTGAATGCCAAAGAAAAGTCAAGAAATTTGTATATTTATTGAGCGGGTATTTATTTAGACGAGAAAATCATTTAAAGTTTATATCAGGTATCATTTGCTAAATTTTATGGTACTTAAAATCTTTCCTACAGAAAAAATGACTAAACTTGTAAAATAAAACTAAAGTTTTAAATGATGAGAAACTTTTTTCATGAAATTCACCCTATTATAGACTAACTATTGTTAAAGTTAGCTATTTTTAACTACTACAAATTGTTATATAATCGGAAATATTTTGTTTTTAACACTATATATTGTGTTTATCAAATTGTTTTTAAGATATTTCTGCTGCGTTAATATCTTTAAATAAGGAACCCTTATGATGGATTTTTCCCAATCAGTGCCAGAACTGGTCTCTTGGGCAAAAAAGAATGATTTTTCGATCGCTTTACCAGTCGAACGTCTTGCTTTTTTATTAGCCATTGCCGTATTAAATAGCGAACGTTTCGATGGTGAAATGACGGAATCTGAGCTAATAGATGCTTTCAGACATGTATCACAAATATTCGAGCAAAGCGAAGATACTATCTCGGTGCGTGCTAATAATGCGATTAACGACTTAGTTCGCCAGCGTTTAATTACTCGTTTTGCCAGTGAGATGACTGACGGTTATTCTATCTATCGTTTAACGCCTTTAGGAATAGGTATTTCAGATTACTATATCCGTCAGCGAGAATTTTCGACATTGCGCTTATCAATACAGCTCTCTATCGTTGCTCAAGAGTTAAAACGAGCGGCCGATGCAGCGCTTGAGGGTGGCGATGATCTTCATTGGCATCGCAATGTTTTTGCACCTTTAAAATATTCGGTAGCGGAAATTTTTGATAGCATTGATATTACCCAACGGGTAATGGATGAGCAGCAGGCTGATGTAAAACAAAATATCTCAGCCTTACTAAGTCAAGATTGGCAAGCGGCTATTAGTAGTTGTGAAGGCCTACTGACTGAAACATCACAAACCTTACGTGAACTACAAGATACATTAGCTGCTGCCGGCGATAAACTTCAAGCCAGTTTGTTACTGATTCAAGATGCAACGCTTGATAATCCGGAGCTGGATAAAATTAACAATGTGGTTATTGATTTACAAGGTAAATTAGATCGAATTATTGGTTGGGGGCAAAAAGCCATTGACCTTTGGATAGGCTACGATCGGCACGTTCATAAATTTATCCGTACAGCAATCGATTTAGATAAAAATAGGGTCTTTTCTCAGCGCTTACGTAAATCGATACAAAGCTATTTTGATTTACCTTGGTCACTCACTTTTGCCAATGCTGAACGGCTACTTGATATGCGGGATGAAGAGTTAGCACTACACGAAGCTGAAGTAACCGGAGAATTGCCGTCCGAACTTGAATTTGAAATGATAGAAGAGATTCAAGAACATATTATTGCTCACATTGAACAAAACTTATTGATCTTTAAACAAGAAAATAAACCACTCGATATGAGTATTGCCATTCATAGTTATTTAGCACAGTTTCCTCGCGAACAACATTTTGATATTGCGAGGTTATTTATCGATCAGGCTATTCGTCTAGGTATTGCCGAAAAAGATTTGCTCGGTATTCCTGCTGAATGGAAACCTATTAACGATTATGGAGCTAAGGTACAAGCACATGTCATCAACAGATATTAAAGATTTAGAAATAGAACAAACCGCTCATCATCTTGATGAAGTCATGGGGCGCATTGCGGCCAGCTCTCAAGCTGCTATCGATAAATATATGCCAGTTAAATTGGCGCAAGCAATTGCTAATCCTCTTTTTCCAGAGCTTGATAGCTTATTACGTTCCGGGCGCCATATTGGCATAGATGAGCTTGATAATCATGCATTTTTAATGGACTTTCAACTCGAGCTTGAACAATTTTATCAACGCTATAATGTTGAATTGATTCGTGCGCCGGAAGGTTTTTTCTATCTTCGCCCACGTTCAACAACCTTAATTCCACGTTCGGTTTTATCTGAACTCGATATGCTGGTTGGTAAAGTACTTTGCTATTTATATTTAAGTCCTGAACGGCTTGCACATGAAGGTATTTTTACCTTACAAGAACTGTTTGATGAGCTTGTTTCGTTAGCCGATGAAAGTAAATTACTTAAATTAGTTAATCAACGTTCAACCGGTTCGGATTTAGATCGACAAAAACTTTTCGATAAAGTTAAAACGGCGCTTAATCGTTTACGTCGATTAGGAATGATATTTTTTATTGTGGGCAATGACAGTAGCCGTTTTCGCATCAACGAATCGATTTTCCGTTTTGGTGCCGATGTGCGCAGTAGTGATGATGCACAAGAAGCGCAATTACGCTTGATCCGAGATGGCGAAGCAATCAAAATCGAATCATCGCTTATGCTCGATGATAATAATGAAGAACAAGAAGACGATGTTAATGAGGAGATTGAATAATTATGATTGGACACGGTAAGTTTCACTCATTAACCCTAATTAACTGGAATGGTTTTTTTGCCAGAACATTTGAGTTAGATCAGCTCGTTACCACACTATCGGGGGGGAATGGGGCAGGTAAATCAACCACTATGGCAGCTTTTGTCACAGCGCTCATTCCGGATTTAACGTTATTACACTTTCGCAACACCACCGAAGCTGGTGCGACATCCGGCTCACGAGATAAAGGTTTACATGGTAAATTAAAACCGGGTGTTTGTTATTCAATGCTGGATGTGATTAATTCACGTAACCAACGAATTATTTGCGGCGTCCGCTTACAGCAAGTTGCCGGTCGTGATAAAAAAGTGGATATTAAACCTTTTTTAATACAAGGTTTACCGGTAGGAATCAGCCCAACTGAACTGGTCACTGAGCGATTAAATGACAAACAGGCAAGAATTTTGTCGTTACCGGAATTAAAAGATAAAGTCGAATCAATGGAAGGCGTTATCTTTAAACAATTTAACTCAATCACTGATTATCATTCGGTGATGTTTGACTTTGGTGTACTGCCTAAGCGTTTACGTTCATCTTCTGATCGTAGCAAGTATTACCGATTGATTGAAGCATCGCTTTATGGTGGTATTTCTAGTGCCATTACCCGGTCTTTACGTGATTACTTACTACCGGAAAACAGTGGTGTTCGTAAAGCTTTTCAGGATATGGAAGCCGCTCTACGTGAAAACCGAATGACGCTAGAAGCTATTCGTGTTACACAATCTGACAGAGACTTATTTAAACATCTTATCACTGAATCAACCGATTATGTTGCGGCTGATTATATGCGCCATGCTAACGAACGTCGAGTGCATATCGAATCGGTACTGGGTTTGCGTCGTGATATGTTTAAAACACAAGATTTGCTTATTAGTAATCAGTTCCGACAAGTTGAAATGGCAAAAGAACTCAAAGAGTATCAAGATGCACAAAACGACTTAGAGACCGACTTACAAGCGGCGAATGATCACCTTAATTTAGCGCAAACAGCGCTGCGCCAACAAGAGAAGATCGACCGTTATCAAGCGGATTTAGACGATTTGAATGTTAAACTTGAAGAGCAAAATGAAGTTGTCATTGAAGCAAATGAACAATATCAAACCTATCGTGATCAGGCTGAACATACCGAACAAGAAGTTGATGAAATTAAAACTCAGTTAGCAGATTATCAGCAAGCGCTTGATGTACAGCAAACTCGAGCCATTCAATATCAACAAGCTTTACAAGCATTGAAAAACGCCCAGTCTTTATGTCAGTTGCCTAAATTAGGTATCAGTAATATCGAAAATCACTTTGCGATTTTTGAAGAGAAACAAAAACAGATTACTGAGCAAGTTTTAGAGTTGGAACAACGATTAAGCGTCTCTGATGCGGCGATTAATCAATTTGACCGTGCTTATCAATTAGTTGTTAAACTGGTCGGCGATGTGGCACGTAGTGAAGCATGGAGTGCGGCTAAAGAAGCATTAAGACAATGGCCTTCTCAGTGTTACCAAGCTCAGCAAGCTGAACAATTACAACTGCAACTTGATGAACTGGAACAACGCTTTTTTGAACAAAAAGAAGCCGAGTCACTGTTAAGCCAATTTTGTAAACGTATTGGACGTCAGGTTGAGTATGATGAGCTTGACGAGTTGAAACAAGAGCTTGAAATGCAACTTGATGAAAATGCAGCAATGGCAAATGAATCGAGTGAAAAACGCATTGAATTTAGACAAGAACTTGAACAAATCCAATCAAAGATTGCCGACTATCGCCAAAAAGCACCAATGTGGTTAAAAGCGCAAGATGCGCTGATTGCTTTGCAAGAACAAACCGGGCAAAGTTTTACACACAGCCAAGCTGTCACCCAACACATGCAACAACTGCTTGAACAAGAAAGAGCGTTAGTTGCAGAGCGAGATCAAATCAATTTCAAACGGACGCAATTAGATAGCCAAATTGAGCAACTAAATCAACCAAGTGGCGTTGATGATGGTCGTTTATCGGCATTAGCAGAACGATTTAATGGCGTATTACTTTCTGAAATTTATGAAGATGTTACCATTGATGACGCACCTTACTTTTCAGCGTTATATGGTCCGTCTCGACAAGCTATTGTGGTGCCGGATTTATCACAAGTTAAAGCACAACTTGAAAACTTAACCGCAAGTGAAGAAGACTATCCTGAAGATATCTATTTTATTGAAGGTGATCCGTCATCGTTCGATGATAGCGTATTTGATAGTGAAGAGATGAACAAAGCCGTATTGGTCAAAACGGGTGATCGCCAATGGCGTTTCTCAAGTTTTCCAAAAGTGCCATTATTTGGGCGTGCAGCTCGAGAAGTTCACCTTGAAAAACTATCCGCTGAACGAGACGAACTGTATGAACGTTATGCGACTATCTCATTTGATTTGCAAAAATTGCAACGAATTGAGCAAAACGTAGGTCAATTTATAGGACAATACCTATCAGTCGCCTTTGATATTGATCCGGAAGCTCAAGCACAAAAATTAGCGGCAAGACGTAATGATATTGAACGTCAATTATCATCACAAGAAACCATTGATAAACAAAATCAACAGCAAGTGGCTAATTGTAAAGAGCAACTGGCAACCGTCAATCGGTTAGTTGCTCATATGCATTTATTGGCTGATGATGACTTAGCTGACAGGGTTGATGATTTACGTGAACAAGCAACAGAAGCACAAGACGCTGCCCAATACGTTAGCCGTCATCAACATACAATTAATGAGCTTGAGCCAATTGTTGCAGTTTTACAAAGTGATCCGCAGCAAAATGATGCCTTACGTGAACAATACAACACTGTTAAAGCTGAGCAACAAACTCTTCGCCAACAAGTCTTTGCGTTAACCGAAGTGATGCAGCGCCGGGCGCATTTTAGTTACGAAGATTCAGCGGGAATGTTAAATGAAAACAGTGATTTGAATGAAAAATTGCGTGCTCGATTAGAAGTGGTTGAAGCGCAGCGAACAGAGTCTCGCCGCCAAATGATGCAATATCAAGATAAGTATAATCAATATAATCAAACGCTTGCTTCATTAAAAAGTGCTTTTGAAACCAAACGTGATATGCTCAATGAACTGCATAAAGAGATTGATCAAATTGGTGTTAAAGCTGATGCAATCACCGAAGAGCGTGCCAGAGTTCGTCGGGATGAAATTCATCAAAAACTGAATAACAACCGTCAACATTGTACCTCGCTTGAAAAACAATTGATCATGTGTGAAAGCGAAATGACACAAATGCAAAAACGCTTAACACAAACACTGCGTGATTATAAACAACTACGAGAACAAGTAGTTGAAGCTAAAGCAGGGTGGTGCTTAGTCTTGCGTCTGGTTAAAGAAAACAGTGTTGAACGCCGATTACACCGTCGGGAACTTGCTTATTTAAGCGCTGATGAACTGCGTTCCATGTCGGATAAGGCGTTAGGTTCACTACGTTTAGCTGTCAACGACAATGAGCACTTACGTGATGTATTAAGATTATCTGAAGATCCAAAACGACCGGAACGTAAAATTCAATTTTATATTGCCGTTTACAAGCATCTGCGTGAACGAATTCGCCAGGACATTGTGAAAACAGATGATCCAATTGAAGCTATTGAGCAAATGGAAATTGAATTATCACGCTTAACTGAAGAGTTAACTTCGCGTGAACAGCAATTAGCTATCAGCTCAAAAAGTGTGGCCAATATTATTCGTAAAACCATTCAGCGTGAACAAAACCGTATCCGTATGCTTAACCAAGGTTTACAAGCGGTCGCATTTGGACAGGTTAATGGCGTACGATTAAATGTCACCATTCGTGAAGCTCACTCCACACTGTTAGCGGCATTAGCCGATGACCAAAATGAGCATCAAGATCTGTTTAGTAACAATCGCATTACCTTCTCTGAAGCGTTAGCAAAACTTTATCAGCGTTTAAATCCGCATATTGATATGGGACAACGTACAGCGCAAAATATCGGTGAAGAGCTGCTTGATTACCGAAACTATCTCGAGCTCGATGTTGAAGTGAATCGAGGTGCCGATGGATGGTTACGGGCAGAAAGTGGTGCACTATCAACTGGTGAAGCAATCGGTACCGGTATGTCAATTCTCTTAATGGTTATTCAAAGTTGGGAAGAAGAATCTAAACGCTTGCGTAATAAAGATATCTCACCATGCCGTCTATTATTCTTAGACGAAGCAGCCCGACTTGATGCCAAATCAATTGCAACGCTCTTTGAACTTTGTGAAAGATTAGAGATGCAACTTATTATTGCAGCGCCGGAAAATATCAGCCCGGAAAAAGGCACAACCTATAAACTGGTACGTAAAGTCATGAATAACCAAGAACATGTGCATGTAGTTGGTCTAAAAGGCTTTGCTTAATTTAATTAAACTTATTGTTTATGGTATAAATTCGCCGACATTTGTCGGCGGATTATTAATATGTAGTTATTAGTTTTATAATTCATAAAAACAGCGTTGTAAATGTTATCTATCTTTGACAAGAACTTTCAGAAAATATAGGTGTTTAAGTAAAAAAAACTAGGTAATTAACTTCTATTATTATCAACCATTAATAAAGCATTCTTCCCAATATAAAATAATCCAAACCTGACAAGAAGTTTCAGAAAATATAGGTGTTTAAGTATAAAAACCAGGTATCTTACTTCTGTTATTATCAACCAATAATAATGCATTCTTCCCAATATAAAATAATCCAATCTTGACAAGAAGTTTCAGAAAATATAGGTGTTTAAGTAAAAAACTAGGTAATTAACTTCTGTTATTATCAGCCATTAATAATGCATTCTTCCCAATTTAAAATTATCTAATCTTGACAAGAAGTTTCAGAAAATATATATGTTTTAGTATAAAAACTAGGTAATTAACTTCTGTTATTATCAACCATTAATAATCATTCTTTCCAATATAAAATAATCCAATCTTGACAAGAACTTTCAGAAAATATAGGTGTTTAAGTATAAGTCCGGCATGTCCTAACCCATTGTCCGATTATTTTATAAAAGCATTTCTATAATGCTTTTCAACTATAAGTAAACTCTAAGTTACTTTAAACTGAAATTTAGACTAATCTTTACCAAATGATTCATATCAATTAATTAAGATAACTTTTTATTTAGAATTGAAAAGTAAATGAAAAGCATATAACTCTTATATACTATTTTTGTTATCATTCCGGGTTATCGAATCAACTATAAAATATTTGGGTGTTATAAAATTAACTAAACTTGAGTCAGCCATAAAATAAGGATATTCAAATCGTTAGTCTGTCGATTTTGCAATGTATTGCATTAAACTCTAATTAATTTAAAAACTTTATAACCAACTAACATTAATATCCCTTCTTTGTTTATTGCTAAACAAATTTGCGACTCATCTTTTTTTATTTTAAATAGCCATTGATTGACCATGTCTGAAAATCGTTAATCAATAATAAATACACAAGGAGTTTCACCATAATTTAAGGTGAAGAAAGTGAATTAAAGGATTAAATAATGGCAAAAGGAATAAATAAAATTATTGACCAAATCGGTCATAGCTTAATAAACCAATCAATCGCTTCTATTAGCCATAATAGGTATACATTAACTGTCGATGAGCTCAATTCTCCCATTTCTATTTTGAATGTTACCGGTGAAGAACAACTAAACCACCCATGGCGTTATACTATTACTTTTACCAGTGTCGATAAAACAATATCAGTTGATAGCTTTTTAAATAAAAAGGCATCGTTTTCGTTCAATCCGGTTATGAGCGAAGCGTTAAGTTTAAATGCCGCTTTACGAGCTTTAGGGGATTTTATAGATGATGACAATGGCCGTAAGATTTATGGGATCATCACTGAATTTAGTCAAATATCGGTCAATAAAGACGAAGCGCATTATCAAGTTGTATTATCTCCAAGAGTTGCCAGATTAAGGCTTAATCGAAATTGCGCAATATTTCAAAATCAAAATATTGTTAGCGTCGTTGAAGAGGTACTTAGAAGCCATGAATTTACTGGCATAGACTACCGGCTGGAGCTGAAGGAACAATATCCAACAAGAGAATTTATCACCCAATGGCAAGAAAGTGATCTTGAATTTATCCAAAGATTGATGGCTGATGTTGGAATATGGTTCCGTTTCGAAAGCCATGCTGAACATGATTGCGAGGTCATGGTCATTAGTGATTATGAACAAGGATTTGAACACGTTGCAGAGATTGATTACAAACTACCAAGCGGCACGCATGACGGCAAAACAGAAAGTGTCTGGGATCTTTCTATGCAAAGTCAGATGGTCGAGTCGTCGGTACAAGTGCAGGATTACAACTATCGAAAAGCACGAACCGATTTACTCACCTCAGAAAACTCACAACCTGACGACCATACAACTTATGGTACTAACTATCGTTATGGTGAAAATCATAAAAATTTAAATAGTACTAATTCGAGCAATCAAGATAATAATATTACCGCTGAAAGTGGCAGTTGGTATGCACGTATTCGCCACGAATGTGCAATAAGTAAGCAGATAGTTATTACCGGTAAAACTAATCGTTATAATTTAGAACCCGGTCAAGTGATTCGTATTACTGATAATCAGCTAACCAATATAGATGAAGGTATCATCGTTTTAAGTGTAACGGGTAAAGGGAATCGCACCGATGCTTATGAACTTAGTTTTACCGCCATTCCGTTTAATGTATTAAAACCGTATCGTCCAGTACCAATTGTATATCCAAAAATTGGTGGAACATTACCTGCACGAGTAACAAGCCCCGACAATGATATCTATGGCTATATCGATACTCAAGGACGCTACCGGGTAAAATTTAATTTTGATTTAAAAAACTGGAAAAAAGGCAATGAAAGTTTATGGGTTCGGCTTGCCAAACCTTATGCTGGGGACACATATGGTTTCCACTTTCCCTTAATAGATGGCACCGAAGTTGCTATTGCTTTTACAGACAGTAACCCTGATCGGCCATATATTGCTCATGCCATGCACGATAGTGCTCATCCTGATCATGTTTCTGCTTTTAACAAACATCGAAACGTGATTCGTACTCCTGCCAATAACAAATTACGGATGGATGACAAACGTGATCAAGAGCATATAAAACTTGCCACTGAATACGGTAAAACTCAGCTTAACATTGGGCATTTAGTAAATAAAAATAAAGAAAAACGAGGCGAAGGGGTAGAACTTCGCACCGATGACTGGGGGGCTATAAGAGCGGGTAAAGGCCTATATATCACCAGTGAAGAACAGACACAAGCTGGTGGTTTGCAGTTGCAAATGGACAATGCTGTAAAAGAGCTCGCGCAAGCCTGTGAAATGGTAAAAAGGCTCAATGAACTTGCTCAAGCAGCTAAAACTGAGCTTGCGGATCTACAAGTTCAAAAACAGCTATTTGAACAAAGTTTAAAACAATTAAAACAACCCGGTATTCTCACTTATGCACCTGCAGGCATGGCTGATGTGACACCAAACTCAATTCAACACACCGCAGGTGAGAATATCATCCAAACCGCACAAAATAATATTGATGTCAGCGCCTTTAAACGTTTTATCGTAACGGCTGGCAACACAATAAGTTTATTTGCTAATAAATTGGGCATAAAAATCACAGCCTCAAAAGGTAATGTCGATTTACAAGCGCAGAATAATGAAATGTTATTAAGCTCTAAGCAAGACATGAAAATCACTAGTACTGACAGTGAAGTAATCATATCAGCCAAGAAAAAGCTCACCTTAGAATGTAATGGGGCTGCTATTATCATTGAAGGTGGTGGAGTAAAGATACTCGCTCCGGGGGATGTAAAAGTAGAAGCGGCAAGTTTTGGCGTATTTAGCCCATCAACTTATGATGTACCAAAAGTTAAATTACCTGAAGGGAAAAATTGTTCGGAATCAGCATAATGGAAAAACAATTATTAAACTTATTAGATAACCCAGACGCACGGAAACAATATCGATATTTACTCATTGATAATTTAGTATCTCTTAGCTATTTTCATATATTATCGATTCAAAGTTTGCAAGAAAATTTAGGAAAGGAAGCTGTCGAAGTGGTGCCAAGAACTGATCTTGCGCACGACTTGGCTCATTGCCCTAAACTTGTTGTTATTGCGAAACCCAATGAACCTATAAACAAAAAATTATTGCACCATATTAGTAATGAAATGCTGGACGATGGATCGATTGAAAAACGCTATATTTCGGCGTGTATTGTCAGTAAAAATGATCCGAAAAAGTTAAGCGAACAATTGATTAATATAGGATTAAAGTTAGCGAAATTAATTCAAACCAATTTTGTACCATTTTATGAACCATTCAAGACATTTCTGATGCTAGAAGGTAACAAAATTTGTCCTGAGTGGTTATCAACTTTATTAGGTTGCTGTAGTACATATTGTTTTACCTCATTTACCAATCATTTATATGTAATCCAATCATTAACCTATACCCCGAAACCACAAGATATTTTTGTTACCGAAGAAGTTAAATTCTATTTGAAAGAATCAAGCAATTTATATCATTTAGCTATCGCATGGAAAAATTTATGTGAGAGAAAAAATAAAAATGTAACAGATGATGACATTATACAATTAGCTGAATTTTATAAGACAGCAAAAGTATCGGGACTTGAGGATACTTACGACAGATTTTCTTTAGCGTTAGCGTTGATAAGTTATCCAAACTTATCTAAGCAAACAAAACTAAAAGATGCAATCGAAAAAGCGAAAGAAGAGCCTGGCACTTTAGCGAATTATTTAAGTGAAATAGACATAGCAGAATAATGTAAGGAATACTTTATGGAAAAGTTCGATATTAATATTTTGGGAGAAGCCAAGAATGCTTCAGGTATGACAAAAAACGGGTGCGGAACTTGTCAACGTAACGGCATGCCATTTTTTTTAGTTCGCCAATCGGTAATTAACCCAAGGATTGATACAAGTAAAGACTGGTCAGAAGGTGTACCCCAATTAACGGGTAGGCAACCTTCTGCACAATTAAAACAACATAAGTATGCACTAAGAATGTTACGTAAAGGTTATGTTTATGTATTAATGGAAAAAGATGGTGAAAGAAAATTACTTGGCTATGAAGTGACTTCAAAAGGCGCATTACGACATCGCTCCATTTATTATATGAAAAAGCATGAAATTGAAGATCTTGCTGAACAGTGTACAGCAATAAACCACTATGTTCCGGCCATTTTTGCCAATGTTGATATTTTAAATTCTACGGTATGGATAGCCTATAGTCGCCGTGCATGGTCAAAGAATGTGGAAGATTATTATCGTTCACCCGAAGCTAACTTAAAACGTTTTACCAAAGTCACTGTAAATGACAATACTCGTAAAGATCCAACTTTATTAACCGAAGGGCGGAGTTTTGCTTTCAGCGATTTATTAAACAATAATTCTGCCCCTTATTTGCCTGAATTTATATTCCAAAAAAAGGATTTTGATGTCAGATTTCCGAGCGCTCACGAATTTTATGACTATTCGCATAAAGATGATTTAGCAGCAATAAAACAGGTGTCGGAAACAATGGAAGAAAAATATCAATGTAAAATTGGTTGTATTGTTTTAGAAGACACTTTTGGCATAGCCGAAGAGCTTAATGCTCAACGCTTAAGAAATTTTGATCCAATCAATAATGCATTTTTAGAGCACGAACGAGCAATAGAAAAAGAATTAACCGATGCTTTCAATGAAAAAATAGCTGATTTTACTCCTTCAGACGAGTGGTTAACCTCGCCTGATAAAACTCAAGACTTATTTCCTTATGCTAAAGGTTATTTCGAAAGCATATTTACTCATAACATTGATAACGATCAAAGTGACACATCACAAGCGCAAACAACATCAGTTCCACTTAAACCTAATGAACATGAGCAAAAATATATTCATGAATACTTTTCCAGAGAGCGTGCTTACAAACGTAGGATTGTCTCTTGTATAGAGAGTTACAAAAAGGGATTAAAAAATCATTTTGCTAATAAAATAAATAAAGAAAATGAATTAACCGGTGCATATGATGAATCGCAATGTGAAGATTTATTTCAACCAATAATAGCCGCAACTCCTGAATCAGCTCTCGCATGGGAATCATACTTTAATAGGCTTCGACAGTTGAAATCACAAGGTTGGAAAGAAATTGCCTTATCCGATGAAGAAAAAACATCATTATTAAAGCAGAAAAATCATTACACTATTAAATATGATGATGTTCACCGATTTTTGTTGTCTAAAGAAGGCATAATACAATCAAACTTCGACAAAGAATGGGCTAAACTTGAAGCGCGATTAGACTTAAAAAAACTAGAGCAATTTTGTAAGGATGATAATCAAAAATTTAAAGAAATCATCGAAGATATCCGCAAAATATCTATCGATTATTTAATATATGTGACATGGCTTTTTGGTTCCAAAGATAAAACTTCTCAATATGCACCTTCTGAACTGACTGACTACAACCAAGTTGAGTTTTGGAAACATGAACAAGAAAACGACTATTCTAAAGATCACCTCGGCTATATGGAAGATATTATCACCATGCTTCAAGGAAATATTTCCATGGCAAATTTACCGGAACAGTTTGGTTTATGGGACAGCTTATTTAGGGATGAGAACTCGATCTACTTTTATGTGTTAAAAGGTCAGGATAATAATCTTTATGAATTGCTGCTAAAACAACGAATCGATGAAATGCAGCAAAATCAAAATTCTGCAAATAAAAATAGTAACGTAAGTAGTTTATATGATGTAGTTAGCACTATAAATGATGTTATGGATCTTCCGATTGATGCTAAAAATACAACCCTTTTTGTTGAGAGAATGGAAGAATTGTTTGATTGGAAAACAGCCGCTTTTGCTAATCGAGTTCAAAACGCTAAGCTAATTAATCAAGTATTAATGAAAGAGCAAAGCTTAGAACAACTTAAAATTTATTCCGGTGTGGAGCATAGGGTGATGAAAGTGCCGGTAAGAATTAAAAATTTGCCCAAAGTTTATGAATTTTTAATGGATAATTCGGATGTATCATCTGTCAGTATCGAAAAAAATTCCAAACTGTATGAACTATCAAGAGTATCTGATACTGATAAGCGCTGGCAATTCGAAAGCGAAATGACTAAATCACAGCTTGAAAAAACTGTAAATATGGAATTTATGATTGTGGCAGATGATATTGCTTCAATGGATGAAATGATTAATACTTTAAAAAAGGGGGGGAACTTGAAAGAAACAACACTTGCTAAAATCAAAAAAGTGTTAGGGGCTGAAATCAAGCACGCTCACCAATTTAGCGGAGAATTAACGATAGCTGATCTTGAAGCAGCGATTTCTCAACACCGAAAAAGAATTCGTTTTGATTCTACTAAAAATGTAGCTATTAATGCGTTAATGATTTTTCTGCAAGGCTATTTAGTCGGTGAAAATATGCAAATGCTAAACGAACAAGGGAATGATTTGCGGCAAGAAGTAAAAGAACAAATTCAAGCTGATATCGCCAAATCCTGTGTAATTTTATCATTAATATCAGCTGAAGTTGTAGCTTATACAATTAAATTAGTCGGTACTCTACCAAAAATAAATATTTTTAATACAATGATACCAAACTGTGACAAATTTTTAACAATAACGGGAAGAGCCTTAGCAATTATCACGATATTTGAGGGTGTGGCAAGTATTTATAAAGGATATTGTTACGGGAAAAATGGGGACAGTTCAGATGCAGCTTATTTGGTCTTTGGTGGTTTTCTGACAATGGGTTCCGGATATTTATCTTATATTGGTGCTAGTGGATCTCTTATACTGCCGTTTGCGTGTCTTGCTATCGTGATTGCCGTTATTGGTGCTATTTTAATTTATATTGGTTCTGAAGCAGATCGTTGGTCACCTATGGAAATTTGGTTTAACCGTTGCTACTTTGGTCAACAAAAACATCAAGAAAAAGGAGTACCTTATCCTCTTACAGCTGTTGGTACTAGTATGGTGTTAAATGACTATTTTGCCTATCTTTCAGGAGTTTATTTAGCTTTAAATTATAACTCAAATGATATAGGGCTATTTATTGAAGATATACGATCTGATTCTGATGAAAACTCTATTTTATTATATACTGGTGGGCTGCATGTACATCTCAAACTGCCCAATTTTGATGCGCAAAGTCGTTACACTTGTCTGGTCTCTGTAACTGACAATAGTGGCCAATCAGGTAGAGTCAAAATCCAGCAAGGTAAAGACAATCAATATTTGCAAGTTGAGATAGAATCTAATCAATGTGATCATAACCAAGTACGCTGGGTGGAATCGAAAGCTTATCCAATTATCTCAGACCCCATTAACAAGCAAACTGATTTATCAACCTTGGTAGTAGATCAAAAAGTTGCTGAATTACAGTCTAAAGCAAGAAAGGTCATAGGAATATTACATTATTGGCAAGGAAAAGACGCAAAATCACCATTACGTATTGAACATATTATTGATTAAAAGAATTAAAAAAGGAGAAATAGAAATGCACTCAAAATATCAACCTCAATTATCATGCTGGCGCGAAGATTTGCGTAAAGGTGTCTATACAACTAAATTGGCTTTAACAAGTAACAAAAAATTGCGTTATGCTAACGATGATTATTGTGAATTTTCAAGACAAACAGTTGGAATGAGAACAATAACCCGATCAAGTATTATTTTTTTTTCCGTTGTATTGTTAGGTATAGGGATTGGTATATTAGGAATGCTAATATACTTTTTGTTATTCATTGATGAAAATAAAGTATTATTTACATTTTTTATCTTCATATTAATAATATGCCTTCAGGCTTTTTCTCAAATCTTGTTGAATTTTGTATTTTCTCCTTTTGATTGCCCTATTCGCTTCAATCGTAAAACCGGTAAAGTTTATATTTATGATCATTTCATCTTATATCTTGGTTCATGGTCAACCTTTATACGTTCACCTTTTAGAGCTAAAGAAATAACCGTTAAAGAGTTTAATTGGAAAGATATTCAAGGCGTAATGACCTCTGTTTCTGCACCGATTGCCAGTGGAGGTATGGTTAGAAATTACCGTATAGAGTGCGTAGTATGCGAACCTAATACTACTTATGTTATCGACCATTTTTTATTGGATACAGGTAGCGCTTTGAATTACGACGTATGGATGTGGATAAATAGTTATATGGCATTTTCAGATAATAATTTGGATGCGGAATTTATGCCAGAGGAAGAATTTTCATGGCCAATAAAAATTAACTGGCCAGAAGAAATAGATAAAAAATCTAAAGCCAGCTCACTTGAAGAATATCAACGAATTGATGATGAATATAAAAAAATTAAGGAAGATTAATGCCGTCAAAGTACCAACCACAATTATCATGCTGGCGTGAGGATTTGTATAAAGGGATTTATACAACACAATTGCATTTAGGTAATAATGAAAGATTACGTTATGCAAATGATGATTATTGTGAATTCTCTAGGCGATTAACTGGAATGAACCCTTTACTTCGTCTACTTATGATAACTATTGCTTCCGGAATAATTTTAATATCGACTTTTGGATTATACATGGTAATACGTGATATTGTTGTCGGTGAAGAATATAGTCTCATGTTTTTACCATGTGGTTTTGTTGCAATATTTATTATTCATTTTTTTCTTTCAATGTCTTTAAATATTTTTTTCGCTCCTACAGATTTCCCAATTCGTTTAAATCGTAAGACGGGTAAGGTTTATATTTATGATCATTTCTTATTATATTTTGGTTCATGGTCTACCTTTCTTCGTTCACCTTTTAGAGCCAAAGAGATAACTATTAAAGAGTTTGATTGGATAGATATTCAAGGTGTAATGACTTCAGTATCTATGTCTTTAGCCAGTGGTGGTATGGTTAGAACTTATCGTATCGAATGTGTGGTATGTGAACCAAATAGTAACCATATAGTCGATCATTTTATTTTGTCTACTCATAACAGTTTATATTATGACGAATGGATGTGGATAAATAGTTATATGGCATTTTCAGATAATAATTTGGATGCGGAATTCATGCCAGAGGAAGAATTTTCATGGCCAATAAAAGTTAATTGGCCAGAAGAAATAGATAAGAAATCTAAAGCCAGTTCACTTGAAGATTATAACCGGATCAATGGTGAGTATAAAAATTAAGTATTAATAAGCAGGAAATAAAAATGATAAGTTTAAAAGGAATTATTCGATTAGGGGATTCGACAGATCACGGTGGTACAGTAATTACAGCTTCATCCACAATGACAGTTTTAGGTAAACCTGTTGCACGGGTGGGTGATTTAGTTTCTTGCCCTATTAAAGGTCATGGCGTTAATCCTATTATTGAAGGTCAGACAGCTTTTACTGACCAAGGTAAACAAGTTGCATTAGATGGACATAAAAGTGCATGTGGTTGTTCCTTAATTTCTTCATTATCAGAAGTAGGAATAGGATAATGTCTATAGATTTATCATCATTTACAAAGTCGGCGCCCAAAGTTAAAAAATTGAATTTGTGGTTGTGGGGACTATTGCTAATTATATTTATTTTGTTGGGATTTATTATAACCGGTACGCTAAGTTTTTTTCATAGTATGCCAAATGAGCTTTTTTTATCAGGTGTAGTTGGTTTTCCTGTTCTTATTTGGAGTGTGCTATTTGTATGTTGTTTTTTTGTCTATAAATATCGCAAGACTTATCATCAAGAATTGAATTTATTTCAACAACAGCGTAGGCAGGAACTGATAGATAAAGGCCAACAAGGGCTATATGTTTTGGGGTATTCTCTTACAACGGAAAGAGGAAGGCAGGGGAATGCGGCTGCTTTAATCAATAACAGTTTTTTAATAACTTCAAAGCCATATCCTACTTGCGCAGCTGTTATTCCTCATACTTCTTTATTTTTCAATAGCGAAATTGATATCAATGATATTAATGGATATTTAGCTTCTCTATTTAATCAATGGAAAAAAGATATCAAAAATCAATTTTCTAACCTATTATCACATAAAAATATTCACGTTCGTTTGTTTATTGAATTAGGTAAAAGTGTAGAAGTAGATAGATTAAAGACTTTATGGGCTGAAACAATCGGAACGGTTATTCTTTATCCGGCTAGCATTATATTTGATGAGCCAGGTAATTCGAATACATTTATAGAATCATGGTTAGATAATGAGGAATATAGTAACGATTTACTCTTAATACTAACCCTACACTTGTTCGATATTCCTACAAAAAATGAAGGTGAATTTGCTGCATGGTTTTTTTTAGCGGGTGAAAAAGTGAACCCTAAATTGTTATTGCACCGAGAACCAACATTAGTCAAAGTGCATCGTAGTGAACAAACTTCATCTTTAAATCAAACTATCAACAATGCGCTATTATGGGGTAGTACTGACAATACAAGTTATGATACCGTGTGGTATAACGGTGTATCTTCTGAGTTGAAAAATAATATTGTTAATCATTTTAATCAAATTGAATTTAAGCCAAAGAATCTTATGAATATTGAAGGTGCTTTTGGGTATGCGGGGCTTTGTTCCTATTGGTTAGGTTTGTCTTTAGCAATTGAAAATGCATTTTTGTCTAAAAATAACCAATTGATAGTAATAGGAAAACCAGAAGTTACCGCTTCTGCTGTTTCTTGTTTACAACAAAGTAATAGAAACAGTAACAATAATAGAAATGTTTAACATTTTTCAGATAGGTAAATTTGAAAGTTAACTAAAATGTAAACCCAAGTGGGTATAATTTTTTTTTACAAGCCTTTTGCTTGTGCTCTATCTATTCTAATTGTGTGATAGATAGCGCCTAAATAATTATTTAATGTTTGAATAGAATGCCCTATTGCTAGGGCATTAAAATTGCTTTAATAGATTTGTTAGATCTTTATGCTTGTTAACCTCATAACTGAAGCTTGTAGTTTTGTGATAATTTGATGAGTTTCGCTTTTCGTTTATTGTAAATCCAACTCATATCAATTAAAGTGTTATTTTTTGTAGGGCTTAAATTTCAATTTTCCCTCATGACTACTAGCGCCTGCGTTAATTATTCCATAATAGTTTTTATCCGTTGCCGATAAATCAATTTTTAAAAAAGCAGTTCCATAATCCTCGCAATGGAATCTTTGCTGCTCATCAATATAATCCCAAAATGTTGGGCACTCATCTTGACTGTTAAGCCATTCGCGATACTTATCAAGAAAAAGCGTTGCCGATAAAAACGCTTTATTATTTGTCTTTTTTTTCATTGAAGGGATTGGATGTGATAAAAATTCAGCCCCTAAATCAGAATAATCTAACAATTTAACAGGGCTAGGGTAATATAACTCTGAATTCTTACAATCTGATTCAATATTCAAAATAGAGTTATCTTTTATTGCTGCCACGCATGGCGATATATATTCACTGAAGTTTTCTTGTTAGGTATAATTCAATATATCCATTCTTGTCACTATTAAATCGCATTATTGATATAAATCTAGTGCTTTAAGTGAATTATCATACTTTTCGTGATCTAACCAATAAAATGTTTCCTTCGAATTTTTTATATTTAATTTTTATTTTTCTGAATCATATTCATTTAACCATTCTTTCCATTCTTCATAAGTATCTGGAAAAATTTTTATTTCAGAGCTAAAAAAAGCCTTTGAAAGATTTTTACAATTTCTAGAACGAAATATTCCTTGTTCATCTAAACATTTTTTTAAATATTTACTTCTCAATTGACGGTCATTTATGAATTCTTCAACTGAATATATTTTTTCACCACACCCAATAAGAAAAATACTCATTACTAAAAATAAATTAAATTTTTTCATGTATTAATATCTCTATTCAGGTTCTCAATCATCGCCAATCTGACAAACTCAGAACTGTTTTTATTGGCTGGATGACTTCTATTATGTTTAATATTACAGTCTATTTCATCATCTATTGATTGTTTAATCAATACAATTAACCTATACCTTGAAAATAACGATTAATCTTTTGATTTTTTGCTTCATTCTTTCCTAATGTATTTCTAAATTCTCAAGCTATATAGTACCATTGCTTTTTTATGTACTGACAAAATTATAATCCTAATCAGTCAGATGTAGTTACATTAATAAAAAAGTATTTTTTGTAAAAAGACGCTCTCTCATTAGAGGAGGGGATACTTTTGATTATTGAAAATGTAAATCAAATAGGATGTGCGTAGTGGTGTTAACAGTTCACTAGCTTAATTTTGCGCATTTGCAATAGTGGTAGTCCTAGTTAGGTATAGAGAATATAGATATATTCGAAGCATATAGCAAAAACATGCGGTTATAAATATGCTTATTGGATATTTTGAAAATAACAAATCAGGCTTTGCGCCTTAGCTTTTTTAATTTGATATGATTTTAAGGAATTGAAAGAATATTTCTGAATATTGATTTGGTGCCGTGGGCGGGACTTGAACCCGCACGCCGTGAAGCACTACCCCCTCAAGATAGCGTGTCTACCAATTTCACCACCACGGCGCCGTTATTTATTCAGGAATATCCGATGTAGGATTTACCGATTCCGGTTGTATAACAGGATCTGTTGTCGGTGCGGTTTCACCTGTGTTTTGTTGAGTCGTTGCAGGCGGTATATCATCGAAATTTGTAAATTCATCGCTAGAATTTATAGCACTACGACTACCAAGATTCGATAAAACGATACTTAGTATAAAAAACAAAACCCCAAGTATGGTTGTAGAACGTGTTAAAAAGTTCCCACTACCTGATGAGCCAAACAACGTCGCAGATGCTCCAGCACCAAAAGATGAACCCATGTCGGCACCTTTACCGCGCTGTATTAGCACTAAAACGATTATCACAACAGCGATAAGTAAATAACCTAGAATTAAAAGTTTATACATTTCAACCTGTCAATTTTATAAGTTATACAACAGAATTTATTGATGCGAAATATTAGCGAAAGAGTGAGCAACAAGCAAGAAGATTTTGTGATTTTCTGTATTTATCGTAATCAATTGTTCGTTTTTAAGGAAAAACCAGTATAATGTCGCCATTTTTATTCTAGTAAATTTAGTTGTATGAAATTCATTGTTAAGCTTTTTCCTGAGATTACCATTAAAAGTGAATCTGTTCGATTACGTTTTATAAAAATATTGACCAGCAATATTCGTAATATCTTAAAACATCATATCGAAGATGTCGCTGTTATACGTCATTGGGATTTTATTGAAGTACGCCCTAAAGTTGTAAATAGCGAAACTCAGATTTTACAATTACTCACCCGTATTCCTGGTATCCATCATATTTTGGTTGTTCAAGAGCACTCTTTTGTTGATATGCACGATATCTATGAAAAAGCTCGTGAGCATTATGCGCCTTTAATTGAAAATAAAACATTTTGTGTACGTGTTAAACGCCGAGGTAAGCACGATTTCTCTTCAATCGATGTTGAACGTTACGTGGGCGGTGGGCTTAATCAGTTTGTTGCCTCATCTAAAGTCAA
Source organism: Gilliamella sp. ESL0405 (assembly GCF_019469205.1). Lineage (NCBI taxonomy): Bacteria > Pseudomonadati > Pseudomonadota > Gammaproteobacteria > Orbales > Orbaceae > Gilliamella > Gilliamella sp. ESL0405. The sequence goes on along the minus strand of NZ_CP048265.1, from coordinate 2,273,272 downwards.
ATTAACCCGCCCTGAGGTTACTGTTAATTTAGAAATAGAGAAAGATGTATTATTGCTGGTAAAAGAGCGCCATGCTGGGATAGGTGGCTTTCCAACAGGTACACAAGAAGATGTACTTTCTCTTATATCCGGCGGATTTGATTCTGGTGTATCGAGTTATAAGCTAATTAGACGGGGTAGCCGGGTTCACTACTGCTTTTTTAATTTGGGCGGTAAAACCCATGAAATTGGTGTTAAGCAGATGGCGCATTATTTATGGGAGCGCTTTGGTAGTTCTCATAAAGTGCGTTTTATTGCGATCGATTTTTCAGATGTTGTTGGTGAAATTCTTGAAAAAATCGAGGATGGCCAAATGGGCGTTATTTTAAAACGGATGATGATACGTGCCGCTTCCAAAATCGCTCAACGATATAATGTTCAAGCACTTGTAACCGGTGAAGCACTAGGTCAGGTTTCAAGTCAAACGTTGACTAATTTACGTTTGATTGACAATGTGAGTGATACCTTAATTTTACGTCCGCTAATTACTCATGATAAAGAAACGATTATTAATCTGGCTCGTCAGATAGGGACTGAAGATATTGCTAAAACTATGCCAGAATTTTGTGGTGTAATTTCGAAAAGTCCAACGGTCAAAGCCGTTAAAGAAAAAATAGAGGAACAAGAGCTTAATTTTGATTTCTCAATTTTAGATAAAGCAGTGGAAGAGGCAGAAAATATTGATATTCGTGAAATTGCCAAACAAGCAAGTAACACGGTTATTCAAGTTGATACTGTGACTTCATTGGGTGATAATCAAATTGTGATTGATATTCGTGCGCCGGAAGAGCAGGAAGATAAACCGCTGGAATTAAATAATGTTGATATTAAAGTCATTCCATTTTATAAATTGGCTACACAATTTGGCGATTTAGATCAATCAAAACAATATCTTCTTTATTGTGCTAAAGGCGTTATGAGCAAGTTACAAGCACTCTATCTGATTGAGCAAGGGTTTTCGAATGTGAAAATTTTTAAAATATAATACTTAACAAATAGTTATGATATTGGTAGTATTTGGCTTTTATAATCATGATTTGATAAGATCAGATATTTTTTATAATCAAAATAATTACAAATTAATGATTTAATTAAGTTAAAGAGGAAGGCAATGAGTAAATTACTTGTAGTTGATGATGATCCTGAAATAGCCTCATTATTACGTGAATTACTTGAATTAGAAGGTTTTGACGTTGAAACAGCAAATAATGGAGTACAAGCTTTAGAAAAATTCGATAGTACCATTGATCTTATATTGCTCGATATAATGATGCCGGAGATGAACGGGCTTAGTATGTTATCTAAATTAAGAAATGACTTTACCGTTCCGGTTATTTTTCTGACAGCTAAAGACGACGAATTTGATAAGGTGATTGGACTTGAGTTAGGGGCTGATGATTATATTCTTAAACCTTTTAATGATAGAGAGTTGGTTGCTCGAATCAATGCCTTGCTACGAAGAACCCGTTGGGATAACTCAGAAGAAAGTGAAGAAAAACCGCTTCAACTTACTATTGATAAACTAACGGTTAATCGAAAGCAACAAACTGCTTTTTTTGATGACCAGTATCTCGAATTAACGGGTACTGAGTTCCAAGTATTACTTAAACTGCTTGAAAGTGCTGGTCAAACAATTTCCCGAGATACTTTAAGTGAAACTGTACTTGGTAAAGAGTTTATTCCGCTGGCTCGTTCAATTGATGTTCATGTGTCTAATTTGAGAAAAAAATTGCCACCACGCAGTGATGGGTTACCCTGGATAAAAACATTGAGATCGAAAGGCTACCTGTTTGTTGTCGATCAAAATGATAATGTACATTAAGGGTCGAATACATCTTATAAAGGTAAAATTATATGTGGATTTTTGACAGGTTAACTATTAGAATCTTCACAATATTTTTACTTACTATCGCTTTTTTTCTAATGTTGATTATGGCTTTGCCTAATCTTGACGCTCGAAATTTAACTTATTTAGCAAATAAAGATAAAGAAGCAGGCAATGTGCTTGCTAATCAAATAGAAAAAGAGCTTTCAAATGTACCTAAAGATAGTTTTCGTTGGTGGATGCGTTTTATCGTGGTGATGGACGGTCACCAAAAACCCGGGCAATTTTTATTCATTTTCACACCCAACAAACAAATAATTACCGCTGATACTAAAAATATTGATTTAGTTAGAAACTTTAGTGAAAAATCTAATAATGTCGCTGATCCGGCAAAGAAAATTTATGAATCTCAAGAGATTATAGGCCCTTTTCTGATTCATTATGCTAATGAAGATTACCAATTATACTTATTGCAACCAGCATCAGATATTCAATCTCAATTTGTTAACTTAATCTTTGATCATCCCTTTTTATTATTAACACTAACAATGTTAGCCAGCTCTCCTTTTTTGCTTTGGTTATCTTGGAGTATTGCAAAACCTGCACGTGGTTTAAAACTGGCAGCCGAACAAGTTGCCAAAGGGAATTTGCAACAATGGCCTGAGTTAGAAAAAATCGGATCTTATGAGTATAAAGCAACCGGAGCGAGTTTTAATCATATGTTAAGGGAATTAAAACGGATGCAGGAGTTACAACAACGCTTGTTTTCTGATATTTCTCATGAATTACGCACGCCTTTGACTCGTTTGCAATTAGCCACATCATTATTACGCCGCAAACAGGGCGAAAGTAATGAAGTGATTCGTATTAATGATGAAGCATTAAAACTTGATGCAATGATTGGTGAGTTGCTCTCTTTAGCCCGTCATCAATATGATAATAATGAAGTTCGCAACTACCATAAATTAAATGTTTTATTTAAAAATGTATTAGATAATGCTACGTTTGAAGCGGAGCAAATTGGCAAAACATTTTTAATTCAAAATCCGCCAACTAATCATGTTGTGTTGTGTTATCCGACTGCTTTATGTAGCGCACTGGAAAACGTTATTCGCAATGCATTTCGTTATTCTAAACACCAAATTGTGATTAATTTTATTCAACAACCACAACAAATGACAATTACCATTGATGATGATGGTCCCGGTGTGGCTGATAACGAACTAGAACAAATTTTCAGACCTTTTTATCGAACCAGTGAAGCACGAGATCGCCAGACGGGTGGTACCGGACTAGGATTAGCCATTGTAGCGAATGCGATCACTCGCGATCACGGAACTGTTAAAGCACAGAAAAGTCACTTAGGTGGGCTGAGAATTGTGATAGTATTACCGACAAGTCAAAAACATTAAAAAATAAAGAGTAGTAATTGTGTCAAATTCCGCATTGAATATTGTACTGTTTGAGCCAGAGATTCCTGCAAACACTGGCAATATTATTCGTCTGTGTGCTAATACAGGATATAATTTGCATATTATTGAGCCAATGGGATTTTATTGGGATGATAAAAAACTACGGCGAGCAGGGCTGGATTATCAAGAATTTGTCAATGTCAAACGTTACAAAAATCTTGAACAGTTCTTAGATGTTAATCAATTGGATTTGACTAAACAGGTTTATGCATTGACTACTAAAGGTCAAAAGCCGCATAGTGCCGTGAATTATCAATCAAATGATTTTTTAATGTTTGGGCCTGAAACACGAGGTCTACCAGCTGCAATACTCGATGCGTTACCACAGGATAATAAAATCCGCATTCCTATGTTAGCAACCAGTCGTAGTATGAACTTATCCAATTCAGTAGCGGTAGTTGTTTATGAATCTTGGCGTCAGCTTAATTATGCCGGGGCTAAGTAAATAGCTTTGATATTTTTAGGTCAATAATAGATAGCAGTTAGATAACAAAAAGAGAGGTAAGTCAATTCCTCTCTTTTTGTCGTGCAAGAAGCGTGATATTGATAATAAACACGTTTATTTTACACGTGAAACGTATTCACCTGAACGTGTATCAACTTTAAGCACTTCACCAATTTGTACAAATAGTGGAACACGTACAACGGCACCGGTTGAAAGTGTAGCAGGTTTGCCACCAGTTCCGGCTGTATCACCTTTCAAGCCCGGATCTGTTTCAATAACTTCAAGTTCAACAAAGTTTGGTGGTGTAACAGCAATCGGTTGACCATTCCATAATGTTAAAATACATTCAGCTTGATCGACTAACCATTTAGCATTATCACCCACTGCTTTTGCATCGGCAGAAAGTTGCTCAAAAGTATCGTTGTTCATAAAATGCCAGAACTCACCGTCGGTATACAAGTAAGTTAAATTCATATCGACAACATCAGCAGCTTCAACAGATTCACCTGATTTGAATGTTTTATCAACAGTTTTACCTGAAAGTAATTTTTTAATTTTAACGCGGTTAATTGCTTGCCCTTTACCTGGTTTATAAAACTCATTTTCAACAATTACACACGGCTCGCCATCTTGCATTATTTTAAGACCGGCTTTAAACTCATTAGTACTATAAGATGCCATAAAAGCTCCAACTATCATTCTGAATTACAAAAATGAGCCACATTATACAGCAAAAAGTTGAACAACCAAATAAAGAAGCATGGATTTTTGATCTTGCCAACGTTGTGACGGATATTAAAACCCTCTATCGTTGTTTAGATTTAGATCCTGATACGATTTCTTTGTCTATGTTACAAGCAAAGAAACAATTCCCGCTGCGTGCGCCTTTAGCTTTTATCAATCGTATGAAAAAGGGCGATAGTCATGATCCTCTTTTGTTGCAGGTGCTTTGTGATGATAACGAAATGTTGCAAGTCGCGGGATACAGTGATGATCCGTTACAAGAGCAAAATAATGCAATCCCGGGATTACTGCATAAATATCATAATCGAGCACTATTAATAACTAAAACCGCTTGTGCGATCAATTGCCGTTACTGTTTTAGACGTCACTTTCCTTATCATGAAAACCAGAGCAGCAAAAAAAACTTAAATATAGCGCTTAACTATATTGCCACTCATCCTGAACTCGATGAGATTATTTTATCCGGTGGTGATCCATTAATGGCGAAAGATAATGAGATCGCATTTTTGATAAGTGAATTAGAAAAGATTCCACATATCAAGCGGTTACGCATTCATACTCGTTTGGCAGTAGTGATTCCGTCAAGAATAACCCAACAATTATCTCGATTATTTGCGCAAAGTCGATTACAGATAATTGTGGTTACACATATTAATCACCCCAATGAGATTGATAATGAAGTTACCCGTGCGATTTGGCAATTAAAACAAAGTAATGTATTAGTGCTTAATCAAAGCGTGATGTTAAAAAATATTAATGATAATGTTGAGATTTTAGCCCAATTAAGTAATAAGCTGTTTGATAGCGGTATTTTACCTTATTACATTCATCTGCTTGATAAAGTTCAAGGCGCTGCGCATTTTTTCGTTGATGATAAAACCGCCAAACAATTGATGAAACAGCTTGCTGAAAAAGTATCCGGTTATTTAGTGCCAAAACTGGCTCGTGAGATTGGTGGAGAAAAAAGTAAGCGGGTACTTGCTGTTGCTGATTGATTTTGTTTTACTTATGGTATCAAATAATCTGGTGTTGATTGGATGATGATTTGTTCAATTGTCGCGCTGCTGATCGTCCATGCAGGTTAGCACTTACCGACATTTATTGATTAGGTATTATTCAATCGTCAGTTTTTATATTATTGTGCTATAAATAAATTTTAGATCGTATCTGTTACACTTAACTTTGAAAATCTCATTGACGAAAAATAAAATAGCTTCTATAATTCCGACCTCTTTAATTAATGATGTAGAGTTTTTACTCTGCAACCTGTTGATAAATTAGATTTGGATATAAATCGTCATGAAACGCACATTTCAACCATCAGTATTAAAACGCAATAGAACTCACGGTTTCCGTGCTCGTATGGCAACTAAAAACGGTCGTCAAGTTCTTGCTCGCCGTCGTGCTAAAGGCCGTGCTCGTTTAACTGTTGCTAGCTGATTTTAAGTTGAGTGATTAATTTCACTTTTCCTCGGGAGTTACGTTTGTTAACTCCCTTTGATTTCAATTATGTCTTTCAAGAGTCCGTTAGAGCTGGCTCACCCTTTCTTACATTAGTTGCACGAATAAATGATTTAGATCATCCTCGTTTAGGATTTGCTATAGCAAAAAAACAGGTTAAACGTGCACATGAGCGCAACCGTATTAAGCGTTTAACGAAAGAATATTTTCGTCTTCATCAACATCAGCTTCCTAATATTGATTTTATTTTAATGGCTAAACATTCTGTTATCGAATTGGATAATAAACAGTTAGTTGCAACATTAGATAAATTATGCCAACGAATTATCGCCAAACAAAAAGTTTGAATAAACTTAAATTGATTATCAAACAGCATGTCTATGCGGCTAAATCATTGATAATTAATTTTTTTATTTTATTTATTCGCGCTTATCAACGGATTATAAGCCCGTTGTTTGGTCCTAAATGTCGCTTTACACCTACTTGCTCTCAGTATGCAATAATTGCACTACGACGCTTTGGATTAGTAAAAGGTGGTTGGCTAACGGTCAAACGTGTATTAAAATGTCATCCTTTACATGAAGGAGGAGAAGATTTTGTTCCTCCAAAAACTAAAACCAATAGAGAAAAACATTAATGGGATCTCAACGTAATATCTTAGTCATTGCTTTACTTTTTGTCTCTTTTTTAATTTGGAAGGCATGGGTGGATGATCATGCACCTAAACCACCAATGACTAACCAAATGACTCAACAAATAAGTGATGATGATTCAACAGGCAATTTAGCTTTAGGTAAAACCATTACCATTAAGTCTGACGTATTGTTACTCACAATTAATACTTATGGTGGTGATGTTCAAGCAGCACAATTATTGAAATATGATCAAACGCTTCATTCAGGTACACCTTTCCAATTATTAACATCTCGTCCTGATTTTGTTTATATTGCTGAAAGTGGTTTAACAGGTAAAGACGGACCTGATAACGCTATTCAAGATGCGAAACGTCCGGTATACCAAACTGCGCAAACAGAATATGTGTTAGCTGACGGACAAAATGAATTACGTGTTCCGTTAACTTATCAGATTAATGGCATTACTTATACTAAATACTACATTTTACAACGTGGTAACTATGCTATTGATGTGCAATATGATATCAATAACCAAAGTAATGGACCGATTGATGTCGCGATGTATGGTCAATTGAAACAAACTATCAAATTACCAGAAGATGCTGTCACTGAAGGTGGGGGCGGACTTGGATTAAGCGCATTCCGTGGAACTGCATATTCAAGCTCAAGTACAAATTATAGCAAATATAGTTTTGATGATATTAAAGATAAAGCATTAGCGGTAGAAACGCAAACTGGTTGGATTGCTATGTTGCAACACTATTTTGCTTCAGCATGGGTGCCAACACAGGATCAAAATAACCTTTTTTATTCACGTGTAACTGCTAAAAATACTCAAGCAACTATTGGTTTCAAAGGTCAATCAACTGTTATCCCTGCAGGTGCTAGCCAATCAATTGGCGCTAAGCTATGGTTAGGTCCGGAAATCCAAAGTCAATTGAAAGAAACGGCAAATCATCTTGATTTGATTGTTGATTATGGTTGGTTATGGTTCTTGTCACAACCGCTATTTTACTTATTGAAATTTATTCAAGGTTTTGTCAGTAACTGGGGTGTGTCGATTATTATTATTACCTTTATTGTGCGTGGAATTTTATTCCCGTTAACACGTGCGCAATATCGTTCAATGGCTAAAATGAAGTTATTACAACCTCGTTTACAAGCATTAAAAGAGCGTTATGGTGATGATAGACAGAAGATGAGTATGGAAACAATGGCTCTTTATAAGCAAGAGAAGGTTAATCCTTTGGGTGGTTGTTTGCCATTGATTATTCAAATGCCTATCTTCTTATCGCTATTTTATATGTTAGGTAATACCGTTGAACTTCGTCATGCACCATTTGCGTTATGGATTCATGACTTGTCAGCGCAAGATCCTTATTATATATTCCCGTTATTAATGGGTGCGACGATGTTCTTAATACAGAAAATGTCACCAACAGCGGTCACAGATCCATTACAACAAAAATTAATGACTTTTATGCCGTTAATTTTCACTGTGTTCTTCTTATGGTTCCCGTCAGGTCTGGTTTTATACTATATCGTGAGTAATTTATTTACCATTGCTCAGCAACGTATTATCTACTGGGAGCTTGAGAAAAAGGGACTTCACGAAAAGAAAAAGAAATAGAAATCGTATTAGAAAAAGGAGGTGTTAAACCCTCCTTTTTTGTTTTGCTTTTAGGTAAGAATGGAAATGAATATACAGCAACAATTTAATTTAACCGGCAATGAAACCGGATACTGGTTTGTCAGCGCCAATGGACGATTGTGGTTACCTAATGGCGAAGTGCCAACGGGTTATGCTAAAGAGTTTGGTTTTACTAACCAATTAGCTCAGCCAATTGGCGAATGGAATGGTCAAACTGCTTGGCTGATTTGTCATGAAATGAAAAGCTCGATGAGTGTCATACGTCCACTGCTTAATAAAACTGATCAATCGCTATTTAATATGGCCGGTCGAGCGGTGCAATTGGCTGAGTTTTATCGCTCCCACAAATATTGTGGCTATTGTGGTCATCAAATGTATATTAGTAGTTCAGAATGGTGTTGTTTGTGCCATAACTGCAAAGAACGTTATTATCCTCAGATATCACCTTCTATTATTGTTGCAATCCGACATCAAAATAAAATTTTATTGGCTAAGCATGTCAGACATAATCAAGATGACTTATATACGGTTTTAGCGGGTTTTACTGAAATAGGTGAAACAATGGAAAATGCTGTTGAACGTGAAGTATATGAAGAGTCAAAAATCAAAATTAAAAATATCCGGTATGTAGGATCGCAACCTTGGCCATTTCCTAATTCACTAATGATGGCTTATTTGGCTGATTACGAGAGCGGTGAAATCTGTATCGACAAAAATGAGTTAGTACAAGCTGATTGGTTCCATTATTCTCAGTTACCTAAAATTCCAGAGTATGGGACGATAGCAAGGCGCTTAATTGAAGATACGATTGTATTATGCCGTGAATATGATGAGTTTGGTGAAGACTAATCATATTCACGAAGTTAATGGCCGTATTTGTTTACTGATAGTCGATAGTTCGGATTAAATTTGTTGTTTTTGATTCATCACCGGTTGTTACACAAACGGCCTTAGTCCAGTCGCTATAGACGGTATAATCAGAATATGAACAAGTTTCATTGATTTCAACTTCTTGTTCATTTTTATCGTTTACAATAATTTCACCACTTGATGAAAGTTTAAATGTTTTTGTAATCGATTTTTCTAACTGATTAATATTACTATAAACTAAAGTTTTCTCTTGTAGCAAAATAGGGAAATTGACTTTATTATCAACTGGCACATATGCGCTGTATAAAACTAGCTCAACGCGATCATATTGGTCATAAACAATTTTACTATTAAAAATGACATTATTTTCTGCAAAATGCGATAGTGTCATTTCAACCAAACGACCATCTTCATCAAATTCATTTCTTGCAACAATATCGCCTTTGCTATTTTTCATACCGAGTATATTTTTGCTGGCATCAAATGTGATTTTATAATCATTGCGGTTTTCTTTTGTTCCGTAAAAATATTTAGCGTTCTTATAATCGAGTTCGCCATAAAAACCTTCTAAATCATAATTAGCAACATAACCTTGTTCATTATAATTGATGAGCTTATCTGATGCTCCTTCAATTTTTTGTTGTTTAATTAATTTATGATTTGGTAGTAATTCCGGTTCATTATGGAAAAGATAACTATTGATTATAGTAACAGGTAAGTATGACAGGGATTGAACCTCTTCATCAAACGTGTCTGAACTTAGGCTATCAACATTTAAATTATTATTTTGGTTGTTGTTTGTTTGAGATGAAGATGCTATCTGCGATGACTGTTCTTCATCACATCCTGTTAATACTAATAAAAAGCTTAATGAACATATTGATAAATAAAATAATGATTTATTCATAATTTAGGCTTCTATTTCATGTTATTGTAAGAAAATGAATGTGATTAAACGTAGATTTTTTACCTAGTTCACTATTATGTTACTTCTATTAATGGCATTTATTAATGGCATTGACACCAATTTGCCAAATCTTCTAAGTTCCAACGTTTCATCATTTCACACCATGCGTTTCGCCAATGATTTACTGTATTACCATTAAAACCTAATTCAGTTTGGATTTGCATATTATTTTTTCCGGAAACAAGCAAATTAATAAATTCAATCCATAGTTCAGACTTAGGAAGACGATTAAGAATTGTGTCACTTAAAATGTTAAAGCTACGTCTGCAACGCTTACAACGATAACAAGTGCGTTTACCAACTTTGGTTGTTTCTGTTGAACTACAATATAAACAAACTGGCGATTGTTCATTTAATAAAGACGTGACTTTTTCAATCAGTGTTTGATGTTGTTTGGTAAGTGTCGGGGTGATTTTTAATTGTTTTGCACCGGTATACCATTTGTTTAGTAATGGATAGTAAGACTTCAAATGATCAACAATAGCTTGATCTCGCCGCATGACTTTTTCTAACGTACAGCCTAATTTTTTTGCAATAGTTTGGTAACTTTTGTTTGCTATACGGCTAGTAAATATCGTTTCTAACCAATCAAATGGTGATAATCGATTAAAAGAGGTGTTAGATGCTACATTGAAATATTTGTCACAAGCTTTGCAACGATAGGTATTTGTTGGTTTTGAACGAATCAGATAGAATTCATTTTGTTGGCAAAAAGGACAAACTTCTATATGTTGTGAAGCCATTTTTTCTAAATCATGACGAAATTTATTCAGTTCATCATGCAATTCAATTGGAACAAGTTCATATATCATTTTCTACTCCCAAATCGCTTAACTTTGTAAATATTATCAGATTTTTACACAAACATATAGTTTTACTGAAACTTTTTTACATTTAGAACTGCCAGATCGTTATTGAATTTAGGTCATTAACTAATTTGACTTTTAGGGCAGCTATTGGTGGGTTATTTATTTAAAAATGTTGAATGGATAATGTTAATAATCATTAGTCTAAAATTTAGTCATAAATAATAAACACTTTTTAGACAAATTTAGTTAATTTATGTAAAAAATCGACAGGGTTTTAGCCAGTCGATTTTAGTTTATAACTTGATGATATTATGGGCCCAGTAACCACTGGGCTGCTTGTTTGGCAAAATAGGTTAGCACGCCATCAGCGCCCGCTCGTTTAAAGCATAGTAACGATTCCATGATAGTCGATTTTTCATCTAGCCAACCATTTTCAATGGCAGCTTTGAGCATAGCGTATTCACCGGATACTTGATAAGCAAAGGTAGGTACGGCAAAAGTTTGTTTAACTTTCGTGACAATATCAAGATAAGGCAGCCCTGGTTTAACCATTACCATATCCGCTCCTTCGCTCAAGTCTTGATAAATTTCTTGTAGTGCTTCATCACTGTTAGCGGGATCGAGTTGGTAAGTTTTTTTATTGCCACCTTTTATATTCGATGCTGATCCGACTGCGTCACGGAAAGGGCCATAAAAGCTTGATGCATATTTGGCTGAATATGCCATAATTTGGGTATTCACAAATCCATGCGATTCAAGCGCATTACGTATAGCGCCGATGCGACCATCCATCATATCGCTAGGTGCAATAATATCGACGCCAGCTTGCGCTTGAACTAAGGCTTGCTTAATCAACGTTTCGACTGAAATATCATTTAGAACATAGCCTTGATCGTCAATAATGCCATCTTGCCCATGTGTAGTATAAGGATCGAGCGCAACATCGGATAAAATGCCTAGTTGGGGAAAGGCTTTTTTTAGGGCGCTAATTGCTCGGGGAACTAAGCCATTTTCGTTATAAGCTTCTTGCGCCAATAATGATTTTTTTGATGCATCGATAGCCGGAAATAACGCTAAAACAGGTATGCCTAATTTAACCACTTCTTCTGCTTCTTTTAATAATACATCGATACTCATGCGATTCACATTAGGCATTGATGAAACAGATTGAGTTATGTTTTTACCTTCAACAATAAAGACAGGATAAATTAAATCATTAACTGTTAAATGATTTTGAGCAACTAGACGGCGGCTAAAATCATGTGCTCGATTGCGACGTAAGCGGCGTTGAGGGTATTGACCGGTAAAAAATAATGACATAAAACACCTATTTATTTTGAATAACTATCGTTTATTATCTGACTGAGCTTGTAGATTAGCAAATTAATTTGCTCTGTGGTAATTATTCGATATTTTACTTTACAACATATATCGATTAGAGGTAAAATTGCGCACTAATTTTTAGTCCTTTGTGATATTAAACAAATTTGAGGTGAGAGGCACATGCCAGTAATTAAAGTACGTGAAAATGAACCTTTCGATGTAGCATTACGTCGTTTCAAACGTTCTTGCGAGAAAGCAGGGATTTTAGCTGAAGTTCGTAACCGTGAATTTTACGAAAAACCAACAACTATTCGTAAACGCGCAAAAGCAGCAGCTGTTAAACGCCATGCTAAAAAATTAGAAAGAGAAAACGCTCGTCGCACTCGTCTATACTAAGATTTATACTGAAAATTTTAATTGATACTAACTATCAATTTTATCTATTTTTAATATAAAGAGATTTTAACAAGCCGTACATTTCGATACGGCTTGTTGTCTTTGGGTAATACCAATATTGGTTGAATTTTATCATGAAAGGTCGTATTCCTAATGATTTTATTTTAGATTTAATTGCTCGCACAAGTATTCTTGATGTGATCAGTAAACGCGTTAAAATGAAAAAGAAAGGAAATAACTACTTTGGTTGTTGTCCTTTTCATGATGAAAAAACCGCCTCTTTTTCACTAAATGAAAAAAAACAAATTTACTATTGTTTTGGATGTGGTGCATCCGGTTCGGTAGTGAATTTTCTTATGCAGTACGACCGTTTATCTTTTCCCGAAGCAATTGAAGAAATCGCTAGCATGCAAGGGATACAAGTTCCTTATACTGATAGCGATAACAGCCAACTTGATAATTCAAAACAGATTGAATCGCGTAATGTTCGCCGTGACCTTTATACACTAATGGCAAAAATCACCAATTTTTACCAGCAGCAATTAACATTAACCACGTCAAAAGATGCGCAACAGTATCTTTTACAGCGAGGGCTTAACAGTGAAATTATTGCTCGGTACAAAATAGGTTACGCACCTAACGAATGGCGTTCAACTTTCCAAAGTGTGGCAAAAACGAAAGCGGAAACTCATCTTTATGATCAAGCTGGCATGTTAGTGACCAGTGACGGTGGTAATCAATATGATCGTTTTCGTGGTCGAATTATGTTTCCTATTCGAGACAGGCAAGGCAATGTGATTGCTTTTGGTGGGCGCACGATAATCAATGATTCGGCTAAATATATCAATTCGCCAGAAACCCCAATCTTTCATAAAGGATTCCAATTATATGGGCTTTATGAAGCACAAGAGATTAATCGTAACCCCGATAAACTCATGGTGGTTGAGGGGTATATGGATGTTGTTTCGCTAGCGCAATATGGCATTGATTATGCTGTGGCAGCATTAGGAACATCAACATCAGAACAGCACATCAAGTTACTATTTAGGGCAACTGATTCTGTCATATTTTGTTATGACGGTGATAAAGCGGGTCGTAGTGCAGCTTGGCGTGCGCTTAATGTGTTACTGCCTTGCTTGATTGACGGTAAACAAATTACATTTGTTTTTTTGCCACAGGATGAAGATCCGGATAGTTTTGTACGTAAAGTGGGCAAACAAGGTTTCGAATCGCATTTACAATCAGCGCCTAACTTATCTCAATTTTTATTTGATGAATTATTAAAACAAGTTGATTTAAGTAGTTCTGAAGGCAAAGCAAAATTGAGTGCACTTGCTATACCAATGCTTGAGCAAGTAAAAGCGAAAGCTTTCAGGTTAAATTTACTTCAACAACTGGGGCGTTATTTAGGCTTACTTGATGTTGCGCAAATTGAACAATTAATTCGTGATAATCGTCAAAAAAGTGAAGATAAGACGGCTGAAGTTAAGCCTTCAATTCAAATGAAATTAACAATTATGCGTATTTTAATTGGTTTGTTAATACAGTATCCAAACCTTGCTAAACAAGTCTCGGATATCAATATTATGCGTCAAGCCAAGTTAGCGGGGATTGATATTTTTATTGAATTACTTGAATTATGCCAACATTACCCAAATATAACTACAGCCCAGATATTAACGCAATGTATTGATAGACCGTTTTATAAGCAACTTAATCGTCTAGCAAGCTGGGAACACCATTATCAAGATGATGAAATAAGCACAATATTTTCTCATACTTTAAAAGAGTTATATGATAATATACTCGCCCAAAGGCAAGATGAACTGATCGCAAAAGAGAGAGTCTCCGGCTTAAGTACCGCAGAGAAAAAAGAATTAGCGACACTAATACTTGTTTTATCAAAAAAAGACTAAATATATAGGGTATATGGAGACAATATCATTTTGTCTTACATATATATTATACATTACCGAATAACTAAATGTGGATACCTTTTATGGAGCAAAATTCTCAATCACAGTTAAAACTTCTGATCATTCGAGGTAAGGAACTGGGATACCTGACCTATGCTGATGTCAACGATCACTTGCCAGAAGAAATTATTGATTCAGATCAGATTGAAGATATTATCCAAATGATCAATGATATGGGGATTCAAGTTCTTGAAGAAGCCCCTGATTCTGATGAGTTATTACTTTCAGATAATGTTCCTGATGAAGAAGCTGTTGAAGCAGCGACAGCATTGGTACTTTCTAATGTTGAATCAGAAATAGGTCGAACTACCGATCCTGTGCGTATGTACATGCGCGAAATGGGGGCGGTTGAACTTTTAACCCGTGAAGGCGAAATTGACATCGCAAAACGTATTGAAGATGGGATTAACCAAGTTCAAACCTCTGTTTCAGAATATCCAGAAGCGATTACTTATCTTTTAGAACAATATAATTTAATTGAAAGTGGTGAAGTACGTCTGTCTGATCTTATCACTGGCTTTGTTGATCCGAATGCTGAAGAATCAGCAGAAGAGTTACCGGAAGAGTTAGATGATAACGAAGAAGAGATCGAAATTGATGATAGCGACGATGAAAACGAAGAGGAAGACAGTGATTCTGCTGATGACGATGTCTCGATCGATCCGGAAGTTGCCAAAGCTAAGTTTGCTGAATTAAAAGAACAGCATGATAAAACTTCAGCCGCTATCAAAAAGTATGGACGTGCACATAAAAAAGCACAACAAGAGATCGAAAATCTATCCGAAATCTTTAAACAATTTCGTTTAGTGGGTAAACAATTCGATATTCTTGTAAATAATATGCGCAGCATGATGGATCGCGTAAGAGCACATGAGCGTGTGATTATGAAGATCTGCGTTGAGCAGTGCAAGATGCCGAAAAAACAGTTTATGACCCATTTTACCGGCAATGAAAATAACATGAGCTGGTTTAAAAAAGCCTTAACGGCTAAGGGTGCTTTTGCCGCAAATTTAAAAGAGTTTGAAGAGCCTATTGAAGCTGAAATTAATTGTTTGCAGCAAATTGAAACGGAAACTAATTTATCTATAGAACAGATTAAAGATATCAACCGACGTATGTCTATTGGTGAAGCAAAAGCTCGTCGAGCTAAAAAAGAGATGGTTGAAGCGAATTTACGTTTGGTTATCTCTATTGCGAAAAAATACACCAATCGAGGATTACAATTCTTAGATCTTATTCAAGAAGGTAATATCGGTTTGATGAAAGCTGTTGATAAATTTGAATACCGTCGTGGTTATAAATTCTCAACTTATGCTACATGGTGGATCAGGCAAGCCATTACTCGTTCTATTGCTGACCAAGCCAGAACGATTCGTATTCCGGTGCATATGATTGAAACAATCAATAAGCTAAACCGAATCTCTCGTCAAATGTTACAAGAGATTGGGCGTGAGCCAACTCCAGAAGAGTTGTCTGAGCGCATGCAGATGCCAGAAGAGAAAATACGTAAAGTGCTGAAAATTGCCAAAGAGCCAATTTCCATGGAAACGCCGGTCGGTGATGATGAAGATTCACACTTAGGTGACTTTATTGAAGATACAGCGCTTGAGCAACCATTAGATGCAGCGACATCAGAGAGTTTACGAAGCGCAACTCGTGATATCTTATCAGGATTAACACCGAGGGAAGCGAAAGTACTACGTATGCGTTTTGGTATTGATATGAATACTGACCATACACTTGAAGAGGTCGGTAAACAGTTTGATGTTACACGTGAACGTATACGTCAAATCGAGGCTAAGGCATTACGTAAATTACGTCATCCAAGCCGTTCTGATGTGCTTCGCAGTTTCTTAGAGTAAATCTTACTATCTTATCTATCGCCACTTTTGTGGCGATTTTTTTTAACTTATCACGATAGAAGCCATGAACTTACTACAACGTTTTAAAATCGATCCGTTTCTATTAATTTTAATTTGTGTGGTGCTGACTGCCAGTGTATTTCCTTGTGAAGGGCAAACTAAAGTTGTTTTTGAATACCTAACAACGTTTGCTATTGGCTTATTATTTTTTATGCATGGCGCTAAGTTATCATTTCAGGCCATCGTTGTCGGGATTAAAAATTGGCGACTGCATCTATTCATCTTTGCTACGACTTTTATTCTTTTCCCTATTTTAGGCGTACTAATGCAATTTTTAGTCCCTACTTTCTTACCTTATGAACTCTATCTTGGATTTGTCTATCTTTGTGTTTTACCCGCCACTGTTCAATCAGCAATCGCCTTTACATCCATAGCCAAAGGTAATGTTGCGGCTGCAATTTGTAGTGCATCAGCATCTACTTTATTAGGGGTATTTATAACGCCTGTATTAGTGGGTTTACTTATGCATACTCAAGCGGCAGGATCAATGAATTTGCTTGATGCTATCTCATCAATTATGCTCAAACTGATGTTACCATTTGTACTCGGTCATATCTCACGGCGATTTATTGGTAAATGGGTCGATAAATATAAAACAGTGATTGCTAAAACAGATCGCTTATCCATTTTGTTAGTTGTTTATGTTGCCTTTAGTGATGCGGTTGCTAACGGGATTTGGTCTAAAATTAGTTTGCTATCACTTATAGAGATTATCTTTTATTCTATCGTCTTATTAACCATTGTATTGTTGGCGACCACTTATGGGTCGCGACTATTAGGTTTTAATAAAGAAGATGAGATTACCATTGTGTTTTGTGGTTCGAAAAAAAGCCTTGCTAGTGGCATTCCAATGGCAAGTGTTATCTTCCCAATGTCGATAATGGGCATTATGATTTTGCCTTTAATGATTTTTCATCAAGTACAACTCATGATCTGTGCTGTACTGGCTGCACGTTATGCAAAGCGAAAAATGTAAAAATTGTTTTGCTCATTGCTTGATTCTCAAGGATAATAGCTGGGCTATTAACAACAGAAAGATATATTATGTTTCATCTATTTGCTGATTTAGAATTTACAACCATTGTATTATTAGTTTTGGCACTATTTTTTGTTCTTTTTTATGAGGCAATTAATGGTTTCCATGACACAGCTAATGCTGTGGCAACAGTAATATATACAAGGGCATTGAAAGAACAACTTGCCGTTTTTATGGCAGGTATGTTTAACTTTTTTGGCGTATTGCTCGGCGGGCTGAGTGTCGCTTATGCTATTGTTCACCTTTTACCGACAGATCTTTTACTAAATGTAAGCTCAGCGCACGGGCTTGCGATGGTATTTTCCATCTTATTTGCCGCAATCATTTGGAATTTAGGCACTTGGTATGTAGGTATTCCTGCATCAAGTTCACATACCTTAATTGGATCGATTATCGGTGTGGCACTGGCTAATGCCTTTATTACAGATACATCGATCATTGATGCACTTAATATACCTAAAATGATTTCAATCTTTTTATCATTGATTATTTCCCCTGTTGTTGGGCTTGTGATTGCCGGGTTGATGATCTTTTTACTAAGAAAATATTGGACTCGCAAAGGTCAAAGTAAAAAGAGCCGCAAAAAAAGAGAACGTATTTTCATGACGCCTGAACAGCGTGAAAAGCTTTATGGTAAAAAGAAACCGCCATTTTGGATCCGTATTATGCTAATTATTTCGGCGGCGGGAGTGAGTTTTTCTCATGGCGCTAATGACGGACAAAAAGGGATTGGTTTATTAATGCTGGTATTAATGGGTATTGCGCCGGCCGGCTTTATTGTTAATATGCAGGCTTCTACTTATGACATTACCAATACTCGTAATGCTATCCATAATATTGAAGAGTATTTTGTCACGCATAACCAAGAGCTTAATTCAGTGATTGGTTCACAAACTGCTGTTGATACAACTATTCCTGAAACTGATTTAAATAAATATCATTGCGATTATTCTCGCTCTTTTACCACCTTAGGTATTGCTAATAACTTATTTAATAAACTCAATGATTATGAAACGCTAACAGTAGACCAACGTTCACAAACCAGACGCATTTTACTATGTTTATCTGATACGGTATCACATGTGGCTAAACAACCTAATGTGTCTTCACAAGATAAGCAATACTTAAAATCATTAAACAATGATTTACTTAAAACTGTTGAATATGCGCCAATTTGGATCATTATTGCCGTTGCATCAGCGCTAGCTGTTGGTACCATGATTGGTTGGCGACGTGTTGCTATTACTATAGGTGAGAAAATTGGTAAAAAAGGCATGACTTATGCACAAGGCGTCTCAGCACAAATTACCACTGCTTTATCAATTGGGATTGCAAGTTATACCGGTATGCCGGTTTCGACAACTCAAGTGCTTTCATCATCAGTAGCCGGTACTATGATTGTTGACGGCGGCGGTGTACAAAGTAAGACAATAAAAAATATTGCGCTGACATGGGTTTTAACACTTCCAATATCAATTTTGTTATCTGGGTCACTTTTTTGGCTTGCTCAAAAATTGATTTAGTAGTAAAAATAGAGTACTGATTATCAATTTAACTAGGAAGTTAAAAATAGGAAGGAGTAAAGTATCATGGCTTATAAACATATATTAGTCGCAGTTGATTTATCACCAGAAAGTGAAGTGCTTGTCGAAAAAGCAGTTTCTATGGCCCGACCATATAATGCTCAAATCTCATTGATTCACGTTGGTATTAATTATTCAGATCTTTACACCGGTTTAGTTGATATCAATATGAATGATATGAAAGATCGTATTACTGAAGATGCGCACATTGCCTTAAATAAATTGGCTGATGAAGCAGGTTATCCAATTGCACATACCCTCTCCGGAAATGGTGAATTTGGTCAAGTATTAATTGAAGCTATCCACGAATATGGGGTTGATTTAGTTGTTTGTGGTCATCACCAAGATTTTTGGAGCAAATTAATGTCTTCTGCTCGCCAACTCATCAATAATACTCACATCGACACATTAATCGTGCCGTTAAAAGATGATGAGCCAGCGCAAGAGCCAGCAAAATGAAATGTTAAACATCAACCCGCTTTATAAGCGGGTTTTTTTATTAAAAAGATAATATTTTTGTCAAGAACTTTCAGAAATACTATACGTTTGAGTATAATTTAAAGAATAATTTTCTAGTTAACCTGTAAAGTATTCTAAAAAATACTCAGATAATTCTTAATATACAAGGAGATTGAGTATGAATATCGCTTTAGTTACCGGTGCATCTTCAGGGTTTGGTCAAGCAATCTGTCGTAAGCTTATTGCTGACGGTTATAAAGTTGTCGGTGCTGCTCGGCGTATAGATAAATTGCAAAAGCTGGCAACAGAGTTAGGTACCAATTTTTTTGGATTATCTTTAGATGTCACAAAGAAAGATTCGGTTGAGACAATATTATTACAATTGCCTAAAGAGTTTCAGCCAGTTGATATCTTGATTAATAATGCTGGACTAGCTTTGGGATTAGAAACAGCTGATCAAGCTAATTATGATGATTGGGAAACCATGATTGAAACCAATATTATTGGTTTAGTTCATTTAACCCATCAAATTTTACCGGGTATGGTTGAGCGTAATTTTGGTTATATCATTAATCTTGGATCGGTAGCCGGAACATACGCTTATAAAGGCGGTAATGTTTACGGCGCTACCAAAGCATTTGTTAAACAATTTAGTGCAAATTTACGTACTGACCTTTTGGGAAAAAAAGTCAGAGTGACAAATATTGAGCCGGGGTTATGTGGTGGCACTGAGTTTTCTAATGTCCGTTTCCATGGTAACAATGAACAAGCCGCAGCTGTCTATGAAGGTGTTGATTACATCACGCCGGAAGATATTGCCAATACGGTGTCATGGTTGGTTAACACACCTGCTCATTTTAATGTTAATTCCATTGAAATTATGCCTGTTGCACAAGCATCGGCAGGGTTAGCGGTGAGTAAATCACTGTAATAGTCAAACCAGCATTGGCATTTAGATTATGGATCTCGATGCTGTTAAATCGTAAAAAAATGGATTTTGTCAACAAAATAGACTTGCACTTATGCTAATGGATTGATATTCTTTCTTCTTGTAATTTTGATTGAGGTTTATGGGTAATGACATTTACTGAAGTAACAAATACATTTGCGACAAGTTTGCCAGGTACAGACAGTTATGTAAAACTGCGTAAAGCTATGCGAACTTTAATTCAAGAAGATCCAAAAAATGCATCGGTCTATTTTTTGATCTTTGGCTTTGCTCGCACTTATGTCATGTTATATGAAGATCAGGAAGTTTCGCCACAGTTTGCCGAAGATAATCAAAAATTGATGTTATCGTATCTCAATATTCTTGATGAAGCATTAAAGAAACAAGATGCTCAAAGTATCTACCAAGCTTTAAACAAGGTAGTCAATGAGTATGAAAACAGCAAAAAAGTTTTTTAATTAATACAGCCTGACATGAAAATGTCGGGCTGTTTTGTTTTAAGTTTAATATAGAATTTTATTCAAGGAAAAATAATGAACATTATCATGACCATTATTAGCATGATTGGCACCACAGGCACTATTATTAAATATAGGGCGGGTTGATTTTTCCTTAAAAATATTGAAAAACCCGCCAAAAAAGGCGGGTTTTTTACTTTATATACAAAATAGGTTCAAAATCTTAAAAGTTACAAACTAATATTTTGAATAAGAACTGGCATAAATTAGGATAATAAGTAAAGGTGTGATATGAAAGTTTTAAAATTTGGAGGTACATCTGTCGCTAACGCAGAACGTTTTTTGCGTGTTGCAGAGATTATTGAAAATAATGCAAAGCAAGAGCAGACAGCAACTGTTTTATCGGCACCCGCTAAAATTACCAATCATTTGGTTGCAATGGTCGAAAAAACGGTCGCAGGGCAGGATGTTGAAACTAACATTTATGATGCAGAGAAAATTTTTGCCGATCTATTAGAAGGTATCTCAAAAGCAGTACCTAATTTTGCCTATGACGAAATGAAACGGTTTGCACTCAATGAGCTTAATAATCTCAAACAGTTGCTAGAAGGGATTGGGCTATTAGGTCAGTGCCCTGACAGTATTAATGCTTCAATCATTTGTCGTGGTGAAAAACTTTCCATTGCTATTATGCAACAGTTATTAATAGCAAAAGGTCATGCCGTAACGGTCATCAATCCGGTTACAATGTTAATTGCTCAAGGCGATTACCTTGAATCGACTGTCGATATTGTTGAGTCATCACATCGAATTAGTGAAATGCATATTCCACCTGAAAATATTATCTTAATGGCTGGTTTTACAGCGGGTAATGACAAAGGTGAATTAGTCGTGCTTGGTCGTAATGGTTCAGACTATTCAGCATCCGTGTTGGCTGCATGTTTACGGGCAAGCTGCTGCGAAATTTGGACAGATGTTGATGGCGTTTACACTTGTGATCCTCGCATTGTGCCTGATGCTAAATTATTAAAAACAATGTCTTATCAAGAAGCAATGGAGCTTTCTTATTTTGGTGCTAAGGTGCTTCATCCAAGAACAATCTTACCGATAGCTCAGTTCCAAATTCCTTGTTTAATTAAAAATACCAACAATCCTGATGCACCCGGTACATTAATTGGGGCAAATGTTGTTGATTCAACAACACCGGTAAAAGGTATAACTAATCTCAACAATATGGCAATGATTAATGTATCCGGACCAGGATTAAAAGGTATGGTTGGCATGTCAGCCCGTGTTTTTTCAGCCATGTCCTATGCGGGTATTTCTGTTGTACTTATTACCCAATCATCATCCGAATATAGCATCAGTTTTTGCATTCCACAAACTGAGCTATATCGAGCGGAAGAAGCATTAAGTGATGAATTTTATTTAGAGCTTAAAGACGGTTTACTTGAGCCAATTGAGGTGATTGATAAACTAGCTATCATCTCCGTCGTGGGTGACGGAATGCGCACGTTGCGTGGTCTGTCGGCTAATTTCTTTACCGCATTAGCTCGAGCAAACATTAATATCGTTGCTATAGCGCAGGGGTCTTCTGAGCGTTCTATTTCAGTTGTTGTCGATAATGATGTGGCGGTAATGGGCGTTCGGGTCACTCATCAAATGTTATTTGGCACCGATAAAATGTTAGATGTTTTTGTGGTGGGTGTTGGTGGTGTTGGCGGTGCCTTAGTTGATCAAATTGGTCGCCAACAACAATGGCTCAAAAACAAACAGGTCGATCTGCGTGTCTGTGGTTTATTCAACTCTAAACATAGCGTACTTAATCGTGATGGTATTGATTTGACCAATTGGCGTGAGCAGATAAAACAGAGTCAAATACCTTATACATTAGACAGTATTATAGAGTTTGCGAAAAATAATCGATTACTAAATCCTATTTTAGTTGATTGTACTTCCAGTAATGAAGTTTCCGATAAGTATGCTGATTTTTTAGCAAACGGTTTTCATGTTGTCACCCCTAATAAAAAAGCCAATACCAGCTCCATGGCTTACTATTTACGCTTACGTCAAGAAGCGGCAAAAAGTAAGCGTAAGTTCCAATATGATACCAATGTAGGTGCTGGTTTACCGGTTATTGAAAATCTACAAAATTTACTTAACGCTGGTGATGAATTGATTAAGTTCTCAGGTATCTTATCTGGGTCATTATCGTTTATTTTCGGTAAGCTTGACGAAGGGATGTCATTGTCTGAAGCTACCAAATTAGCTAAGGAAAAAGGTTTTACAGAGCCTGATCCACGTGATGATTTATCGGGCACCGATGTGGCAAGAAAATTGTTAATTCTAGCGCGAGAAGCAGGATTACAGTTAGAACTTGATCAAATCAATGTCGAATCTGTTTTACCTGCAGAGTATGCGCAAGGTAGCATTGATGAATTTATGGCAAAATTACCTCAGCTCGATGCTCAGTTTAAAGCAAAATCTGAGCAGGCAGCCAAAGAGGGAAAAGTATTACGTTATGTAGGCAGTATTGATGGTAATCAATGTAGCGTTAAGATTGAAGCGGTGGATAGTGAAGATCCTCTTTATAAAGTCAAAAATGGCGAAAATGCATTGGCATTTTATACAAGATATTATCAACCAATTCCACTGGTTTTACGTGGCTATGGTGCTGGCAATGATGTTACCGCAGCAGGTGTTTTTGCGGATATTTTACGTACAACATCAGGTAAAATTGGAGGATAAATGAGCCATAAATCTATAACTGTCTACGCACCTGCATCAATGGCTAATATTAGTGTTGGTTTTGATATTTTAGGTGCTGCCATTAATCCGATTAGTGGAGCAATGCTTGGGGATTGTATAACGGTTGAATCGGCTAATGAATTTAATTTGATTAGCAAAGGGCAATTTGTAAAAAAACTGCCTCGTGATCCTAAATACAATATTGTTTATCAATGTTGGCAGCGTTTTTGTAAAGCAATGGGGAAAACGTTGCCGGTGAGCATCACACTTGAAAAAAATATGCCAATTGGTTCTGGATTGGGGTCGAGTGCTTGTTCTGTTGTCGGGGCATTTGTTGCTTTAAATACGTTTTTCGATAAACCTTTTAATGAGTTTGAAATGCTTTCAATGATGGGGGAACTTGAAGGACGGATATCCGGTAGTGTGCATTATGATAATGTTGCGCCTTGTTACTTAGGTGGCATGCAATTTATCCTTGATGAAATGGGCATCATTAGCCAAACCATTCCACATTTTGAAAATTGGTATTGGGTAATGGCTTATCCCGGCATTAAAGTATCGACAGCAGAAGCACGAGCCATATTACCTGCTCAGTATCAAAAAGCAGATTGTGTTGCGCATGGTCGTTATGTCGGTGGTTTTTTACATGCCTGTTATACTCAGCAACCAAAATTGGCCGCCGCGATGTTAGTGGATAACATTGCCGAGCCTTACCGTAAACAATTATTACCAAACTTTGATGAAACACAAAAACGGGTGAAACAACTTGGTGCACTTGCTTCGGGTATTTCCGGCTCAGGACCAACCATGTTTGTCATTACGGATAATCTTGATACAGCTGAGCAAGTAGAATCATTACTGAAAAGTGACTATTTGCAAAATGATGAAGGTTTTACACATATTTGTAAAATCGATACGCAAGGTGCAAGAGTTATTTAAGCTTGATTAAGAAAACAAAATATTAGTGAAATTAAAAGATTCCAATGGTTTTTGGTGAAGTTGAAATCCCAAACAACCCACAATTAAAGTATAAAGATAATCGGAACATATTATGAAATTGTATAACTTAAAAGATCACAGTCAGCAAGTTAGTTTTGCCCAAGCGGTTGAGCAAGGGCTAGGAAAAAATCAAGGTCTATTTTTCCCTGAGCAATTACCTAAATTCTCAGCTAATGAAATTGAGTCTCTGTTAAAACTTGATTTTGTTACTCGAAGTGCCAAAATTTTATCTGCTTTTATTGGCGATGAAATTAGTCATGAAGATATGCAACGATTAGTCAAAAATGCCTTTGAGTTTCCTGCACCAGTCAAATCAGTTGAAGAAGATATCGGAACGTTGGAACTCTACCATGGTCCTACCTTAGCATTTAAAGATTTTGGTGGGCGTTTTATGGCGCAAGCCTTAGTTCAAGTAGCTGCCGATAAAAAAATCACTATTTTAACCGCCACTTCTGGCGATACCGGTGCGGCAGTTGCCCATGCATTTTATCATTTACCAAATATTCGGGTCGTTATTTTATACCCTGAAGGCAAAATCAGCCCACTTCAAGAGAAACTATTTTGTACCCTCGGTGATAATATTCATACAATCGCAATTCAAAGCGATTTTGATGCTTGCCAGTCATTAGTTAAACAAGCGTTCGATGATGAAGCATTAAAATCAGCTATAGGGTTAAACTCAGCTAACTCTATCAATATCAGTCGATTATTAGCGCAAATTTGTTATTATTTTGAAGCGTATGCTCAGTTAACAACAAAACAGCGTGAGCAGTTAGTTATTTCGGTGCCAAGTGGTAATTTTGGCGACTTAACCGCAGGCTTATTGGCGAAAACCATGGGATTACCAGTTAAACGTTTTATTGCTGCCACCAATGCTAATGATACTGTTCCACGCTATTTAGACACGGGTAAATGGGAACCTCATGCTACTGTGGCAACTTTGTCTAACGCTATGGATGTGAGCCAACCAAACAATTGGCCTCGGATTGAAGAAATCTACAAAAGAGAAAACTGGGTGTTAAAATCATTAGGACACGCTGCCGTTTCCGATGAGGTTTCCAAACAAAGTGTCCGTGAATTAGCCCAAAAAGGTTATCTCTCTGAGCCACATGGCGCCATTGCTTATCGTGTACTTCGTGACCAGCTGCAAGAAGGTGAATATGGTTTATTTTTAGGTACAGCGCACCCGGCTAAATTTAAAGAGGTTGTGGAAGAGATTTTGGGGAAATCAATACCACTACCGAAAGAACTTGCTGAGCGTGCTGATATGCCATTACTTTCGCATTATATGTCCGATGATTTTACCAAATTACGCGATTTTCTAATTAAGTTAGATTGGTAGATTACTCTGAGATCGCCGCTAATTTA
Source organism: Gilliamella sp. ESL0405 (assembly GCF_019469205.1). NCBI lineage: Bacteria > Pseudomonadati > Pseudomonadota > Gammaproteobacteria > Orbales > Orbaceae > Gilliamella > Gilliamella sp. ESL0405. The sequence goes on along the minus strand of NZ_CP048265.1, from coordinate 2,247,137 downwards.
GCGGCGTTTTTTTATTATCACCATTCAAACAAAAGTTGAATAAACTAATGTGATGTGCATTAGATAACTGAAATCTTGTTTAAATCTATATTTTCAGCTATTGTAATGCCAATTATGTCATTATAAGGATATTATTATGTACTGTCCGTTTTGTAATGCAGATGATACCAAGGTGATTGATTCACGCCTGGTCGGTGAAGGATTTCAGGTGCGTCGTCGTCGGCAATGTGTGGTATGTAATGAACGTTTTACCACATTTGAAGTAGCTGAATTAATTATGCCGAATGTCATCAAAAGCAATAAAGTTCGTGAGCCATTTGATGAAGATAAATTACGTAATGGTATCAAACGAGCATTGGAAAAACGCCCGGTAAGTTTTGATGCAATTGAAGATGCAATAACCCGTATAAAATCAAAACTGCGTGCAACTGGCGAACGTGAAATTCCAGCTAAATTGATCGGTGATTATGTGATTGAAGAGCTAAAAAGTCTTGATAAAGTGGCTTATATCCGTTTTGCTTCTGTCTACTTTAGCTTTGATGATATTGAACAATTTAGTAATGAAATTGCCAAGTTACAACAGAAATAAACTGCAATATGACACTTATGAGCGATAAAGATCAGCATTACATGCAACAAGCTATCGAACTTGCTAAGCTCGGGCGCTTTACAACGACACCTAATCCAAATGTCGGTTGCGTTATCGTTAAACACGATCAGATTATTGGTAAAGGCTACCACTTTAAAGCAGGGCAGCCACACGCCGAAGTGTATGCGCTAAAAATGGCGGGCAAAGCGGCGCAAGGTGCAACTGTTTATGTCACGTTAGAACCCTGTAGCCATTATGGACGAACTCCACCATGTGCTGATGCTCTTATTAAAGCTGGAGTGGCTCGTGTTGTTATTGCGATGCAAGATCCTAATCCAACCGTTGCCGGTCAAGGCATAAAACGGTTGGTTGATGCGGGAATTTTGGTAACATTAGGTGTTTTGACCGAACAAGCCGAAGCGCTTAATAAAGGCTTTTTAAAACGCATGCGAACAGGTCGACCTTATGTACAACTTAAACTTGCCGCATCTTTAGACGGTAAGATCGCAATGGCTTCCGGTGAAAGTCAATGGATAACATCGATAGCTGCAAGGCAAGATGTTCAGCAATTTAGAGCGCAAGCAAGTTGTATTTTAAGCACCCGTGCAACAGTGCAAGCCGATAATGCTAGCCTCACTATACGCTATGCCGATTTGCCTAACGATATTAAACAGATCTATCTACCGGAAAACATCAGACAACCCGTTCGCGTTATTATTGATAGTCAAAACCAACTAACTGGCGATGAAAATATTTTTCAGCAGCCAGGTGAGACATGGGTTGCCCGCAAACAAGATATTGCCATTAATCAACCAAATACTCAGTTAATCATTGAATCATCAAACCATAATCATATTGATTTAACCCAATTATTCAAGCAATTGGCTGACAATCAAATTAATTCCGTTTGGGTTGAAGCGGGGGCTCATTTAGCTGGAGCTTTAATAGAGCAAGATTTAGTTGATGAACTTATTATCTATTATGCACCGAAACTATTGGGTCATCATGCACAAGATATGTGTATATTACCTAATTTACACCAGTTATCTATGGCGCCAAATTTCCAATTTGAATCAGTGGCAATGATTGGTGAAGATTTGCGTGTTATGTTGAAAAGAAAATAACGATCTTCTTTAAGAGAGTTAACAAATAACCTAGTATAGATTGGCATTTTTAAGCTTAATATTTTCTTTAACGGTTACTAAATAATATAAGCGATTTGAAATGTGACGAAAAAATCCCATGAGTATGAATAATTACGCTCATGGGATTATTGGCTATTAGTTGCCTTGAATAATCGCTAATAAATCTTCGGGTGTTTTAACCTGTTTGATTCTTTCAAGCGTATCTTCAGCAATCACAGCTCGGGTTAATTGACGTAATATATCTAAATGCTCATTCGCTTTAGCGGCAATACCAATCACAACGTATGCAGTATTATTGTCCTCATCCCAATTGATACCTTGCGGAAAGTAGATAACTTTCAATCCTGTTTTTAGCACACTATCACGCTTTTCTGTTGTCCCATGAGGGATAGCAATACCATTTCCTAAAAAAGTTGAGATTTGTGAATCACGGTCAAGCATTGCTTGAGTATAATCTTGCGCCACGAATCCGGCTTGAATCATATTGTTAGACACCAATTCAATTGCTTGTTGTTTGCTGTATGCACCTTCAATAATGGCGATATCCTCGGGGGTTAGTTTTAAATTACTCATATTTCCTTCCTTGTTTGAGTCGATATACCGATAAAATCGGCATATCGAATTGATTACCTAGCGAATTTATTCATTGCTCTTTCTTTTTTCATGAATACGTAATAAGCCTAATAAAATTGCGCCGACTAATGCACCAACAAAAATACAGCCTACCCATAATAGTGGTTTATTGACCAGTGGTAAGACTAAAAAACCTCCATGCGGAGCCGGCACTTGAATTTGACAGATAAAAGTTAATACCGATGCAATAGCTGAAGATAACATCATAATAGGGATAACTCGTAACGGGTCTTTAGCGGCAAATGGAATTGCACCTTCAGTAATGTGAGTCGATCCTAAAACGTAATTGACAATACCGGCTGCTCTTTCTTCTTCGTTAAAGGCTTTAGCACGAAATATTGTGGTTGAAAATGCAATAACAAATGGTGGGGCAATACAAGCAGCTGAAACGCCTGCCATAAAATAAAAATTACCTTCACCAAGTAACATTGTACCCGTGACATAGGCCGCTTTATTTACTGGTCCACCAAAGTCGAATGAACACATCGCACCAATTACAACACCTAACAAAATAGGGTTTGCAGATTGTAATGATTCAAGGAAAGATTTCATGGCATTATTAATACTGGCAATCGGTTCACCGAGTAAAAACATACCGCTACCAATCACAAATACACCAATAAGTGGCATTATAAAAATAGATTTTAAGCCTTCAAATGAACGAGGTAGGCCGTCTAATAATTTTTTGACAGCTAGCATTAAATAACCTGCTGCGAAGCCGGCAATAATTCCACCTAAGAATCCCGCTCCAGTGATATTGGCAATTAAACCACCAACAAAACCGGCAACCATTCCCGGTCTACCACTAATTGAATAAGCTAAGAAACCGGTAAAAATAGGCACCATAATACCAAATGCTTGCCCACCGATTTTCATTAGTAATGCGGCAAATTCATTATATTGTTCATTTTCTGGGTTAGCGGAATAGATACCCCATAAAAAAGATATTGCAATCAGCACACCACCTGCGACAACAAATGGCAGCATGTTTGATACGCCACTCATTAAATGTTTATAAATCTGGCGACCAATAGACTCTTTTACTTCGCTTTGATTGGCAGAATTAGATTGTTTGATACTTGCTTTATCTGCATTACGTATTGATACATTGCCTGAGGAAATTTGTTCAATTAATGCTGCTGCTTTGTGAATGCCGTCTTTAACGGGTACTTCAATTACGGGTAATCCATTAAAACGATCCGCATTGACATCTTTATCTGCGGCAATAATAACACCAATTGCGTCGGCAATATCAGCATCGGTAATAAGATTATCGATACCGCCAGCACCGTTTGTTTCGACTTTAATCTCAACCCCGGCTTTTTGCGCCGCTGATTTGAGTGCTTCTTCTGCCATATAGGTATGTGCAATACCGGTAGGGCAACCTGTTACGGCTAATATTTTTTTCATCGTCATCTCCCTTACTTGATTTGGGTAACTTCCAATTTATCCATATAAGTACTGATTTTATCTAATAGGCCTAATCCGTCGGATTCTGCAACATTAGCACCTGTTGCAGAGGCCTTTTTCATTGCTGTGGCAATGTTGTTTTGATCTGGCAGCCATTCGCTTAGAAATGCCGCAAGTGATGAGTCGCCTGCGCAGGCCGAACTGACCAGCTTTATGGCTACAGAATTACAAAACCAAATGTGTTCTCCATTTGAAAAATAAAGTCCTTTGTCTCCCATAGTTAATAAGATATTTTGCGCACCTTTCGCGTGAACAGACTCTAATGCCGAAACAACTTGTTGTGTTGTTTTACATTCAAAACCAAATATATCTTTTAATTCATCATCATTAGGTTTGATTAGTAGCGGTTGATAGCTCAGCAAGTTACTGAGTATTGGATGGCTAATATCTAAAATGACCTGAATATTTTTGTTTTTGCATTTAGCTAAAATTGTTTGGTAGTACTCTGGTTCAACATTATTTGGCAAACTCCCGCTTATGACTAAATAACTACCTGCTGTTAATGATTCAATCAAGGCTAACATTTCAGCTTTTTTATCATCCGGAACAAACGGTCCTTTACCCACTAATTTGTATTCATTTTGTCCGTCATTGATAAACACATTGATGCGAGTAATATCATCAATGAAACAAGGAATTGTTTGAATTTGCATTTTAGTTAGTTCATCAACAATGTATTTACCGGAAAATCCACCAAAGAAACCCAATGCGCAAGTTGGCTTGTTAAATTTATGTAATACAATTGAAACATTGACGGCTTTACCATTCGGACTGTATTGCGTGAGTGAAGTGCGGTTGACACAATTTGGATTGAGTCCGTCACAACGTATATTCATATCAATTGCAGTATTGAGGGTTAATGTGTAAATTAGCATATCGACCTCTATAATTTGCCAGCACATCCACAGGTAGTAATGATTTTTTTGACAATTTCTTTCATCGCCAATTTTGCCGGTTTCATATAATGGCGTGGGTCGTTAGCATCGGGATTTTCAATGAGATAACTTTTTAACGCATCAGCAAAAGCAATTTTTAGTTCGGTGGCAACATTGACTTTACAAATCCCTCGCTTGATACATTCACGTACATCTTTATCCGGCACACCCGATGCACCATGTAAAACAAGAGGTATATCAACTATTGAACGAATTTCAGATAAACGATCAAAGTCAAGCTTAGGATCTGACTTATAAAGCCCATGTGCTGTACCGATTGCGATAGCTAAAGAGTCAATTCCTGTTTTCTCAATAAATTCAACTGCCTGTTGTGGATTGGTATATAATGCATCTTTTGCATCAACCACTAGATCATCTTCAATACCACCAAGGCGACCTAATTCGGCTTCAACGCTAACATCGTAACGATGAGCATATTCAACAACTTGTTTGACAATATTAATATTTTCTTCAAATGGGAAATGGGATCCATCTATCATAACTGAGCGAACACCAGCATCAATTTTGTTGATAATATCTTGGTAACTTTCATGGTGGTCTAAATGGAGGGCTAACGGGACGTTATGTTTTTTGGAAAGTTCGTAGGCTATTGCGATGATATTTTCTGTCCCGGCATAGCTATAAGTTCCTGGTGTTCCCGCTAATATAACCGGCGATTGCAGTTCAGCGACTGTTTCGACCACAACTTGCATGGTTTCCAGATTGTGGATATTAAAAGCGGGGACTGCGTAGTTTTCCTTTTGGGCTTTTTTTAACATGTTATTGCTTGAAATAATAGACATTCGGCTACTCCTTAACTTTTTGTCAATACTATTTAAATTTTAATACACTCTTTCAAATCGAAAGTTATTTGGTCTAATTATTATTGCAAAATGAAGGTTATGCCAGCAGAATTAGAGTGATATAGATCACAAAATTGCACTTTTTATTGTCTAAAAAAAAGATTGATTACAAAATATCGAAAAAAAATTTACTTTCCTTTAACAAAAGTCAGCGCTCAAATATTAATATAAAAATAATATAATTTAGTAATTAAAGGTCTAGATTGTTTGTTATTGACCGCATGTATGTTAAATTTATTCGTACTATTTACCAATTACATAGGAAGTGAGAATTGGCTAGAGCATCTTCTACTCTATTAAAACGTCGATTGGATATCGCAGAAATTGTTCGAAAACAAGGTGAAGTTAAAGTCGACGAATTATCAGATCAGCTTCAAGTTTCGAATGTTACTATTAGACAAGATCTTACATATTTAGAACAGCAAGGATATTTAAAGCGCTCTTTTGGTGGTGCTATCTATATTTCTCCTAGCAAAATAACTAATAACTCAACTCTCCTAACGTCAAATTACCCTTCAGGTATTGAAGGTGGTGATATTGATTTAGTTAAAACTTGTTTAAATTATATCAATGATGGCGATACTATTTTTTTAAGTCATGGCGATTTAATTCGCAAACTTATCCCTTTTTTACATAGCAAAAAATCACTAAGAATCATTATGAATGATATTAATAATGCGCAATTGGTGAAAGAGTTCTCAGATGCAGAAGTGATTTTAATTGGCGGTGTATTACATGATGATATTGTGATTAAAAGTTATAATCAATTAGCGATTATATGTGAGCAATATCCTGTCACGCATTTTATTCTTGAGTTAGCGGCAATCAGTGTAAATAATCAATTAATTATTGAAAACATTGAACAAAAAGAAATTTATAAACGATTATTAAAACATGCTAATCATACAATTGGCATATTATCGCAAAGAGGTATTTCAGAAGATAATAATAGTATTGGAAAATTGAAACAAATGGATGTTGCAATCTTATCAAAACCAGCAGTGACAGAATATCATCAACAATTGTTAAAATCTAATTTTAAACAATATGCTATGAATAAATATTGCGTCAAGTATCATAATTTACCAGGAGCATAATATGAGTTTTAAAATTTGCACAATCGGAGAGCTACTTGTTGAATTTCTAGCTAAAAAACAACATCAGCGCTTTGATCAAACTGGTGAGTTTATTGGGCCTTTTCCAAGTGGAGCACCAGCAATTTTTGCCGATCAGGTGGCTAAATTAGGATTTCCTGTTGTATTTTTTAGTTGTGTCGGTAAGGACAGCTTTGGCCAGATGTGTATTAATCGGCTAAAAAAAGATGGTGTGAATATTGAAGGTATCACATCCCACAGCCGGGCTAATACTGGCAGCGCATTTGTAACTTATCAAGACTATAATGAGCGTGATTTCATATTCAATATACCTAATAGTGCTTGTGGCTTATTATCCTTTGATCATATCGATGAGGGTTTACTCAAAGATTGTAACCATTTACATGTTATGGGTTCATCGCTTTACTCATTTCGAGCGATTGATGCAATGCGCAAGGCTCTCGATAGAATCAAAAGAAAAGGTGGGACGATCTCATTTGATCCTAATTTACGCAAAGAGATGTTTAACATTCAAGAAATGGAACAATCTTTCGATTACATTTTGGAATATACCGATATATTTTTGCCTAGTGAAAATGAAGTCAGCTATTTTACTCATAATAATGAAAGCGAAGAGCAGACGATGAGAGCTTTACTCGAACGTGGTGTTAAGCATATCGTTGTAAAAAGCGGCGCTAAGGGCGCAAATTACTATGGCTTAGATGAAAATAGTAATTTAAAAAAACTTCATGTTGATGGTTTTCCTATAGATTCAATTGATCCAACTGGGGCAGGAGACTGCTTTTGTGCGACATTTGTTAGTTTGATGTTGGCAGGATTTTCGGTTGAAATGGCTTTACAATATGCTAATGCAAGTGGCGCTTTAGCGGTATCGAAAAAAGGACCAATGGAAGGCACTACAACATTGTTAGAGATCGAAGCATTCTTATCTAAATATCAAACCTGCTAAAATAGTTGTTTTCCTTATTTAAAAATTTTAGCGAAAAAAAATCCCAATAACAGAGTTATTGGGAAAACATAAGGAATAGGAAAACAATGAATTTATGCATTGTCGGATACTATTATGCACCCTTTTCCTCTAAAAGTATGTAAAGAGATACATATGATTGATTAAAAAGTAAGCGATTATTATGTAAAATTATAGTAAAGATTGGTTTTTGGCTTAATTAAAAAAACTTTTCAAGTGAATTTATAAAAAAAGCTCTAATAGCGAATTAAGAAATAACTTCCCATGATCGGTAATTTGCCAATGCTGGTTATCTTCAATAATATAATTTTTATCAATAGCTTGCGTTATTTGTTGATCTATAGTCTGTAAAGGTAAAAAAGTTCGTTGTTCAAATTCATGTTTCGGGGTCGGTTCAAATAGCCTGAAGCGATTCATAAAAAACTCAAATGGTAAATCGGCTTGTTCAACGGTATTTAGCTTATCTAAATAACGACCTTCAAGATAGCCTTTAGGGTGTTTGGTCTTCACTGTTCGAATTATTTTACCGTCAGATTGCGTTATTTTTCCATGTGCACCACATCCAATACCTATATAGTCACCAAATCGCCAATAATTAAGATTATGCTGACATTGATAATTCGTTTTTGCATAAGCAGATGTTTCGTATTGTTGGTAACCATTTTCCGTTAAAAGTTGATGACCTGCTTGATAGATCGCCCAAAGCATATCATCATCAGGTAAAACCGGAGGTTTAGATCCAAACAGTGTATTAGGTTCAATCGTTAACTGGTACCAAGACAAATGCGGTGGGGCAATATCAATTGCCTGTTTTAAATCATATAAAGCATCATCTAATGTTTGATTTGGTAAACCATGCATTAAATCTAAATTGAAGCTACGTAAATTTAAATTGTGTGCTAGTTTCCCGGCATCAATGGCTTCTTGTTGATTATGGATACGTCCTAACTTTAACAATTTATCTGCTTGAAAACTTTGTACACCAATTGAGATGCGATTTATCCCCGCTTGTTGGTATCCATTAAATCGTTCAACATCAACCGAATTTGGGTTTGCTTCTATAGTGATTTCGGCATCACTATCTATAGGAATAACTTTATTAATGTTCGCTAATAATTTATCGATCAGTTCGGCAGAAAAGAGGCTTGGTGTACCGCCACCAATAAAAATAGAATGAATAGATCGATTCTGACAAAGTGATACATCCTGTTTTAAATCGTTAATTAAATGATCAATGTAATTTTCATAGTCTGGGGTAGCTTTCAATGTATGAGAATTGAAATCACAATAAGGACATTTTTGTACACACCATGGCATATGTATATACAAACTTAAAGGGATTTTATACTCAAACATATACCTTTCCTGAAATCTTTTGACATGTTATTCAAATAGCCGCCTATATTACTCTAATTTACTAAAAAAAGCTGTTTTACATTTATTCCGTCTTTATAATGTGCCTAAAAAGCGTAAAATCAATGCCAGTTTTTAAATTTATTTTTTCAAGTTAACTTGCATAGTTAGCCAAAAAAGTTAGTAAAAATTATTCAGGAGTAGGTATGAGTATTATTAAGCAAATTTTAGAGAGTCATTCAGCAGAAAAATCATTAAGTCCGTCGGTTAATCAAATCACATTTGGTGAACTACCGGTATTAGTTATTACTCACAAAACTTGCCGTGCGGCTGTTGCCTTACAAGGCGCACATCTATTATTTTGGCAACCTTCAACCCAATCTTCCCCGGTTATCTGGTTGAGCCAAAAAACACATTTTAAAAAGCAAAAAGCTATCCGAGGCGGTGTGCCGATTTGTTGGCCTTGGTTTGGTCAACTAGGTGATCCTGCTCATGGTTTTGCTCGAATAGTTGATTGGCAACTTGATTCGTGTCATGAGGATGATAATGGCGTTGATTTAGTGTTATCGCTAACTAACAATCAGCAAACCGAACCATTTTTTACTAAACCTTTCCATGTTTGGCTAAATATTCATGTTGGACACACTTGTCATGTAACACTAAGTTGTCAAGGTGATTTTGATGCAACAAGCGCATTACATACCTATTGTGGTATTAATGATATTCATGATGTTGTGGTTGAAGGTTTAGGTGAAAACTATCAAGAACGTTTATCGGTTGAAAATAAACCAACAACGGCGGGTCAATTAACTTTCAATCAAGAAGTTGATCGTATTTATACTCACCCTAGTGACAAAATAACTATTGCGGATGGTAAAAGAACCATTGAATTGACCAATATCGGAGCCAGTGATGTGGTGACATGGAATCCATGGATCGATAAAGCCAAAGCTATGGCTGATTTTGCTGATGAAGAGTATCAATCAATGGTTTGTGTTGAAACCAGTTGTATCAACAAACCGTTAAAATTATCGCCAAACGCTAAAACAGCCTATGGTTTTAAGATTGAATTGATTTAACTGTTTTACCATTGCTTTTTAACGCAATCAAAGGTTAGCTTTATCTTGTTATGAGCTGATTATTTGATTGCGTTTATCAACATAACACTTTATAATCGCTAGCGCTTTTAAAGCACCAAATTGATAGCCAACTACTGGGTCGCCTGTAATTGGTTTTTTTATTTAAAATTATTAAGAGATTCAAACATGTTTAAATTTAAAGCAGAAGTAAGAAAAGAGCATGGTAAGGGTGCGAGCCGCCGCCTGCGTCACGCTGGTCAATTTCCAGCCATTGTTTATGGTGGAACTGAGCCTGCGATTTCTGTTGTGTTAGATCACAACCAAATTTTCAATATGCAAGAAAAACCAGAATTCTATTCTGAAGTACTTACTATTGAAGTTGACGGTAAAGAAATCAAAGTTAAAGTACAAGCAGTTCAACGCCACGCATTTAAACCAAAATTAGTTCATATGGACTTTGTGCGCGTTTAATCAACCGTTTGTTGGAATTTATCCAATATAGCTTCAAGTAAAGGTCACCTAAATGGTGACCTTTTGTTTTAGTGTAAAATAGGGCAAATACCTATTATTATGATTTATACTATTAACAGGGTGTATACTGGTAACAAAAAATAATAGAATAAGTCAATCAATACCATTTTTAGGAGAACACCATGTCTGATATCCCAGCCTGCGATTTAGTTATTTTCGGTGCAAAAGGGGATTTGACGAGGCGTAAACTTTTACCGTCTCTATACCAATTAGAAAAATGTGGAAAACTGCCAAAGCAGACCAAAATTTTAGGCGTAGGGCGAGCTGAGTGGGATCAAGCTGCTTACACTGAAGTAGCAAAAGATGCATTAACGACATTTATGTCAGAACCATTAGATGAAACAGTTTGGCGTCGTTTTAGTCAACGACTCAATTTTCATAAATTAGATGTAAATGACACCTCAGGTTTTCAAGCATTAAAAACTAAACTGGATCAGAATCATCCGGCTATCTTCTATTTTGCTATGCATCCAAATGCATTTGGCACCATTTGTCATGGTTTGGCTGAAGCTGGATTAAATCAATCCAAAAATCGCATAGTAATGGAAAAACCATTAGGGTTTGATTTACAATCTTCTCGTGAGATTAATGATTCTGTGGCAAAATTTTTCAGTGAATCACAAGTTTATCGTATTGACCATTATCTGGGTAAAGAATCGGTTTTAAATTTACTCGCATTACGTTTTGCTAACCCGATTTTTGCCTCTTTTTGGGATCGTAACTCAATTGATCATGTAGAAATAACCGTTGCTGAGCAAGTTGGTATTGAAGGTCGTTGGGGATATTTCGATAAAGCAGGTCAAATGCGGGATATGGTGCAAAACCATTTATTACAAATTTTAACTATGATTGCTATGTCGCCACCAGCTAATCTTGCCGATGATAGTTTACGCAATGAAAAAATAGCGGTATTAAATGCATTAAGGCCGATCAATAAAAGCAATCTTCATGAAAAAGTTGTACGTGGGCAATATACTGCAGGCTTTGTAAATGGTATTAATGTTCCGGGCTATTTAGAAGAAGACGGAGCAAATAAAGAAAGCCATACTGAAACATTTGTTGCTATTCGTGTTGATATTGATAATTGGCGTTGGGCTGGTGTACCATTCTATTTGCGAACCGGAAAACGATTGCCAAGCAAATGCTCAGAAGTTGTCGTTTACTTTAAGCCATTACCACTTAACTTATTTAGTGAATCTTATTCTAAGCTTCCACAAAATAAATTAACGATTCGGTTGCAACCAGATGAAGGCATGGATATTGAAATTTTAAATAAAGTGCCTGGTTTAGATAGTACTCATAATCTTCAAACAACTAAACTGGATTTAAGTTTTAGTGAGACTTTCCATCAACCTAGTGCGGATGCTTACGAGCGTTTATTACTGGAAGTAATGCGAGGGCGACAAGCTCTATTTGTACATCGTGATGAAGTAGAAGCTGCATGGAAATGGGTTGACTCAATCATTAAGGCGTGGAATGCTGATAACGAATCACCTAAAACCTATCAGGCTGGCACATGGGGCCCAGTTGCTTCAGTAGCTTTGGTTACTAAAGATGGTTATTCATGGCATGAATTTGAATAAAGGAACATAACTATGTTTACATTAAATAAATATGATAATAGCCAATTACTTAATAAAGACCTTATTTCACATATTGTCAATGCGTTAAAACAAGCGATTGCTGAAAAGGGGCATGCTTCTCTAGCTGTTTCTGGCGGAAAAACACCTATTCCTTTATTTACTATGCTCAGTGAGCAAGATTTAGAATGGAATCGTATTTTTATTACTTTGGTGGATGATAGATGGGTAGATGATACTGATGATGCCAGTAATGAAAAATTAGTGATGACTTATCTGTTGCAAAATAAAGCAAAACTGGCTAATTTTGTCGGCTTAAAAAACAGTTGCGATAACCCATTTGATGGTGCTCAATTGACTGAAAAAGAGTTAACTAAAGTGCCAATGCCTTTAGATGTAGTCATTCTAGGTATGGGAGAAGACGGGCATACGGCATCACTATTCCCTGGAGCGGCTAACTTAATGGCTGGATTGGATATGAACTCTGGCCGAAAAGTTATTGGCATGACTCCATTAACTGCACCTCTTGATCGCATTACCTTAACTTTACCAACCATTTTAGATAGTAAAAATATCTATTTACATTTAGTTGGTGAAAGTAAATTAGATGTACTTGAACGGGCAGAAAAAGGTGATGATATTGATGAGATGCCGATACGTGCAGTGATAAAACAAAATATAGTCAATGTTATTGGATTTTGGGCTGCTTCATAAATTAGTCAGATTAGCCGACAAAAGTCGGCTAACTAAATTAAATCCTCCTATCTCGATTGAACATTAAATCTAATCCAACTCTTTCTCATTAAGAAAATGTGATTTTTTATCTTGAATAAAATAGCCATTCGATATTTAGTAATATTTTGATTTTAAATAATTAATTTATAATTTATGTTTGAATTTTCTTAAATAAACATCAATCATGATCTTTATAAATAAAACGGCTGAAATTAATTGATTAAATACCTATTATTTTTGTTACTTTTGTGGTAAAAAGTGGGGTTAAGTGGTAAAAATATAAAAAATATTTAACTGTTTGATTTTAAATCATTTTAAAAATAATAAAATTAATAACAAATGGTGCTTTCATGTTTAGTGGTGCAATTTCGGTCAATTTAGATAGCAAAGGGCGAATGGCTATTCCCACTCGTTATCGTGAATTTTTGTCCGAAGGTATGGTATGTACCATTGGCTTATACCACCCATGTTTAACACTTTACTCACTTTCAGAATGGCAACAAATAGAGAAACAATTATCAACTTTATCCTCTGTTGTTGAAGCTGAACGGCGAATTAAAAGGTTATTACTCGGTTATGCAACAGAGTGCCCAATGGACAGTGCCGGAAGAATATTGTTGCCACCAACTCTACGCACCTATGCAAAATTAGAAAAACATACAATGTTTGTTGGCCAATCTAACAAATTTGAAATTTGGGATGAAGCGATTTGGTATCAACAAATTAGTGATGATATCGCTGCGATATCAGCAGATGTTGAAAACTTATCCGATAATTTAAAAAATTTAACAATTTAAAAGAGTAAAAGCGTGATGAATTATCAACATACAACGGTACTATTAAATGAAGCTGTTTCTGCATTAAATATCAAAGAAAATGGTATTTATGTTGATGGTACTTTCGGTCGTGGTGGGCATTCTCGTCTTATACTCGAAAAACTAGGTAAAAACGGAAAACTTATTGCGATAGATCGTGATGAGCGAGCACAGCAAGAGGCTGAAAAAATAGATGATCCCCGATTTCAATTTATTCGAGGTGAGTTTTCAAATATTTATCAATATCTCGATGATTTAGGATTAATCGGTAAAATAGACGGATTTTTGCTCGATCTTGGTGTCTCATCTCCACAATTAGATGATCCTCAAAGAGGGTTTTCATTTATGCGAGATGGTCCACTTGATATGCGTATGAATAATCATAAAGGCTTAACTGCTAGCGAATGGTTATTAAGAAGTGATGAAGATGATATTGCATGGGTATTGAAAACATTTGGCGAAGAAAAATTTGCCAAGCGTATTGCCCGAGCAATTGTGGAACAAAACAAAGTTACACCAATAACGCGCACATTAGAGTTAGCTAATTTAATTGAGAAAGCAACACCCAAAAAAGATAAGCACAAACACCCTGCTACACGTAGTTTTCAAGCTATTCGTATTTACATTAATAGTGAATTGGAAGAAGTTGAACAAGCATTAGATAGTAGCTTGTCCGTACTTGCCGATAAGGGAAGATTAGCCATAATTAGTTTTCACTCTTTAGAAGATAGAATTGTTAAACAATTTATTAATAAACAGAGTAAAGGGCCAGATATTCCTGCGGGATTACCATTAACTCAACAGCAGATAAAACAATATGGTACTGCTAAGTTAGCTTCACTAGGCAAAATTAAGCCAACTACTGTTGAAATTGATAATAATCCACGTTCACGTAGTGCAATATTGAGGGTAGCTGAAAGAAAACATGAACAGTAATCAAAATAATAGTCATTATGTAGACAACACAAAAAGACCAATTCAAAGTTTATTTGGTTTGATTGTAGGTGATCTTTTTGGTCACCAAAAATTGTCTCTATTATTGCTTATTTTTGTTGTTCTTTCTGCTGGTGCGGTTTTAATCACAACGCAACAAGTGCGTAAACAATTATTTGAAAGAGAGCAGCTTTTATTAGAACAGGATGTGCTAGAAAGCGAGTGGCGAAATTTAGTTATTGAAGAAAATGTTCTTGCAGATCCAAAACGAGTTGAAGATAAAGCGAAAAATCAATTAGGGATGTCTTATGTGACACCTCAAAATGAAACCGTTATTGTGATAAAGAGTAAATGATGAAATCTGTCACTAAACATAAAAAAGATAAGAACTCAGTAAGGACAAATAAACCGAATAAACTAAACAGTAAAAAACAGTTTTTTACACCTAATCGCTTTTATATAGTTTACGGTTTTATCATAGTTGCCATTGTTAGCTTGATTGTTCGAATGGCAATTTTACAGATTATTGAGCCTGAGAAATTAATTTCAGAAGGCAACAAACGTTCAATCCGTCATCAGGAAATGGACGCACCAAGGGCAATGATTACCGATCGTAATGGTCGAGCACTTGCTGTTAGTGTGCCTATGTATGATGTTTGGGCAGATCCAAAAATTGTTGTACAAAAAGGTGGTGTAAAAGCTGATGATATAAGGTGGCAAGGTTTAGCAAAAACATTAAATATACCTATGTCGACGCTTGAAGAGAAGTTAAGCAATCCCTCTATGCGTTTTGTTTATTTGTCTAAGCAAATAACACCGACAATATCGGATTACTTAAAAAAGTTGAAATTACCGGGAATTTCGTTTGCTAAAACATCAAAACGTTATTACCCCGCAGCGCAAAATATTGCTCAGTTAATTGGACTAACCGATATTGATCAAAATGGCACTGAAAAAGGTTCAGAAGGAATCGAAAAAAGCTTTAATAAGTGGTTAACTGGTGAGTCAGGACAACGTGTAGTTAGACGTGACCGACTGGGTCGTGTTATTGAAGAACTACAACGAACAGAAAGTGAAGTAGCTTCTGATTTAACATTAAGTATTGATGAACGATTGCAATCTTTAGTTTATAGCGAGCTTAGCCAAGCAGTTGAATTTAATAAAGCAGATAGTGGAACTGCGGTACTAGTTGATGTGCATACGGGTGAAATATTAGCTATGGCCACAAGCCCGTCTTATAACCCAAATAACCGATCATCAATTGATTATAGCTTACTGAGAAATCGTGCCGTAACAGACGCTTTTGAGCCAGGGTCAACAGTTAAACCTCTTGTTGTTATGGCAGCTTTAGAGAAAAAAATTGCAGATTTAAATACTGTCATTGATACCAGACCTTTTTTAGTTAATCGATATGAAATTAAAGATGTGTCATATCAGAAATCACTTAATCTAGCAGGTATTTTAGAAAAATCGAGTAACGTTGGCGTAAGTAAGTTGGCTTTAAAAATGCAGTCCGGTGACTTAGTCGAATTTTATAGTCGCTTTGGGTTAGGACAACCTACCGAGTTAGGCTTGGGCGGCGAAGTGAGTGGATCAATTGCAGCCGATAGAACGCGTAAATGGGCGGATATTGAACGTGCGACTTTTGCTTTCGGCTATGGATTAAGTGTAACTCCAGTGCAACTAGCCAGAGCTTATGCAACTATTGGCAGTTATGGTATTTATCGACCGGTTTCTATTTTAAAAGTAACGCAACCTGTTGAAGGCAAACGAGTGGTTTCTGAAAAAATTGCTAAAACGGTTGTTCAATTAATGGAAGCCGTAGCTGTAACTGGTGGCGGAACTAAAGCATCAGTGCCCGGCTACAGCGTTGGTGTAAAAACCGGTACAGCGAAAAAATTGTCGGGTGGCAGGTATGTTAATCAATATTTAGCTTATACAGCAGGTATTGCACCTGCTTCAGCACCCAAATACTCTTTGGTGGTAGTGATCGATAACCCAAAAGCCGGACAGTATTATGGCGGCTCAGTTTCCGCTCCAGTATTTAGTCGTATTATGGGCGGCGTACTTAGAACAATGAATGTAAAACCCGATCGCCAAGTCGATGGGCAAATGATTATATATTAATAGGTGGTAGTGATGGCTATAAACACTTTTAAAAATTTACTTAAATTATTGGGTGTAAATCAGAAAATCAAGGTCAATGATTTTCCACTCAATAATTTGAAAATAGATAGTCGCAATGTAAATAAAGATGATGTGTTTATTGCTATTAAAGGTTTCACCGTTGATGGTCGGGATTTTATACCGCAAGCTATTTCAGCCGGAGCAGTAGTTGTTTTAACTGAAACAAATAGAAAGTTGAATGATTTAAAAATCAGTTATATTAAACAAGACAACAAGCCAGTGGTTCCGCAAATTAGTGTTTATCGTCTTGCTCAAAAAGTTTCAACTATTGCTAATGATTATTATCACTCACCATCAAATCACTTATCATTGATTGGCGTGACCGGAACAAATGGCAAAACAACTATCACGCAGTTGATTGCTCAATGTACAGCATTATTAAATGAAAAAGTTGCAATTATGGGCACGATAGGTAATGGTATTTACGATAAACTTGAACCTTCCACTAACACAACTTTATCTGCTGTTGATATTCAATCTTTATTAGCTGATTTTGTAAAAAAAGATGTTACAGTTGCCACTATGGAAATATCTTCCCATGGCTTATCCATGAATAGAGTAAAAGGGTTACACTTTAGTGCGACTGTGTTTAGTAATTTAAGCCGTGATCATCTTGATTATCATAAAACGATGAATAAATATGCTAAGGCGAAATGGTCATTATTCAGTCCGGATGAGAAAGAAAGGCAAGTTATAAGTTCAGGAAAACCGATCATCAATTATGATGATCCGTATGGTAAACGCTGGATTGAAAAACTGTCACAGGTTACCGCTGTATCATGTCAACCTAAGTCATTACGACGATTAAAGGCACTTAATATGGAGTATGTTGGTGTGTCAATGATTGAATATCATGATAAGGGCGCCAAGATTCATATGGAATCGAGCTGGGGCAATGCAGTTATCAATAGTCGATTGTTAGGTGAATTTAATGTATCAAACTTATTATTAGCTGTCGCCACACTTTTAACGCTTAATTACCCATTTTATGCAGTTGTTAATATGGCTTCTTTTCTTAAACCTATCTGTGGGCGAATGGAAGTTATTCATGTTAACAATAGTCCAACAGTGATTGTTGATTACGCCCATACTCCTGATGCACTACAAAAAGCATTGCAAGCCAGCCGTATTCATTGCAAAGGAAATTTATGGGTGATTTTCGGTTGTGGTGGTGACAGAGATACTGGCAAAAGACCGCTGATGGCTCAAGTGGCTGAACAGTTTGCCGATAAGATTGTGCTTACTAATGATAATCCACGTACAGAAGATGAAATGAAAATTATCCACGATATTGAACAAGGTTTTCAAGCTGTTAAAAAAGATGTTCAAGTGATTACTGATAGAGTTCAAGCAATTAAACAAACATTGGCACAAGCGGATGTAAATGATGTGATATTAATTTCCGGTAAAGGACATGAAGATTATCAAATTATTGGTAAAACAAAACACCACTTTTCGGATCAACAAACAGTCAAACAGCTTTTAGGAGTAGAGAATCAAGTATGATTCCTTTAAATATTGAGCAGATTATAACAGTCGTTAATGGCGAAAGTTATGCTATAGAAGATCAAAGCGTTGCTATTGATAGTATATGCACTGATTCGAGAAAGATTGTTGCTAAATCATTATTTATTGCTTTAGTCGGGGAAAATTTTGATGGACATTTATTTGCCGAGCAAGCGATAAAAGCGGGTGCAATAGCTGTTATTGTCAATCATAAAATTGACAGTAATATTCCTCAAATTGTTGTAAAAGATACCCATTGGGCACTTGGCGCTATTGCTACTTATATTCGTCAACAATGCTCAGCTAAAATTGTTGCATTGACAGGATCATCCGGTAAAACTTCGGTTAAAGAGATGACTGCTGCTATTTTACAGTGTTGCGGGCCAACCCTTTATACACAAGGCAACTTTAATAATGATATAGGTGTTCCTTTAACACTATTTCGTTTAACTAAACAAGATCAGTATGCCGTAATTGAATTAGGGGCAAATCATATTGGTGAGATTGCCTATACCACCAAGCTAGTTAAACCTCAAACAGCATTAATTAATAATATTGCTGAAGCACATATTGAAGGTTTTGGTTCTCTTGCTGGTGTAGCAAGCGCTAAAGGCGAGATTTTTTTAGGACTACCAGAAAATGGCATAGCTATTATCAATTTAGATAGTTGCAGTGATAAATGGTTTGATCAGTTAAAAGAGAAAACAGTATGGACTTTTTCATTAAATAATTCATCAGCAAATTTTTATGCTAGCAATATTCAATTTGGTGAAAAGAGTCGGTTTACTTTACATACGCCTCAAGGTGAATGTGAAATTGTTTTACCTTTAGTTGGTAAACATAACATATCCAATGCTATTGCTGCTTCGGCTTTAGCGGTTTCTGTCGGGGCGAGCTTTTCTCAAATTAAGCAAGGTTTACAAACATTGCAACCGGTTAAAGGGCGGTTATACCCAATAAGATTAAAACAAAATCAACTAATTTGGGATGACTCTTATAATGCCAATGTTGGTTCGATGTCAGCAGCCATTGATGTTTTATCTACTCAACCAGGATTTAAAGTGTTAGTAGTTGGTGATATGGCTGAGCTTGGCAATGATGCAGCTAAATATCATCAACAAATTGGTGAATTGGCACAACGTCAAAAAATTGATTGTGTTGTGAGTGTCGGGCAGTTAAGTCAATATATTAGTGATTACAGTGGTGTTGGTCACCATTTTACCCACAAACAAGATGCTGTGAAATATCTGTTAACACTGTTACATCAACATTCCACTTTAACTATGTTAGTTAAAGGTTCTCGTAGTGCCAAAATGGAAGATGTGATAGAACAAATTAAAAATGAACAATAAAATATAAGTCAGGATTAAAACTATGTTGGTTTGGATTTCAGAATATTTAATTAAATATTTTTCCTTTTTTAATGTGCTCTCTTATTTAACAGTTAGAGCAATATTAGGGTTATTAACCTCATTAACCATTTCATTAATCTTTGGGCAAAAAGTTATTGATTGGTTGCAAAAATTACAAATCGGTCAAGTCATTCGTCATGACGGGCCTGAATCTCATTTAAGTAAAAAAGGCACACCAACCATGGGTGGAACGCTTATTTTAGCGTCAATTACATTATCCGTTTTTTTATGGGCAGATCTTCGTAATCCTTATGTTTGGGTAACGCTATTTGTTTTAATCGGTTATGGAATTATTGGATTTGCTGATGATTACTTAAAAGTGATTCGTAAAAATACTGACGGCTTGATTGCTCGTTGGAAATATTTTTGGCAATCGCTAATTGCATTAATTGTTGCTTTTGGACTTTATGCTTATGGTAAAGATACTTCAGTGACAGTACTGGTTGTGCCATTTTTTAAAGATGTGATGCCACAGTTAGGATTATGGTACATCTTATTAGCTTACGTGGTAATAGTTGGGGCTGGCAATGCTGTTAATTTAACTGACGGACTCGATGGGCTAGCCATTATGCCAACAGTTTTTGTTGCAGCCGGTTTTGCTTTGGTTTCATGGGCGACGGGTAATGTCAATTTTGCAGCCTATTTACATATACCTTATATCAAATTTAGTGGCGAATTAATGATTGTTTGTACAGCTATTATTGGTGCTGGATTAGGTTTTTTATGGTTTAACACTTACCCTGCAATGGTTTTCATGGGTGATGTTGGTTCATTAGCATTAGGTGGCGTGTTTGGTATTATTGCGGTTTTACTGCGTCAAGAATTTTTATTATTCATCATGGGTGGAATTTTTGTTATTGAAACCGTATCGGTGATTTTGCAAGTTGGTTCGTTTAAATTACGTGGTAAACGAATATTTAGAATGGCGCCAATTCATCATCATTATGAATTAAAAGGCTGGCCGGAGCCTCGAGTTATTGTCCGTTTCTGGATTATTTCGTTAATGCTGGTACTAATTGGTTTATTAACCTTAAAACTACGTTAGTAAAAACAAGAGTAGGATTGAATCATGGTGAGTTATCAGGGTAAAAATATTGTTATTATTGGATTAGGTATCACAGGGCTTTCTTGTGTTAATTATTTCCTTGCTCAAAATGTTATTCCAAAAGTAATTGATACTCGATTATCACCATCCGGTTTAGATCAACTAGATGAGCGTGTTATTTATCACTTAGGCGATTTAAATGTCGATTGGTTATATGAAGCTGATTTAATTATTGCCAGTCCCGGAATGGCTTTATCTACTCCAGAATTACAACTAGCTGCCGAAAAGGGAATTGAGATAGTCGGTGATATTGAACTTTTTTGCCGGGAAGTGAATCTTCAAACCAATAAAAAAATTGTGGCAATCACCGGCGCTAATGGTAAAACTACTGTCACTACATTAGTTGGCGATATTATCAAATCTGCAGGTATTAAAGTTGGAGTCGGTGGAAATATTGGTCAACCAGCTCTAACATTGTTACAGCAAAATTGTGATATATATGTGCTTGAACTATCGAGCTTTCAATTAGAAACCACTTATAGTTTGCATGCAACTGTTGCAACAATATTAAATATTACCGAAGATCATATGGATCGTTATCCGCAAGGATTGATGCAATATACACAAGCAAAACAACGTATTTATCAAAATGCAAAATATTGTGTCATTAACGCTGATGATAAACTAACTGTGCCTACGGTGAATCATCATCAATGTGTTTCTTTTGGGTTAATTCATGGCGATTACCACTTAGATAGTCAGTATCAACATTTAATTGCTCAACAATGTCCGGTGTTATCAACTAAGGATATGAAATTAATCGGTTGCCATAACTATCTTAATGCATTGGCTGCTTTAGCAATCAGCGATAAATTAAATATTCCTCGCACTTCAAGCTTGGCAACAATAGCTTCATTTCAAGGTTTACCGCATCGCTTTGAACAGGTATTTGAAGACAATGGTGTTATCTGGATCAACGACTCTAAGGCGACGAATGTCGGTAGTACTGAAGCCGCATTAAAAAGCGTTGTGTGTCATGGTAAGCTTTTCTTGCTCTTGGGTGGGGATGGAAAAGCGGCTGATTTTTCTCCATTAATTCCATACTTACAAAATAGAAATATTGAAATTTTCTGTTTTGGACGAGATCACAATTTATTAGCTAAATTATTGCCGGATAACACGACAGTTACCGAGACAATGGCTCAAGCGATAAAAATTATTGCTCAAAAAGTAGAAAAAAATGATGTGGTATTACTGTCGCCTGCTTGTGCGAGCTTAGATCAATTCAAAAACTATATTGATCGCGGAAATCAATTTACTCAACTTGCTAAGCAGTACGGTCACAGGAGTGGAAAATGACACTGTTTGCCATCAAAAAACAAGTTAATCCGAATATACCTTTTGATAACCAATTACTCTGGACGGTAATTGGCTTAATGATATTTGGGTTAATTATGGTGACTTCTTCGTCTATGTCATTTAGTGAAAGTAACCCTTTCTTTTATACGCAACGTGAACTTATTCAGCTGGGTATATCGCTGTTTTTAATGTTCATTACGCTCTATATCCCAATGCAACGCTGGCAACAATTTGGCTCAATACTATTAATTATCGCCATTATTATGTTAGTAATGGTGTTGGGGATTGGATCATCGATTAATGGTGCTTCTCGTTGGATTCCGCTTGGCGTTTTTAATTTTCAGCCAGCAGAACTTGCTAAGTTATCATTATTTATATTTTTAGCCAGTTATTTAACTCGAAAATCAGATGAAGTGCAAAATAGATTTTGGGGCTTTTTTAAACCAATGGTGGTTATGGCCGTCCTTTCTATTTTGTTATTAAAACAACCCGATTTGGGCACCGTTATTGTGTTATTTATGGTCACAATTGGTATTTTATTTATTGCTGGTGCACAATTATGGCAATTTATTGCGATATTATTAACAGGTGTTGGCGCCGTAATTTGCCTTATATTATATGAATCCTACCGTTTAACACGATTATTAACGTTTCTTGATCCATGGCAAGATGCAACCGGATCGGGGTATCAGCTTGTAGCTTCTTTAATGGCGATAGGTAGTGGCGGAATAAATGGCCAAGGCATGGGCAATTCTATCCTAAAATTAGGTTATTTGCCGGAATGCCATACAGATTTCATATTTTCAATTATCTCTGAAGAATACGGATATATCGGCGTAGTAGCGTTATTGTCATTATTATTTTTATTGACATTCAAAGCGCTAGCTATTGGTTACCGCGCACTCAATGAAGGTTCTCAATTTTCCGGTTATTTAGCTTGTGAAATTGGAATATGGTTTGGTTTCCAAACTTTTGTCAATGTCGGTGTGACATCTGGCATGTTACCCACTAAGGGGCTAACACTACCATTTATTAGTTATGGTGGTTCTAGTCTTATTGTAATGAGTATTGCGGTCGCAATCTTATTGCGAATCGATTTTGAATTTAGACAACAACAAGCGCAAGCAAGAATAAGGTCAATAAAATAATGAAAAAGTTATTAGTTATGGCTGGGGGTACCGGCGGTCATGTTTTTCCAGGAATTGCAGTTGCGCATTATTTAATGAAGCAGGGCTGGCAAGTCAGGTGGTTAGGTACCGCTGACAGAATGGAAGCACAACTCGTGCCTGAAAATGGTATTGATATTGATTTTATAGAAATTTCAGGCCTGCGTGGCAAAGGGATAATGGCATTATTAAAAGCGCCGTACAAAATATCAAAAGCGGTTTTTCAAGCTAGAAAAATTTTAAAAGCTTATAAACCCGACGTTGTGCTAGGAATGGGCGGGTATGTATCTGGACCCGGCGGTATAGCCGCTAAAACGTTAGGTATACCAGTTGTTTTACACGAACAAAATGGGATAGCTGGTTTAACGAATAAATCGCTCGCTAAAATTGCAACTAAGGTTTTACAAGCTTTCCCAACGGCGTTTGCTAATGCACAAGTCGTTGGTAACCCGGTGCGTCGTGATTTATTAACCGTTGCAGAGCCAACAGAAAGATTTAAACAGCGACAAGGTCCTATACGTGTATTAGTTATGGGTGGTAGTCAAGGTGCAAAAGTAATTAATGATGTTGTACCTCAAGTGATAACGAAATTGTCCGATAAATATATAGTCTGGCATCAAACCGGTAAAGGGATGCTTGATGAGGTCATTAAAGCTTATCAACATTGTGATATGACGAATAATAAAGTTACCGAGTTTATTACTGATGTGAAAGAGGCTTATAGTTGGGCAGACATTGTGATATGTCGTAGTGGTGCTTTAACGGTAAGTGAAATTGAAGCAGTGGGTATTGGTGCGATTTTTGTGCCATTTATGCATAAAGATCGCCAACAATTTTGGAATGCAAAATCGTTAGCCGATATTGGTGCAGCTAAAATAATAGAACAACCCGATTTTAATGTAGAGTCACTACTTAATTTACTTGCAAATTTGACTAGAGAAGATTTGCTTGAAATGGCGGTTAAAGCTAAAAGTTTGGCTGTCCTGGATTCCACAGAAAAAGTGGCGGAAACACTGGTATCAGTGGTAAAATAGTTAGTTTTATATCCAATTTTGTGTAATAATCTTGTCAAAAGATTTCAAGTTTAGTATATGTTTGAGTCAATAATAAATTGAGTTATCTCAAATAATAATTCTATAAATGCAAAATCGATTATATTAGATGAAAACTTCAGGCAAAAATAGACGAATTAGGGGTTAGATTGTGAATACAAAGGAATTAGCTGAATTAAGAGCAATTATTCCAGAAATGAAACGAGTCAAACATATCCATTTTGTCGGTATCGGTGGAGCCGGCATGGGGGGTATTGCTGAAGTTCTTGCTAATGAAGGGTATCAAATAAGTGGGTCTGACATCGCTCAAAATGCCGTAACAGAACATTTAGAAACTTTAGGTGCAAAAATCATTATAGGACATGCAGCGGAAAATGTACTTAATTCAAGTGTGGTTGTGATATCTTCGGCTATATCACAAGATAATATTGAAGTCATCGCTGCGCGTGAGGCACGTATTCCTGTCATTCAACGTGCTGAAATGTTAGCTGAGCTAATGCGTTTTCGCTATGGTATTGCTATTGCAGGTACACATGGTAAAACCACAACAACCGCAATGGTTACCGCCATTTATGCGGAAGCTAAACTTGATCCAACTTTTGTAAACGGTGGATTAGTAAAAGCGGCTGGAACGCATGCGAAATTAGGTACAAGCCGTTACTTTATTGCTGAAGCTGATGAGAGTGATGCTTCATTTTTGCATTTGCAACCAATGGTCTCAATTGTTACAAATATTGAACCAGACCATATGGATACTTACCAAGGTAGTGTTGAGAATCTTAAACAGACCTTTATTTCGTTTTTGCGTAATCTTCCTTTTTATGGTCTGGCAATTATGTGCTACGACGATCCGATTAATCGGGAATTATTGCCGGTAGTTGGACGTAAGATTATTACTTATGGGTTTAGCGAAGAAGCTGATGTTGTTATCAAAAATTACCGTCAAGAACGTGGGGTTAGTTATTACACGGTATGTCGTCCGGATCGTGATGATCTGCAAATTGAATTAAATGCTCCGGGTAAACATAATGCATTAAATTCTGCGGCTGCTATTATTGCCGCCACTGAAGATGGGATTGATGATCAATCAATTATCAACGCATTAGCAAAATTTGCCGGAACAAGTCGACGTTTCGATTTGATAGGCCATTTTCCACATGCTAATGGCAAAGATATTATGATGGTTGATGATTATGGACATCACCCAAGTGAAGTGAATGCTACGATTCAAGCAGCCAGAAATGGTTGGGCAGACCGCCGTTTGGTAATGATATTTCAGCCGCACCGATATACACGTACTCGAGACTTATTTGATGATTTTGCGCAAGTGCTTTCACAAGTCGATGCGCTGGTTATGTTAGATGTGTATTCAGCTGGTGAACAACCAATTGCTGGTGCAGATAGCCGATCATTATGCCGTTCGATTCGTAATCGAGGTAAAGTTGATCCTATTTATGTTTCTGACTTAGATCTGCTACCGGAAATAATGCAAGAAATATTACAAGGTGGCGATTTATTAATTACACAAGGTGCTGGTAGTGTTGGTCGAATTGCTCGCCAATTAGCCAACTCTCAATTATTTGCAAAAGAGGTTTTATAAAAATGGTTGATAAAGTTGCTGTATTGTATGGTGGAACCTCTGCTGAGCGAGAAGTATCGCTCAAATCGGGTAAGGCTGTATTAGCAGGATTATTAGCAAATGGTATTGATGCACATCTTATTGATACTAAAGATCACCCTATAACTAGCTTAAAAGATGAAGGATATACTAAAGCCTTTATTATTTTACATGGTCGTGGTGGAGAAGATGGAATTGCACAAGCCATTTTAACTTATCAAAAAATACCTTATACTGGAAGCGATGTTTTATCTTCAGCGCTTACAATGGATAAATTAAAAACAAAATTAGTCTGGAAAGCGTTAGGCTTGCCAGTAGCTAATTATGTCATGGTAGACAAGTCTCAATCTATAGATGTCAATGCTATTGTTAAACAACTTAATTTACCGCTATTTGTAAAACCAAGTCATGAAGGGTCAAGCGTTGGCATGACTCGTGTAAATGAAGTATCTGAATTAAAAGCTGCCATCGAGGTTGCTTTTCAATACGATGATGTTGTCATGGTTGAATCATTTCTAGCCGGTCCGGAATTTACTGTAGCAATAGTTGGTGAAGAAGTTTTACCTTCTATTTACATTAAGCCTGCTACAAATTTTTATGATTATGATGCAAAGTATTTATCTGACTCAACCCAATATTTTTGCCCAAGTGGTTTAACTGAAGATAAAGAGCGTGAAATACGCCAATTAGCACTTGAAGCCTATAAAGCTGTAGGCTGTCGAGGCTGGGGTCGAGTAGATATTATGTTCGATCAAAACGAAAAACCTTATTTACTTGAGGTCAATACTGCTCCGGGCATGACAGATCACAGTCTGGTACCAATGGCTGCAAAACAGCACGGTTGGTCTTTCAGTGAGCTTGTTAATCGTATTCTAAATTTGGCAACAATATAATTGGCTAAATCTTTATGAAACAAGTCAGACAAGCAGCGCATCGACGAGAAAGTAGAAATAGACGGCGGTTGCTTGTTTTTCGTAATACAGAACAGTTGATAGGTTTTTTGTTCTTTATTATGATTATATTTATCAGTACTTGGGTCGTACATAGTTTTAAAAATTGGATGGACGACCCTGAACAAATGGTTTTGTCCCAGTTAACACTAAGTGGTGAACATACTTATACAACCGAAGATGATTTAAGAGAGGCAATTTTAGGATTAGGATTACCCAATACCTATATTGGGCAAGATGTTGATGATATCCAGCAAGAAGTCATGCGATTTCCATGGGTAAAACAAGTAAGTGTTCGTAAACAATGGCCAGATAGATTAGTTGTTTACATCGAAGAGTACAAACCTGCTTTTTATTGGAATGACTTATTTTTATTAGATAAAAGTGGCAATGTGTTTAGTGTGCCACTAGATAGAATAGGTGAATTGCCATTACCAAGGATTTATGGGCCTGAAGGTAAGGCTAAGTCAATGCTTGAAACATATTATAGTTTAGAAAATCTTTCTAAGAAATTAGCTAATAATCAGTTAGCATTACAAATCACTGCTGCAATATCAGATGAACGTAATGCATGGCAACTGATGGTAAAACAATGTATAGCCGGTTTATGTTTAGAAAATCAGGATATTAAATTAATGCTAGGAAGCGAACATATTGAAGAACGTTATAACCGATTTATTAAATTATTCCCTGAAATTCAATCTAGAATACCGGTAGACGAAAAAATCACGGTGGCTGATTTACGTTATGAAAATGGTATATCAGTGCAAAGAGAAAAACTAGCGCAGTAAGGAATAAATAAAGGCTGAAGTATGAAAGCAACAGAAAAAAAATTGGTTGTCGGACTAGAAGTTGGTACATCCAAAGTTCTTGCCCTTGTTGGTGAAGTTCTTCCTGATGGTATTGTCAATATTATCGGCGTAGGTCATTGCCCATCAAAAGGTGTGGATAAAGGTGGTGTAAACGATCTTGAATCTGTGGTCAAGTCAATTCAACGCGCAATTGACCAAGCCGAGCTTATGGCTGATTGTCAAATATCTTCTGTTTATTTAAGCCTATCGGGTAAACATATTCGTTGCCAAAACGAAATTGGCATGGTGCCAATTGCTGACGAAGAAGTGACGGCTGAAGATGTCGACAATGTCGTGCATACTGCTAAATCGGTCAGAATTCTTGATGAACATCGGATATTACATGTAATAGCCCAAGAGTATTCAATCGACCTGCAAGAAGGAATTAAAAATCCAATTGGTCTTTCAGGCGTGCGGATGAAAGCAAAAGTTCACTTGATCACCTGTCATAATGATATGGCAAGAAACATTGTTAAGGCGGTTGAGCGTTGTGGACTAAAAGTTGATCAGCTCATATTTTCTGGACTGGCATCGAGTTATGCTGTATTGACCGACGATGAAAAAGAGCTAGGTGTATGTGTTATTGATATTGGTGGCGGTACAATGGATGTTACTGTCTATACTGGTGGCGCATTACGCCATTCGGTGGTTATTCCTTACGCTGGCAATGTTGTTACGAGTGATATCGCTTACGCATTTGGCGCACCGCCAATGGATGCGGAAAATATCAAAATTCGTTATGGTTGTGCTGTTGGTTCATTGGTCGGCAAAGATGAAGTTATCGATGTGCCAAGTGTTGGTGGACGACCTTCACGTTCATTACAAAGACAAACATTAGCAGATGTGATTGAGCCTCGTTATTCTGAGTTGCTTTCACTTGTGCAAAAAGAGTTACTTGTTTTGCAAGATGAACTGAAAAAACAAAATGTTAAATATCAATTGGCAGCAGGGATTGTTTTAACCGGTGGAGCAGCACAAATTAAAGGAATGGTTGAGTGTGCTGAAAAAGTTTTTCAAAATCAAGTTCGTATTGGGCAACCATTAAATATATCTGGTTTAACCGATTATGTACAAAAGCCTTATTGTTCAACAACAGTTGGGTTATTGCATTACGGAAAACAAAGTTTATTAAGTGATGATGCTAAAGATAGTCATAAATCATCATTAAAAGGGATAGCTAAACGATTGACCGGTTGGTTTAAAAAAGAATTTTAGCTAATATATTTAAGAACTTCGTGGACATTGTAGACCGTTATCTGTACAATGTTATTAGATCGTAAATTTGGAGATAAGTTATGTTTGAGCCTATGGTTGCAGATGATGAACCAGCAGCAGTCATTAAAGTTATTGGTGTCGGTGGTGGCGGCGGTAATGCTGTCGAGCATATGATTGCTGAGCATATTGAGGGTGTTGAGTTTTTTGCGGCAAATACTGATGCACAAGCATTGAAAAGAATAAAGGTAGGTCAAACTATCCAAATTGGTACTAATGTTACTAAAGGGCTTGGTGCAGGTGCTAATCCGGAAGTTGGTCGAAACTCTGCAGAAGAAGATCGTGAAGTCATTCGTAATGCGATTGAAGGTGCCGATATGGTTTTTATTGCAGCGGGTATGGGCGGTGGTACCGGAACCGGTGCAGCTCCAGTTGTCGCTGAAATTGCTAAAGAACTCGGTATCTTAACTGTTGCAGTCGTTACTAAACCTTTTGGTTTTGAAGGTAAAAAACGTATGGCTTTTGCTGAACAAGGTATCGCTGAATTAGCAAAACATGTTGACTCATTAATTACGATTCCAAATGATAAATTATTAAAAGTATTAGGTCGTGGTGTTAAACTGCTTGATGCTTTTGCTGCCGCTAACGGCGTATTAAAAGGTGCTGTACAAGGGATTGCCGAGCTTATTACTAAACCTGGTCATATCAATGTTGACTTTGCTGACGTAAGAACAGTGATGTCTGAAATGGGTTATGCTATGATGGGATCTGGTCGTGCAAGCGGTGATAACCGAGCCGAAGAAGCAGCTGAAATGGCTATTTCAAGCCCGTTACTTGAAGATATTGATTTATCTGGTGCACGTGGTGTTTTAGTCAATGTCACCGCTGGCTTAGATTTAGGTTTAGAAGAGTTCGAAACCGTTGGTAGTACAGTGAGAGCGTTTGCATCTGATAATGCAACTGTGGTTGTGGGTACAACTTTTGACCCTGACATGTCTGATGAGATTCGTGTTACTGTTGTTGCTACAGGTATTGGCATGGATAAACGTCCGGAAGCAAAAATCTCTAAGCCAATGGCTCATAATTCATTATTTACCCAAAGTAATACACTTGGGCAACAAGAAGAAAAATTAGCGAAAGTGGTTAATGAACCCGCTGTTTCTCCTCTTGAAGAACACAAAATTTTAGATATCCCTGCTTTCATCCGTAAGCAGGCTAATTAGTATTGAACTTATTTGGTTTTTTATTGTCAAATATCAATAGAAACAAATAAAAGAGTAGGTGCAAAGTGAAACAAAGAACCTTAAAAAAGACGATTCAAGCAACTGGTGTAGGTTTACATACCGGTAAAAAAGTTACTTTGACATTACGTCCTGCACCAGAAAATACAGGCGTTATCTATCGTCGTACAGATTTAAATCCGTATGTCGATTTTCCGGTTGATGCTAAATCAGTGCGTGATACTATGCTTTGTACTTGTTTAGTTAACGAAGATAATGTGCGTATTTCTACTGTTGAGCATATCAATTCGGCATTAGCTGGACTTGGTATTGATAATATTATTATCGAAGTTGATGCGCCAGAAATTCCAATTATGGATGGTAGCGCAAGCCCTTTTGTTTATTTGTTGTTAGATGCAGGCATTACTGAACAAAATGCACTGAAAAAATTCTTACGAGTTAAACAAACTGTACGAGTTGAGAACGGCGACAAATGGGCAGAAGTTAGACCATATAGTGGATTTAGATTAGATTTTACCATTGATTTTCATCATCCTGCTATCGATAGCAGTTCACAACGTTATCAATTGGATTTTTCATCTGAATCTTTTATTCGCCAAATTAGTCGCGCAAGAACGTTCGGTTTTATGCGTGATATCGAAGCATTGCAATCAAAAGGCTTATGCCTTGGTGGTAGCTTAGATTGTGCGATTGTAGTTGATGACTATAAAGTTTTAAATGAAGACGGTTTACGTTTTGAAGACGAGTTTGTACGTCATAAAATGCTTGATACTATTGGTGATTTATATATGAGTGGTCATAACATGATCGGTGAAGTGGTTTGTTATAAATCTGGTCATGCTTTGAATAATCAGTTATTACAGGCGTTATTAGCAAAACAAGAAGCTTGGGAATATGTTACTTTTACAGAAGATCAACCTGTTCCATTAGCATTAGGTACACAACAACTTGTTTTAGCCTAAATCAAATATAACGTTGATAACAATATAAACGCTTCCATTTGGGGGCGTTTTTTATTTTTAACCGCATGAGATAATTATTATGAATAATAGCCATTTTTTTGCTCATCTTTCACGATTAAAATTGATTAGCCGTTGGCCATTAATGCGAAATGTTCGTACTGAAAATGTTTCTGAGCATAGCCTTCAAGTCGCTTTTGTGGCACACGCATTAGCAATTATCAAAAATAAACGATTTAATGGCAAAGTCAATCCTGAGCGCATAGCATTGCTTGCTATGTATCATGATGCATCAGAGGTGTTAACCGGTGATTTACCGACACCCACTAAATATTACAATCCGCAAATCACAACTGAATATAAAAAGATTGAAAAAATTGCCCAACATAAACTTATCGATATGTTGCCACAAGAGTTACAAGACGACTTTAGAACGTTGATTGATGATGATTATTATGACGAGTCAGAGAAAAGTATTGTCAAGCAAGCTGATGCCTTATGTGCTTATTTAAAGACTATAGAAGAGCTTAGCGCTGGTAACAATGAATTTCGATTAGCCGAACAAAGATTGAAAAAAACATTATCAGAACGAAATAGCCCGGAAATGGACTACTTTTTGGAAGTATTTGTACCTAGTTTTAGCCTGTCATTAGACGAAATAAGTATGGAATAAATATGCCATTAAATAAGCGATTTTACCCACGAGTTAATTCAATTGTCATTGATTGAATCACTGATTATTATCATTGAATTCGTTCATAGGCAAATTGACAACATAAATACTTTATTTTTGATAAATATAACATTTAACCGGTCGGCCTATTGATAAGTAAGTTAAATGGCTTTCCAGTTCGCCAAGATCTTCCAAATAATCAAGATATTTTTTCAATGATATACGAGATAATGGGATTAATTCGACAATATCGCTCATTGAAAATTCTTTATTATATTCGATGATTACTTCCCGCACTTTTTTCAATGTCTGTCTATCAATCCCTTTGGGTAGACTTTTATTTTGGCTAACGGGTTTGGCAAAAATGCGATCATCTAACTGATCTTGATTTAATATTTTGCTTGAGGACAATAACCGTATCCGTTCTTGATAAGAAATAAGTGCTGTTCTGAGCCTGCCAAATGTGAATGGTTTTACGATATAATCAATCACGCCCAGACGTAAAGCTGCTTGAATATCATTGGTATTACAAGCGGCTGTTACCATAATAATATCAATTTTAGGGTAACTAATACGAATATGTTGTAATAGCTCAAGCCCGTTTAATTTGGGCATAAATACATCAAGCAAGATTAAGTCAACATGATTATCATGAATAAAATGTAAAGCTTGTTCACCATTAACCACATTAGCAACTAAATTAAAACCCGGTACCATATGCAAATACTTTTTATTTAATTCTGCCACCATTGGGTCATCTTCAACAATCAGTACGTCTACCATGACAGTTTTTTCCTCTATAAAGCTGTTTAAGTGGTAATGATACTTTAAAACACGTTCCTTTTTTATTAATTTGATCACATAATTGAATATGACCATTAAGCTCATCAATACTAGCTACAACTAAGTAGAGACCAATCCCTCGATTGTCTCCTTTGGTTGAAAAACCTTTTTTGAAGATATGCTGCATATCTTTTTCGCTAATGCCTTCTCCATTATCATTGACTTCAAAGATAAACGCTTCTTCATTAATCGATAAATTTACTTGAATCAGTTTATTATCTAAAAATTGGACTGCATCTAAGCCATTATCGATAAGGTTACCAAAAATAGTCACCAGACTATGGGTAACTTGAGAATCGGGAATCGGTGCTAAGATCCCACTCACATTAAAAGATAATGACACACCTAATTCACGTGCTCGACTAAATTTACTATTAAGAAAACCCGCCACGATCGGATCTTTAATTGCTTGGCTGATGATATTCGATTCAGCTTGTTTGTTACCAATTATCTCTTCAAGATAATCGATAAGTTCCTGTTTATTATTGTTAAATGCCAGTCCGTAAATTACATGTAATTTGTTATTGAATTCATGCGACTGTGAACGTAAAGCATCAGCATAACGATTGACGCCGGTAAGGTTTTCTGCCAGTGATCGAACTTCTGTCATATCTCTGAATGAGGCAATTGCCCCAACTAACGAATCGTTAACAAATAAAGGAGTACGATTAGTTAAAATTACAACCCCATTAATATTTTGTTCACAATCATATTCGGCTATGCCGGTCATCATAACTTCGTATAAACGGGTATTAGGGATCACATCAGCAATTTGTTGACCAATAATATTTTCTTTTTTACCTTCAATACGTAATATTCTTCTTGCCTCATTATTTATTTGAGTGATACAACCTTCTCGGTTAATTACAACAATTCCTTCTTTGACCGTTCTGATAATTGCATCTCTTTCTTCAAAAAGTTGAGCCATTTCTAACGGTTCAAGTCCATACAATATCTTTTTTATGTTACGGGATAATAATGAGGCTAATAAAATCGCAATGGCTAATGATGCAATAAGTGACAGCCATATAGGCTGACTTGTTCTGGCTACTAAATGATTAATTTTTTGCAGTGTTTGCCCAACTAAAACCGCTCCAATTTGTTGTTGTTGCTTATTATAAATAGGGCTAAATGCACGTATCGCATCACCTAACGTACCTTTGGCTATTGAAGTATAAGACTCGCCTTGTAACGCTCTTTGCTCGTCCCCGCCAACAATAAGTTGACCGATTTTATCTTTATTGGGATGAGAATATCGAATGCCTTGCATATTAAAAATAACGATATAATCTACTTGAGCAAATGTTCTGGCTTGCTCGGTATAGTTCTGAATAAATTCAAGATTATTGGCCGTCGGATTTTGTAAATTTTCAATAATGCTATCTGATGTAGAGATGATAGTGGCTATATTTTCGGTGCGCTGGCGAGAAAGGTTTAAGTATTCATCGTTAACAACATGAATAATATAAATATTCTGTGCAATAACTGATAATATAAAAACCAAACAAATTAAACTGATTAATTTGACTTTAAGCGATAACCGATTAAAAAAGTAGTTCATATTACAAACTCAAGACGAAATCCTTATGCATACTAATATAAACAGATTGATAAGAAAACCTACTAATAATTTGTTTTTATCAGTAGGTTTTTTTCAAGTTCAATTAAGGTCGGTAATGATTAGTCTACCGCTGCGTTTCTAACACTTTCGGCAACCACTTTGGCAACGTTAGGTTCAAATGCGTTAGGTAATATGCAGTTTTCGGATAATTTGTCTTGAGTAACAATATTGGCCAACCCTTTAGCAGCTGCTAGTTGCATAGCTAAAGTGATGTTTTTTGCTCTGGCATCTAAAGCTCCTCTGAAAATACCCGGGAAAGCTAACACATTATTGATTTGATTTGGATAATCGCTCCTTCCGGTGCCCACCACAAAAGCGCCTGCTGCTTTGGCTTCCTCAGGGAATATTTCTGGTGTTGGATTAGCCATGGCAAAAACTATCGATTTTTCTGCCATAGTTGATACCCATTCCGGTTTTAATACACCCGGCGCAGAGACACCAATAAACACATCGGCACCTTTAATGGCATCTTGTAAAGTGCCTTTTTGTTTTGAATGGTTGGTTCGACGAGCCATAGCCAAATGGTGTGGCGGTAACGATGCATCATCCTCCGATAAAATACCGATTTTATCGACAATTTTTAAATCGGTAACGCCTGCCGCCAAAAGCATATCAGCTATTGCTAAACCGGCTGCGCCACCTCCATTTATCACAATTTTTGCTGATTCAATCGTTTTCCCTGCAACTTTAAGTGCATTATGCAATGCCGCTAAAACTACAATTGCAGTGCCATGTTGATCATCATGAAAAACAGGGATATCTAGAATTTCCTGCAATCTTTTTTCTATTTCAAAACAACGTGGCGCACTAATATCTTCAAGATTGATGCCGCCAAAGGACGGGGCCAGCGCCGCAATATGGCTTACAAGTTCATCTGGGTCTTGAGTATTAAGCGATAATGGGATTGCATCAACATTGGCAAACTGTTTAAATAATATTGCTTTTCCTTCCATAACCGGAATTGCTGCTTCAGGCCCAATATTACCCAATCCTAATACCGCTGAGCCGTCAGTAATTACAGCAACTAAATTACGTTTGCTGGTATATTCATACACAGATTCGGGATTTTTAGCAATTTCGGTACACACCGCTGCAACGCCTGGGGTGTAAGCGACACTAAGATCTGACATTGAATTAACCGGTACTTTTGAGTGAACTTCAAACTTCCCGTGCATTTGTTTACTAATTGCTAACGCTTTTTCTTGAACTGTTGTCATGATTCTTCCCTTCTAATTACACTTAATAAATCCTAATCAAACTTAGAATATTTTACATTTAATCTACATTGTTAAATTTTGCTATTACATATGTAGGTATCTTAATAGCGCGGTAGTACAAATCACCATTAACGCTCCACCTAACCTTGTTGCAACCTGTGCAAAAGGCATTAAGTTCATTCGATTTGCGGTTGAAAGTATTGCTACATCACCTGTTCCGCCCATGCCGCTTTGGCAAGACGAAATAATAGAGGCTTCAACCGGATGCATTTTTAAGAAGAAGCTACAGACAAAACCAGTCATAGAAACGGTAAATACAACCGAGATAATGGTAATAAAATATGGGATGGTTAGTACTTTAACTACACTTGCTAGATCAATATATAACAAGCCTAATCCCGCCATTAATGGAAAGGTAAAGTTGCCTGAGATAAATTTGTACCATTGCTGGCTACCGCGCTCAACGCTTTGTGGTAATAAGCGAAAATATTTCACCACAGCCGTTGCAATAATCATTAACACTGGCCCCGGAAAGTGAGTGATTTTTTCTAAAATCATACCAAAAATAAATAGTGTAGCTAAAATCATAACAGCCCCACTCATTGCCCGAGCATCCAATGGTGTTTTGTCTTCTTTTAGGGCATCAGCTAGCCCGTCAAATTCGATTTTGACCAATTGACCTTGACCACTCAAATGAGGTTTAACTTCACCAATTCGGCTGATAATAGCGGTGAAGGTGATAGCAAAAAAGTTACCCACAACAGTTGCTGGTATTAATGCACTGACAAATGAATCATAATCTTGGTTTAAAATATTACTATAGGCATTAGAAAGTTGTAATACACCTTCACCAATTCCACCAGCCATAACCGGTGATACCGTATAGAAAAAAGCATGTTCCCACGTATCGCCAAACGCTACTGCGACTGACACCCCAACTAATGCTGCCAAGCACATGCCGAGCAACATTGGGATCATCATGCGAATAAAACCTTGTATCAAAATAACGCGATGCATGCCAAGAATACTGCCACAAACTAAACTTGCAATATAAAACAACAGAAAATTAGATTCCTTCATTAGCATTTTAGTTGCTGCTAAGGTATTGTCATCAAATACGCCATAATAGACTAATAAAGAGGGCACAATTAACGATAATATTGCAGGTGCACCAAATTTTTTGAAAAAAGGAATATTTTGTCCTAAGGTACCTAGGCACCAACCGAGTGGTAAAATCACCGCGAAACCACCAAT
Source organism: Gilliamella sp. ESL0405 (assembly GCF_019469205.1). Lineage (NCBI taxonomy): Bacteria > Pseudomonadati > Pseudomonadota > Gammaproteobacteria > Orbales > Orbaceae > Gilliamella > Gilliamella sp. ESL0405. Next base: position 2,210,228 of record NZ_CP048265.1, on the reverse strand, counting down.
TAATGTTCTTGGTAGCATATCTAATTGTGCGGCGATGATAACGATAATTGAACAAACGATAAAAATAGGTAGGGGTAATGATCCGATGTAGATTTTGTTTTCTTTTAACTGTTGCATCATGCTCATAGCTAAACCTCTTGTAAGATAGTTTTTTATAGTACAAATCTAGTATAGTTAAGGAACAAGAAATCAGAAGATTAAGAAAGTTAACTAACTAGTTTTGTAATTAATGTAAGTTAGTTTAAATAATTAGCAGCAGTAACAGTCATTAAAGTGGGTTTAATAAGTGTATAAAATTTAAATTAAATCAGAAAAATATTTAATTAGCCTGATTATTAGATGCAAAAGGAAAAGAGCAATAAGCTATATTTATATTGACAGTGCCAACTTGTTTTATCATAAGAGTGGCATAGGTGTTCGATTAATTTTATTACATGGTAATGGGGAAGATTATCCAATTTCTTAAAAAAAGATAAACATCAGAAACGAGAACGCATATTAGTCCATAATTTATACTGAAACGATTTTTTATAGCATGCAGTAAAGCAATGCAGAAAGAAATTATAAAAATAAGAAAGTTAGTATAATTAGTTAAGTAATTAAATTAAGTGTCTTATTAATTTTATGATTGATTTATCGAGACTTTTAAGTTTTAGCTATCTTTAAAATGGAAGAAATTAGTAATGACTAATGTAATAGAAAAGAAAGAGTGTTATAAGCATTTTAATTAAAAAATGGATTGATGCCTAATTTTGCCTATTTATCATTTAAAAACCATGCACCGCAAAATTTTAAATCAAATGTCCGACAGTTTTGCTTTTTTGTCCTGCAGATAATGAGTAATTAGGGAAGATGTAAAAATAGTTAAAAGTTTAGTTCAATTAATGTAAAAAAAAAGATATTTGCTTGCTTCTTAACTTATAACTGAATGACAAGTTTTTTATTCATCCCTTATTTTAATTAATTGAAAGCCATTTTCAGTTGGTTTAATTTCAAAGGTTCCTAAATCTCGAACTGTTTTATCTTCTACGCCTTCACAGTCGCCAGAACGCTGGAATAAATTGATCTGTAATCGAAGATGTGTTTCATCAATTTTTTCAAAAGTACCTTCCGAACCGGTAAAACAATCGTTACCACACCTAGCAGAGTATTTTGATAAGAAAGTACCATTAGTATTAAAAGTTAAAGAGTTACCGTAAATAAATTTCGTTCCATCCGAACTTATATGTAATCTTTCAGCGGGGGGATTGGATAACTCAAATAAATCCAATTCATGATTTACTACTTTATTAATTTGCCAAAGATCATTTTTCCAAAAGTCATTTATGTCATTTTGTGCAAAGCTATAAAATGGAAGCAATAATAAAAAAAGAATTTTTTTCATGATGAGTTTTACTTTTTAATAAGCCTTGATAAGAATTGTGTATAGATTTTAGACTAAAAAAACCGTTCCTCAACTTTTTATACATCAATGAATCAACTATTTTTGTATTATTTATCTAATAGATAAATAATAATTTAGGGAATAATAAATTAAGGAGTTAGTTTAATTAATATACTGAAAAGAAGGATATTACTTGCTTATTAGCTTCTTAGCTTATTATTTTATAGCTAGTCTTCATTCATCCTTTAATTTAACTAATTGATAGCCATTTTTAGTTGGTTTAATTTCAAAAGTTCCTAAATCTCGAACTGTTCTATCTTCTACGCCTTCACACCAGCCAGAACGCGCGAATAAATTGATTTGTAATCGAAGATGTGTTTCATCAATTTTTTCATAAATACCTTCCGAATGGGTAAAACAATCGTTACCACACCAGGCAGAGTATTTTGATAAGAAAGTACCATTAGTATTAAAAGTTAAAGAGTTACCGTAAATAAATTTCGTTCCATCTGAACGTATCTGTAATCTTTCAGCGGGGGGATTGGATAACTCAAATAAATCCAATTCATGATTTACTACTTTATTAATTTGCCAAAAATCATTTTTCCAAAAGTCATTTATGTCATTTTGTGCAAAGCTATAAAATGGAACCAATAATAAAAAAAGAATTTTTTTCATAATGAGTTTTACTTTTTAAAAAGTCTTGATAAGAATTTTGTATAGATTTTAGACTAAAAAACCGTTCCTCAACTGTAACTTTTTTTGAGGATGCAGTATTAATGTAATAAACAAGCTTGAATTTTATCGACTTCTTTATTGAGTGCATCAATAACTAAATCTGGGTGGGCTCTTTCTAAGGTTTTTACATTTTCAAACCCTTCATTGCCAATAGAACCAGTATATTGTTGAGCTTGTTTGATATTGCTAAATAGGTAACGGATATTTTTGGCATTGCGAGTTGCGGTTAATGTATAACTAACGAAGTATTTGGATTGTGATTGATAATTGGTAACAGCGTTAGCAACAACATTATTACCTTCAACTAACTTGATAGTATCGCCACCATTTATCGTAATTGCTTGTTGAGTGGGCATATTATAATATGGCCACCATGCTGAACTGAGATAGTTTTCACGGTTCAAAACCACTGGACTATTATCAAGTTCTTGCGCAATACAGAGTGATAAAGAAGAATGAAGGACGGTAATAGGTTGTGAAGTACTGTATTTATTTATGATATCCACACCAGACGTGTTTTGAGTAATTTCTACACCTTCTGTTTGATAGATTGACAGCATTTTCTGAGAAGAACAACCAGTTAGTAACGCAACTAAAACAGTAAAACCAATTAACTTTCTCATAACTCATCCTTCTTTGCTTGATTAGTTTAATTCTAAACGGTTATAAAAGTATTTACCAGTATTTAAAACAGAAGGATTTAGATATTTTTTAGCACTAGAAACTATCAAAAAAATTCTATTTATTATAGTGAATTAGTTATAATTTTTTAAAGAAAAATGAGAGAAGTTTGTTTTTCTCCCATTTGATTTATTAATCTTCTTTCCCGCGAATTTTACGTGATAACCGTTTAAATCCGTGAGTAAATTTTTTAATTGCCATAGCCAGGAAAGGAACGTTAATTTTAATGCCAAAACGCTCACGCAATTCGATTGCATCATTGGCTTTAGTTAACCAAATAAAACCGGAGTTAGTTAAGTCGATTGCTTTGATTTTACCCTCTGGAGTTAAAATAAAGTTACCACCATGAACATCGTTTGAAACAAGATTATAACTATGCAGTTTTTCAATACATGCTTTAACTTGCTCTCCATATTCACGCATTTCATCCCATGTTAATGAACGTCCTTCTATAAAATTAAAGATCATATAGTGGCGATTGGTGGTTTTATCAAAAGCGACTAAATAGAGTTCATAAGCGATATCGCATTTATCCAACGAAATTTTAGCCAGCTTACGAATTAGATTAAAATAAAAATCACCAGTGATTTTAGCGATAAGTCGACGTTCTAAACGATGCTCAACACCGCCATCTATTTTGAAAATAAATTTAGATTGATTGTGATTAATTAGATAAGTATATCTCTCAATTTTATCACTTGGATCGAGTAGCTCATGATGTCCTTCTTCGGACAAAAATTGGTCAAAAAGTTCCAAATAATTTATCTCATCATTTTGTACGTAAGCGAACTTCATATTGCCGCGCTCGATTTCAATAATGTTTGCAAAGTTATTCAAGTTTTAAAGTCCTAAGATACATCAAAAATGATGTTTATCTTAAACACTATCAAGCTTAAAGTAAATGAAACAGTCGATATTAACGGGCGATGCATACGAAAAGATATCGGTTACTAGCTAGCTCAAATGTAATTAGCTTAAAAATTGTTAAAGGTAAGTAACCCATTTGTTGGATGCCGTTTTTATTTATGCCTCCGTGTGTTTACTATTAATAATGTTAAATCTATCTTTAATCTGCCAAGTAATTTAGCCTGACTATCGAATAAAAATAAACTTATCGTTAAATAGCGCTTTGAAATATGACTTTTTTATTTGCAAAATAATTTTATTTCTTCAACAATTCCTTATTGTTATTTAGCATCTTATTATCTTTAAGTTATATCAGAACTAAATACAGTCAATTATCTAAATTTTATTGATAAATATTAAAATGTGATTAAACTCACATTTTGTTTAAAAACTAGTTGTCCATAGTTGTACATAGTTGTCTATGGATGTATATTTAACTTAACTAATATTTGGGGTAACCAATGAGTATCAACAAATTTTCTAGCACACCTCTTTATGTACAAGTCAAAGAGTGGATAAGAAATCAGATTTATCGTAATGATTTAAAAGCGGGCGACAGAATCCCGTCGGAAAACGAGATCATGAGCCTACTGTCTGTTAGTCGAGGCACAGTTCGAAAAGCGGTAGAGTTACTGATTAATGAATCTGTGCTGGAACAGATTCAAGGTAAAGGAACGTATGTAAAAGCTGAAAACATCTCTTATCAATTAGGTTATGGACTACAGTCATTTGCCGAATCGTTAGAAATGCAGCACGTCAAGTTCACCACCGAGGTTATCACCAAAAGAGTAGAGAAAGCAAACGAATATATTAGTGGAAAATTACAAGTTCCGCTTAACGCAAATATTTTTTATATGGAAAGGGTAAGAAGCGTCAATGGTGAAAAAATCATGTTTATTGAAAACCGAATCAATTTAGCTTTATGTCCTGAAATAGAGCAGGTCGATTTTACTAAACATAGTTTATTTAACCAAATTGAACGCATTACCCATAAAAAAATAGATCATTCGGACTGCCGTTATTCAGCCCGAGTGGTAGGTAAGGAGCGGGCAGATATATTAAATATTAGTGATATCTCCCCCGTTCTTCATTTAGAACAATTAGTTTACCTTGATAATGGTCTACCAATCGAGTTTGGTAATGTATGGCTAAAATCAAACGTAAACTACTTGGGGACAACACTTAGACGAAAGTAGGAGTTAGTTATGGCATTAGTCAATGGGTATACTTTATTAGGTGAAGCTAAAAAACAAAAAACATTAGCTGGCGCATTTAATACAACAAATTTGGAAACAACTTTAGCCATATTAGATGCAATTGAAGAGAGCAACATACCAAGCATGGTGCAGATTGCACCGACAAACATCGTGTTATCGGGTTATAAATATATTGTCGATATGGTTCGTAATCGAGCTAGTACCATGAAGACACCATTTTGTCTGCATTTGGATCATGGCAAAACTTTTGAAGATGTTAAGCAAGCGGTTGAGGCTGGTTTTACCTCAATTATGATTGACGGCTCTCATTTACCTTTTGAAGAAAATATTCAATTGACAAAAAAAGTGGTCGATTTTTGTGGTGGATACAACATTCCGGTAGAAGCAGAGTTAGGTGCCATCACCGGTAAAGAGGACGATGAAGTTAATGAAGCAGATCGTAAAACCGATCCTAATCAAGTTCAAGAATTTGTTAAACGAACTGGCTGTGCAACTTTGGCTGTATCAGTTGGTAATGTGCACGGTTTTGAACAACAGCCCAAAATAGACTTTGATTTACTTGGCAAACTATCCGACATATCCCCCGTATCATTGGTCATCCATGGTGGTTCAGGAATTGATGATCAAACTTTGCAAAAAATTAGCCAATATAATGTTGTTAAACTCAATGTCGGTGGTGATTTGCGTAGAGCTTATATCAGTTCAATTGGTAAACAATATGTCGCTAATAATAATGAATATAATCTTATTAAAGTATTGTTAAAAGCAAAAGGCGATGTGAAGCAAGTTGTTTACAACAAAATACTATCTATGAATTTATTAAACATTCATCGTTAAACTAACGTCATAGGTGGTAAATATGCAATTAGAACAATTGGATGACAATATTATTTTTTTAAACAAAAGCTTTGAAAGCCGTGAAGCAATGTTTGGAGCCATTAGCCATGTATTATTAGCAAATCATTATGTTACAGAACAATACTTACAAAAAGTTATTGAACGAGAAAATGAACATCCAACCGGATTTAAATTAAAAACCCTTAATGTTGCGATGCCTCATGTTGACAGTGAGTTTGTAAAAAAAGATGGCATGTTTGTTGTGACCAGTAAACAAGGCATTATTTTTAAAAATGCCGAAACTGATGAAGACCTCTCCGTCAATATCGTATTTGGTTTACTGTTAAAACGATCCGATACCCACTTAACTTTTTTAATGAAATTAGCATCATCGTTCAGCAATGATCAGATTTTGCAAAAAATAGTTGAAAGTAATAACAAATTTGAAATCAAAAAAATCTTAAAAGATATTTTGAAATAAGGAGCTTTATTATGAAAAAAAGAATCATTTTTGCCTGTACCAGTGGTATTGCAACTTCAACTATTGCAACTGAGAAAGTTAAAAATTATTGTGCCGAGCATGGTATCGAGGTTGAAAACATTCAGTCTGATGTCGCAACTGTACAATCTCAAGACGGTATGGCTGATTTAATTATCGTGACTTCTAAAGTGTCTTATCAATTAGAGAAAACACCAATTATCAATGGCGTACCTTTAATTACCACTATAGGTGAAGAAGAAGTCTTAGCCGAAATCGTTAGGATCTTGCAAGGAGATTGATTATGGCTGATAAGTTACTTGAAGTTGTCCAATATATTTTGGGCTTCGGGCCGACCGTCATGTTACCTGTTGTCATCTTTATAATGGCACTGTGTTTAGGGGTAAAAATAGGGCGGGCAATTCGTTCATCATTAACCATTGGAATGGGCTTTGTTGGTATCTTTGTTATTTTTGACTTGTTAGGAACCAGTCTTGGCAGTGCAACAACTGATTTAGTTGAACATGCCGGAATTGATTTACCCGTCATTGATCTTGGGTGGCCACCGTTAGCAGCAATTGCTTGGGCTTCACCGATTGCCCCTTTTGTAATTCCAATGACCATTATTATCAATATTGTGATGTTAACCGTTAATTGGACTAAAACTGTCGATATCGATTTATGGAATTTCTGGCATTTTACCTTTGTTGGTGCGCTGGTTTATAGCAGTACTGGCAGCTTTGTCTATGGATTGATTATAGCAGGGGTTACTGCTGTGATAACTTTTGTTTTGGCTGACTGGTGTGCGCCTATGATTCAAAAGTATTTTGAGTTACCCGGTATATCACTTCCGACACTATCATCTGTTATCTTCTTTCCTATTGGTGTGTTAGGTAATCTTATCTTAGATAAAATACCGGGATTACAAAAATTGCATGCCGATCCTCAAACGATACAAAAAAGATTTGGTATCTTTGGCGAACCGATGATGATTGGATTTGTCATAGGTGGCGCAATTGGTATAGCGGCGGGTTATGATGTTAAAGGGATTTTAAACTTAGCGATTAATCTTGGTGCTGTCATGTTAATTATGCCAAGAATGGTTAAATTACTCATGGAAGGATTGTTACCATTATCCGATGCAGTGAAGCAATTTTTAAATAAAAAATTTCCTAACCGGAAAAATTTATACATTGGTTTAGATATTGCTGTTGCTGTTGGGCATCCATCGGTGCTTTCTACTGCACTTTTACTTATTCCCGTTGGATTGATTTTATCAATCATATTACCCGGTAATAGGTTATTACCACTTGGCGATTTAACCAATATTTGGGTACCTATTTCCATGGTGGTATTAGCTTGTCGTGGCAATATTGTGAGATCATTTATTATCGGCATACCTTGCTTAATTGTGAATCTTTATGTTGCTTCAGCTGTGGCGCCGATAATTACCAACATTGCAAAAAGTATTAATTTCCCGGTAAAAACCGACGGTGAATTTTCAAGCTTATTAGATGGTGGTAATCCCTACCGTTTTTGGGCAGTGAAAGTATTTGAAGGAAATTATATCGCTTTAGCCTTAATTCCAATAATTTTCATCACTTGTCTTTTATTGTATCGCCACACTAAAAAAACATGGGATCTAGCCTAAAAAAATAACGTATACCCACTATAAATAACACTTTTAATTGAGGTAATGAATCTGATAAGGCAACTTATCGGAATGGAGACAGCTACACTTTTTTTCAAGATGAATAAATTTAACTATATGATTAATTTGTTATTTTATAGTGGGTGTGCACTCAATTTGCTTGAAAACTATCGAGCGAAAGGGTAAGTAAGGAGGTTAATATGTACTCGATTGGGATCGATATCGGGACAACAAATTGTAAATTATGTGTTTTTGAATTGCCTTCACTAAAACTGGTTGATAGCGTTGCTTTTCAAACCCCTAAAGTGATTTCAGAATATGGATCGGACTTTGATATTACATCGTTATATAAACAGCTTGAAAAGGCTATCATTACGCTTATTGGTTCATCTTCTCAAGCGCAAAATGTTAAAAATATCGTTATTGCAAGCGTAGGTGAATCAGGTGTACTGATTAATGAAAAAGGTGAGGTGGTAGGCCCGGCAATCACTTGGTATGACACCAGAACTAAGAAAAATGTAGCAGAAATTAATCAAAAATTCACCGATGATGAGCTTTATGCAATTACCGGTATTCCTGTGCATAGTAACTATAGTTTAACTAAAATTTTATGGATTCGAAAAAACATTGATTTGGATATCGATAAAGTTAAATGGTTATGTATTGCCGAATATATGGCTTATAAATTGACTGATGTAAAAAGAGCAGAGCCTTCACTTGCGTCAAGAACGCTGGTTTATGATCTGAAAAATCATTGTTGGTCACAAAAAATTGCGTCAGCTTTTGCGCTCAATCATCTATTTTGCGATCTTGTTCAATCCGGCAAAAATATTGCGAAACTTAAACCAGCGTTGGCCCAAAAACTCAATTGTAGTCAGTCAATCATGGTTTCAATTGGTGGTCATGACCATATGTGTGGTTCAATCGCAGCCGAACTTAAACCGGGTGAAATTTTAAACTCAACCGGCACCACTGAAGGATTACTGTTATTACGTAATCAAGCCAATTTTGACAACGGTTTTTTAGATAGTCATCTATCAAATGGGCAATATGTTATTGATGATTTATATACGCTTTATGCTTCTCTTCCGTCAGCGGGTTATAGCATTGAATGGTTTAAACGATCTTTTTCGGTGAGTGATGATGAATTTAATCAATTAATCGATTCATTGCTTGGCAAACTGACCGATTTACCTTACCTCAAAGCAAACCTATCAATCTTTATTCCGCATTTGCGGGGAAGTGGACCACCTAAGCGTAATATTGATGCCAAAGGGCTTTGGTATGGGTTTGATGAAAACAGCACTTTATCAAATATATTATTGGCTGTTTTTCAAGGATTGTGTTTTGAATTAAAAAATACCTTGACCACTATTGAGCAATTAACCGCAAGCTATCACCCCATAATAAAGGTAATCGGTGCGGCGGCAAAAAATCCACTGTGGTTGCAGTTAAAAGCCGACATTCTTGGTCGAGAAATCATATCGTGTAATATCAAAGAAGCGGTTTGCAAAGGTGCAGTCATGTTAGCCGGATATCAAAATCACTATATTGATAAAAATTCAGATAAGCAGAGTGATAACTATTTGGTTCGGTATATCCCCAATTTGCAAATAAATCACTATTACAATTCCGTTTTTAAACACTATTACCAGCCATTTTTTGATTTAAAAAACCGTTTAGAATTTAAAAGTAAAAAGGACAATAAAGATGAAAGCGTCAGTATGTTATAAACAAAACGATTTAAGAACAGAGGATCTTCCGATTCCTGATATTTCTGATAATGAAGTATTGATAAAAATGCTCGCCTGTGGTTTGTGTGGTACCGATATTCAAAAAATTAGGGGCGATAGTGTTAATAAGCCTACCGTGCTAGGACATGAAGTAGTCGGTGAGATTGTTAAAAAAGGCCAAAACGTTGATCGTTTTGAGCTAGGCGATAGAGTTATCACTGCAATACATGTTCCTTGTTTTACTTGCCACTATTGTAATAAAGGACATTACACAATTTGTGAGCAATTTAGAACAAATAATATCGATCCCGGTGGTTTTGCCCAATTTATTCGTATTCCCGAATTACATTTAAAGCATTTGACCCATAAGGTTTCCGATAGTGTTACAGATGAAGAAGCTACCTTAATTGAACCTATTGCTTGTTGTTTGCATGGTCTTAAGCAAGCAGATATTAGACCTAATGATAGTGTACTTATTATGGGCGCCGGAACAATCGGCATCTTACATGCGCAGTTAGCCAAAATTAAAGGCGCAAATAAAGTCATTATTAGTGATATGTCTGAATTTAAATTACAAACAACACTAAAAGTAGGATGTGATTATACAATTAATATTGCAGAGAAAAATATTTTTGAAGAAGTGAATAAAATTACCCATGGGCAAGGCGTTGATGTCATTGTTATTGCTGCCGGGGTTTCATCATTAGTGTCTGATGCAATTAATCTGGTAAGAAGGGCGGGGAAAATCATTGTCTTTTCCGGGTTTGATAAAAATAAAATGGTGAATATTGATGCCAGCCGTTTCTTTAAGGATGAAATTAGTATTATCGGCACTTATTCGGTGACACCTTATGAGTTCCCGGAAGCGTTAGATCTGCTTGAGAAGAAAAAACTCAACACTCAAGAAATGATAACCCACGTTTTTCCTTTAGATAAATTAAGCGAAGCGATTGATTTATCGACTGATCCTAAACAATCAGTATTAAAAGTTGTCATAAAAACTGAACTATAACAAGCCAATTACTTTGTTTAAAACAGCACAATCATTGGCAATGATGAGATGAGCAAAATTTAGTATTAATAAGGTAGAACAGATGAAAAAAGTATCGATTATTCTGATTTTAGTCGTGTTATTGGTTAACTTTTATTCTATCAGTTATGGTTTATATTCGAATTTTGCTCATTCTCAATTAGATGTTTTTTCAACACTGCTTTACTTGGTCATACTGTGCTGTATTGCGCTGTTGATTTATTTGATTATCAAAAAAAATCAGAACACGCCAATTTATCTCACTTTTTACTTTTTTCTTTGTTTAATTACCACAACGGTAGAGATTATCTATTTATCTTCACAGCAAATCGGTACAGGTAACAATATGATTTATTTTTTGATCTATTTTTCACTATTTATTTATGTCATCAAATCAATCAGCCTCAAAAAATATTTCTCTACTTCAAAAAAATGAAAGGGAACAACTTTATGTTTAAAAACATCAATCTTTATTTTGTCCGCCATGGTGAAACAAAATGGAATCAATTACAGTTATTTCAAGGATCATCAGATTCTCAACTCACTTTAAATGGTATTAATCAAGCAAAATTAACTGCTAAAGCAGTAGACAAGGTGAATTTTGTTAACGCTTACGTAAGCCCACAAAAGAGGGCTGTTGATACTGCAAAGCTTATTATTAATAACCGAGATATTTCCTTAAAGTTGCATGAAGGATTAAAAGAGATTGATTTTGGTCAATGGGAGGGTAAATTTGTGCCCGATTATTATGCTGACCCAAACTTTATCTATTTACAAACTGATGCCCAAAAATATTCAATAGCTGACAATCAAGGAGAAGATTTTAGAAGTGTATTTATGCGTTCCATACAGGCAATTGACGATATCATAACTGAAAATCATCATGGAAATATTTTAATTGTTTCGCATGGTTCATTGTTAAGACAACTGATTTATGTTCTTACGGGTGGAAATTGGCAAGAACATTTACAAAATACAGAAATTTTAGCAAATACCAGCATTAGCATTATTAATTATAAACAAGATGATATTGACTCGTGTGGTTATTTTACGTTGACATCGATTAATCAAACCGATCATCTCTAATAATAGGACGGGACTTTACTGATTAAATTGGTTAAACAGCGTATTATATCCATCTAAATTACATCTGCGTTTTAAATTTGGTTATGGGTAATCATTCTGCTATTTGGTTTTTGTATATTATCAGAACGGCTAAACACTCTTTATATACCGGTATCACAACTGATGTCGCCAGGCGTTTACGGCAGCATCAAAATGGTAAAGGTGCTAAACACCTTAAAGGGCATCATAATTTAACCGTTGTTTATCAAATCAGTGTCGGTGACAGATCAACCGCTTTGAAACTTGAGTATCGTATAAAACAGCTTTCAAAACAGAAAAAAGAGCAACTGGTAGCAAACGCCCCCGACTTAGTGAATTTATTAACCTTAATCAATCGATGATTTGCTCTCTTGCTGAATATTGAATGATACCATTGTCCCGATTTGCGATAGAGGTTATTTGGCGTGATTGATTCTTGATACTGCTCATTTTAAAACATTGACATCAATTGTAGCGGTGGTGCTTTAATGGCTTGACTTTGCCGATTAAATTCAGCTAATTGCTGATACCAAAAATCAGCATCGATTATCCAAGGAAATGCGATTGGAAAAGCTCTGTCTTGCCAACGCTGAACTATCCAAGCTAGGTAGTGCACCATTCTCATTGCTCTAAGTGGTTCAATTAAACTCAGTTGGTTCATATCAAAATGATAAAACTCTTGATAGCATTCAAGAATGCTATCAAGTTGCAATTGTTGCGCTTTTCGATCGCCATTGAGTAACATCCAAATATCTTGAATCGCTGGTCCATTACGTGCATCATCAAAATCGACAAACATGGCACTATCACGCCATAATATATTACCGGCATGGCAATCAGCATGCAGGCGAATTGGTTGCCAATCGGTATGCCAATGCTGCTCAACAATCTGTATTAAGTGGGTTAAACTGGTCTTGAGTTCGTCATGGATTTTCTTAGGGATCAAATTAGAGGTTAACAAAACTTCTTTAGGCTGATAAAGATATGCTTCCAGTCCAATTGTAGGGCGATAAATAAAAGGTTGTTTTGCACCAATTTGATGAATACGTCCCAGCAAAGTGGCTACCGATTCCATCTGCTCGATATTATCACTTTCATATTGCCGTCCTCCTACACTTGGGAACAGAGCAAATAGGTAGCCTTCATATTCATGCAAAGTTTGACCATTAAAGGTTAATGGCGCAGCGACAGGAATATCAGCTTCTGATAGTTGCTTAGTAAATTGATGCTCTTCAAGAATTTGTGCCTGATTCCAACGATAGGGGCGATAGTATTTGGCGACATATCGTATGCGATCCTCATCAGAAAATTGATAGACACGATTTTCATAACTATTTAAAGCAGTCAGCCCCGAATCAACCCGAATACCAACGGTTGCCAAACTAGCAAAAATAACGTCGGGTGATAATGATTGAAATGAAAAGGCTGAACTATCCATTTTAACGTTCCTTTATTGTTGGCTGAACCATTGGTCTAATTTCTGTTTCAAAGGCTCTAAGCCGATACGTTTTGGCGATGAAAACGGTGCAACAGTAATATCACCTTGAAAAGGTAAGATAGCTTCTTTAACCATGTTAACCTGTTTTTTTAATGCGCCTGAAGCGAGTTTATCGGCTTTAGTTAACAGTAGCATAACTGGAATATCAACTGATACAGCCCACTCAATCATTTGTTGGTCGAGATCTTTAAGCGGATGCCGAACATCCATTAATACAATTAAGCCTTTTAAACTTTCTCGTTTTTGCAGATATTCGCCTAATGATTTTTGCCATTTGCGTTTAATCGCTTCCGGAACTTGTGCATAACCATAGCCCGGTAAATCAACTAAACGACAATTTTCTTCCACTTCAAATAAGTTAATAAGTTGCGTTCGTCCCGGTGTTTTACTGGTTCTTGCTAAAGATTTTTGATTGGTTAATGTGTTAAGTGCACTTGATTTACCGGCATTAGATCTGCCGGCAAAGGCAACTTCAACGCCACTATCAATTGGTAAATGTGAAATATCGGGTGCACTTAAAATAAAATGCGTTTTAGCATAGTTTAATGGTCGAATGTCGGTCATAAAAAATGTCCTTTAAGTGCATTAACGGCACTTAATCACTTAAAATGCCGTTACTGTATAGAAAAACTTAGGAATTGACAACTTTTTCGACTGCTTTTGACAAGCGTTCCATTCCGGCTTGAATTTCGTTTTCACTGATAATTAAAGACGGTGTAAAACGCAATACATCCGGGCCAGCATTTAAAATCATTACTTTACATTCAGCTGCGGCATTTAAAAAGTCGCGGGCTTTACTGTGATATTCAGGTTGTAAGTAAGCACCTAATAATAGACCTTTGCCACGATACTCCCTAAATACGTTAAATTGTTGATTTATATTTTCAAGATGCTCAATAAATATTGCTCGACGCTTTTCTACACCTGCAAGTACTTCTGGTGAGTTGATAATATCAAACGCTTCACAGCCCACAGCGCAAGCTAAAGGATTTCCGCCATAAGTGGTGCCATGTACACCCGGATGCATAACTGATGCAATATCTTCGGTTGTTAACATCGCACTTATCGGAAAACCGCCACCTAATGCTTTTGCTGAAGTTAAGATATCGGGTATAACGCCATATTGTTGATAGGTATACAAGCTGCCGGTTCGTCCCATTCCGCACTGCACTTCATCAAATACAAGTAGCGCTTTATATTCATCGCATAACGCTCGAACGCTGGTTAAAAATTCAGTTGTTGCTGAATTTAAACCTCCTTCACCTTGTACCGGTTCCAGTACAACTGCACAAGTATGATCATCCATAACCGCTTTAACTGCATCAAGATCATTAAAAGGTACATGGATAATATCAGCCGGTTTGGGTCCAAAACCGTCGGAATATTTAGCCTGCCCACCGACTGAAACAGTAAAAAAAGTTCGCCCATGAAAAGACTGATTGAAAGCGATGATTTTGGTTTTATAAGGACTGTATTTTTGCGTGGCATAATAACGAGCCAATTTGAAAGCTGCTTCATTGGCTTCGGCACCTGAGTTAGCAAAAAAAACACGATCAGCAAAGGTATTATCGATAAGCTTTTTGGCTAAACTTAAAGCCGGTTCATTAGTAAACACATTGCTAACATGCCATAACTTTTCACTTTGTTGTTGTAGAGCTTTAATCAATCGTGGATGACAGTGCCCCAAGGCGTTAACTGCAATGCCACCGGCAAAATCAATATACTCTTCGCCATTTTGATCCCAAACACGACTACCACTTCCTTTTACCGGAATAAATTGAGCAGGAGCATAAACGGGTAATATCACTTTATCAAATAATTCTCGAGTCACATTGGATTGCATTATTCAGTCCTTATATTCTGTTTTAAGCCTTTTTATTCTATTTTATGCCTTTTTATAAGGGTGTAAAGTAAATATTTATTCATTTATTTTGAATTAAAATTCATTTATGTAACGATTCGGCATAAATTGAGATATTAAATAATTTTATTCTTTTCTCGATTTATTTTCGGTTATAATCAGCGCTTAACAAATAATAGTTTCTAAAACAGGATTAAATATGAGTCGTATTATTTATTGTCATTATTTAAAAAAAGATGCCGAAGGCTTAGACTTTCAGCTCTATCCTGGTGAGCTTGGTAAACGTATCTACAATGAGATTTCCAAAACAGCTTGGCAAGAATGGCTTAAAAAACAAACAATGTTAATTAACGAAAACAAACTTAATATGATGAATGCTGAGCATCGTAAAAAAATTGAATCTGAAATGGTTAAGTTTTTATTTGAAGGTGAAGATGTCGTTATTGATGGGTATAAACCAGAACATTGAGAGCTAACATGAAAAATAAAATAAAAATTATTACACTGCTGGTAACAGTAAGTCTTTTAACCGCTTGTCCCGGTCCTAATTCAAAGAAAGAAGATGAAGATTATTATGTTAAAGATACCAATGCATTTAATATCTTAATAAGTCAATATGCGAATAATATAGAACAGATTTGGGGACCAAAAGAAGTGCTTATTGCCGGGCCCAAAGATTATGTGCAATATGAAGATAATTTAAGAACACGGGTGCATATTAACTTTGTTTCCGGCGTTATTACCATTGAAACGTTATCCGATACGCCGGAAATTAATTTAAAAGAGGCAATTGTCTCAACACTATTGATGCCTGAACCGGTCGAGATTATTCGAAGAGATAAAGTTAGCCAAGATTTATCAGAAGAACCCTTTTTATATAATCAGGTATTAGACCAAGATCGCCAACCAATACGTTGGAGCGGGCGAGCCAATAGTTTTGCTGATTATCTAATAAGCAATAACATGAAAACCCGTAACTCCGGTTCACATAGAATCACTTACGTTGAAATTAAACTCGTTCCCAACCATATCAACCAACGTGCTCGAAAATTCCTACCGCTTGTCACTCAAGCTTCTAACCGCTACTTAATTGATGAGCGATTAATTTTAGCTATTATGGAAGTTGAATCAGCATTTAACCCATTTGCGGTAAGTCGAACTGATGCGCTAGGGCTTATGCAAGTTCAACAACATACCGCTGGTCGTGATATCTTCAAGTTACGGGGTAAATCGGGTGAACCGAGCCGACAATATTTACTTGACCCTCGTAATAATGTCGATATGGGAACAGCTTATTTGTCATTGCTGAAAACGAAATATTTAGCCGGTATTAATAATCCTATCTCATTAAGATATGCCATGATCACATCTTACAATGGTGGTGCAGGAAGTGTATTAAGAACTTTCTCAAGTGATCGTAATGAGGCTATTAATATAATTAACTCAATGACCCCACAACAAGTGTATCGAAAACTGGTAACATCGCACGTATCTCAAGAGTCACGTAACTATTTAATAAAAGTCAGTAAGATACTCGACAATAGATAATCTTTGCTAGTAACCGCCGTAAGCCATTTTATCTTCCCTAATCATGGTTAGATAAGGTGGTTATGCGGTTGAGCCTTGATTTTCGCTCTCACAATGTTTTTTTAAGTTTTAAAGTTTTTTAACAAAAAAAACGTGATCTGCTTCAAATTTTGAGTATACTATGCGTCTCATAAAACCCTAGTTTTTTTGAGGATGTCAACTTGAGTAATGATAAGCTTGTGGACTCGTTATCTCCCGCACAAATGACCCAAATTGCCGAAGAGATTGGCAATTACAAAGTAAATAAACACCCTAGTAGCACAATTCTTTCAGCCATCATTGCCGGTGTTTTCATTTCAATCGCTTTTGTTTTTTATATCACTGTTACAACCGGAACGGCAACCGTTGCTTTTGGTTTAGCCAAATTGGTTGGTGGTATCTGTTTCTCGTTAGGACTGATGCTTGTTGTTTGTTGTGGCGCTGATCTTTTTACTTCTACCGTACTGACAATTTTGCCGAGAATGACGCACAAAGTCAGTTGGTTTAAAATGATACGCAATTGGATTTTTGTGTATATTGGTAACTTTATTGGTGCTATACTGTTTGTTGCAGTTATCTGGTTTTCCGGACAGTATATGGTAGCTAACGGATTGTGGGGTTTGAATGTACTACAGACCGCTGATCATAAATTACATCACACATTTGTTGAAGCCGTATTTCTGGGCTTACTTGCTAATTTAATGGTGTGTTTAGCGGCTTGGATGAGCTATGCTGGTCGCAGTTTATTAGATAAGATGTTAATCATGGTATTACCGGTGGCGATGTTTGTTGCAAGTGGTTTTGAACATAGTATTGCCAATATGTTTATGATCCCTATGGGTATTGTGATTAATAATTTTGCTTCTCCTGAGTTTTGGACGGCAGTTGGCGTTTCACCCGATGCGTTTAAAGAATTAACAGTTGAGCATTTTATATTGAATAATTTAATTCCTGTGACAATCGGGAATATTTTGGGTGGTTTAGCAGTAGCGCTACCTTATTGGGCTTTATATTTACGTAAGCCACATTGATTTTATAATATCTGCCCTTATGTATGAGTAGATAGATATTTTTGTAAACCTGAGGTGAAAAACTATGAGTAATTTAAACGAAGTACAAGCAACTGCTTGGAAAGGATTTAAAGATGGTGATTGGCAAAATAATGTTAATGTCCGCGATTTCATTCAAAAGAACTACACGCCATATGAAGGTGATGAGTCTTTCTTAGCGGGCGCAACGGATGCGACAACTAAGTTATGGGCTAAGGTAATGGAAGGCATTAAAGTTGAAAATGCTACCCATGCTCCTGTGGATTTTGATACAAGTGTTATTTCGACAATTACTGCTCATGATGCAGGTTACATTGAAAAAGATTTAGAAAAGATTGTTGGCTTACAAACTGAAAAACCATTAAAACGTGCGATTATCCCGTTTGGTGGAATCAAAATGATCGAGAATTCTTGTAAAGCATACAACAGAACGCTTGATCCATTAGTCAAAAAAATCTTTACTGACTATCGTAAAACACATAACCAAGGTGTGTTTGACATCTATACTCCGGATATCCTTCGTTGTCGTAAATCAGGTGTTATTACTGGTCTTCCTGATGCTTATGGTCGTGGTCGTATCATTGGTGACTACCGTCGTGTTGCGCTTTACGGTATCGACTTTTTAATGCAAGATAAATTTGCACAATTCAACTCATTACAAGCTGATTTCGAAAATGGTGTTGACTTAGCTATGACTATGCAACGTCGTGAAGAAATCGCTGAACAACATCGTGCTCTTGGTCAAATCAAAGAAATGGCAGCTAAATATGGCTACGACATCTCTGGACCAGCTAAAACAGCTCAAGAAGCGGTGCAATGGACATACTTCGGTTACTTAGCGGCAGTTAAATCTCAAAACGGTGCGGCAATGTCTCTTGGTCGTACTTCTACATTCTTTGATATCTACTTCCAACGTGACCTTGAAGCAGGCTTAATTACTGAACAAGACGCTCAAGAAATTGTTGACCATTTCGTTATGAAATTACGTATGGTTCGTTTCTTACGTACGCCTGAATATGATGAATTATTCTCTGGTGACCCAATTTGGGCAACTGAATCAATCGCAGGTATGGGTGTTGACGGACGTACTTTAGTTACTAAAACTTCATTCCGTTTCTTAAATACACTATATACAATGGGTCCTTCACCTGAGCCTAACATGACTATTCTTTGGTCAGAACAGTTACCAAGTGGATTCAAAGAGTTCGCATCTAAAGTATCTATTGATACCTCATCATTACAATATGAAAATGATGATTTAATGCGTCCTGACTTCAATAACGATGACTATGCAATCGCATGTTGTGTAAGCCCGATGATTGTTGGTAAACAAATGCAATTCTTCGGTGCACGTGCCAACCTTGCTAAAACTCTTCTATACGCAATCAATGGCGGTGTGGATGAAAAACTTAAAATGCAAGTTGGACCAAAAGAAGATCCAATCACTGACGAATACCTTGATTTTGACAAAGTATTTGCTCGTTTAGATCACTTTATGGATTGGTTAGCAAAACAATACGTAACTGCACTAAATGCAATTCACTATATGCATGATAAATACAGCTACGAAGCATCATTAATGGCACTACACGATCGTGACGTTATTCGTACAATGGCATGTGGTATTGCTGGTCTATCGGTTGCTGCTGACTCATTATCTGCTATTAAATATGCAAAAGTGAAAACGATTCGTGATGAAGACGGTTTAGCTGTAGATTTTGAAATCGAAGGTGAATACCCACAATTCGGTAACAACGATCCACGTGTAGATGATATCGCAGTTGATTTAGTTGAACGTTTCATGAAGAAAATTCAAAAACTTAAAACTTATCGTAATGCAATTCCTACACAATCTGTTTTAACCATTACTTCAAACGTTGTTTATGGTAAGAAAACTGGTAACACTCCAGACGGTCGTCGTGCTGGCGCACCATTTGGACCTGGTGCTAACCCAATGCACGGACGTGACCAAAAAGGTGCGGTTGCTTCATTAACATCTGTTGCTAAACTACCATTTGCTTATGCTAAAGACGGTATTTCTTATACTTTCTCTATCGTACCAAATGCGTTAGGTAAAGATGATAGTGCACGTAAACGTAACTTAGCTGGTTTAATGGATGGTTACTTCCACCACGAAGCAACTGTTGAAGGTGGTCAGCACTTAAATGTTAACGTTTTAAACCGTGAAACATTATTAGATGCAATGGAACATCCTGAAAAATATCCACAATTAACTATTCGTGTTTCTGGATACGCAGTACGTTTTAACTCATTAACTAAAGAACAACAAAAAGACGTTATTACACGTACTTTTACTCAGTCAATGTAATTTAGTTAACTGATACTGACTTGAAATAGCGCCTCATTAAGGCGCTATTTTTTTATCAGCATAAGCTTAAGCTTTGCAAACACCATAAAAACGCTATAAAAAAATAGTGTTTTTTAACCGATATTGAGCGTTATTTTCATCATTGGTTTTAATAAGCGATTATCCGATTAATACAATTGGTGTAAGAAAGTATCATATGAGTTAAAATACCTAAAATGATAAAAAAAAGTAATATGAGCAATTACTAGAGAACTTTTATGGAACAAAATATTATTATGACAACAAAGCAACCAATCAAAGGTCGCATCCACTCCTATGAGTCATTTGGTACTGTAGATGGGCCGGGTATACGTTTCATTGTTTTTTTTCAGGGTTGCTTGATGCGTTGCTTGTACTGCCACAACCGAGATACCTGGGATTTAAAAGCTGGCCGTGAAGTCACTGTTGACGAACTGATGAAAGAGATCGTTACTTACAAAAGTTTTATTATGCCTAATGGCGGGGGCGTAACCGCTTCTGGTGGCGAAGCGACACTACAATCTGAGTTTATTACTGAATGGTTTAAAGCTTGTCATCAAGAAGGTATTCATACATGTTTAGATACCAATGGTTATGCAAGACAGTTAGATCACACAGTTGAAGCACTTATGGAAGTGACAGACTTAGTCATGTTAGATCTTAAACAAATCAATGATGAAATACATCAGAAACTAGTTGGCGTACCTAATAAACGTGTGCTTGAGTTTGCCAAATATCTACAAAAAATTAATAAGCGAACATGGATACGATATGTGGTCGTTCCGGGGTGGACTGATGATGATAATTCAGCACATCTTTTAGGGCAATTTATTCAAGGTATGGAGAATATTGAGCGAGTAGAGTTATTACCCTATCATAAAATGGGCGCTTACAAATGGGATACAATAGGGGATAAATATCAGTTACAAGGGGTAGAGGCGCCACCACGAGAAACCTTAGACAGAATACAACAGATCATAGAAAGTTATGGTCAATCGGTTACATTTAGTAAATAACATGATAATAAAAAAGGTACCAGCTAGGGTACCTTTTTAGTTACTGTCCTTTTTTATTTAATTCTTTTACGCTTTATTGCCCGCAAAACAAAAATCGTTCCCTCCAGCGCAAGTACACATACTGACAACCAAATAAAGCTGTAAGAGATAATATGTTGTGTCGAGATCGATTCATGCAAAAATAGGACTGACACAAGCGTTAATAAAACGGGTTCAACATATCCAAGCAAACCAAATAATCCCAAAGGTAATAGTCGTCTTGCTAAAAAGTACATAGCAAAAGCGATAGCAGTAATGATCCCCAGCATTGGGATAAAAATATGAAAGTGCGTAATATCTCTCACACTCTGGCTAAATGGGTAATTAAAGGCGAAATAAATCACGCAGCCAATAAATATAAAAAAGAAGTCGGAAAAGGTGCCACAAATCCCCTCTATTTGCAATTTACGGCGTGTAATAAAGTAAATGGGGTAACCCAATGCAACCACTGCTGTTTCCCACGAAAATGCGCCTGTGGTATAGATTTCAACGGCTACGCCGATAGCAGCAAGGCAAACGGCAATTTTTTGCAAAAAGCTGAGTTTTTCCTGGTAAAAAATCTGACCTGAAATCACCATGGTTAATGGTAATAAGAAATAGCCTAAAGAAGCCGATAATCCATGCCCATTAAGCGGTGCCCAAATGAAAATTAACATCTGAATAGTTAACAATAGGGAGGAAAAGATCAATCCGACTAAAATCATCGGTTGCTCTCTAATACGCTTAAATAGAGCTCCAATTGCAGGCCACTGGTGTTCAATAAAGACTAACACTACTATGGCTGGAAACGAGGTTAATAAACGCCAGCAAAAGATGTCAACCACAGGAAGAGGCTGTAGCAAAACCGGATAGTAGTAAAGTAAGCCAAAAAGGCATGATGCGAGTATTGAAAGAACAACACCTTTAATCATTTTTTCACCTTTCATAAAAAAATAGCGCTAATTAATAGCGCTAAAATGAAGTAAGCAAACTTTTAGTAAATAACAGGGTTAACCTATCACTTCAACACCATTCATATATGGCACTAAAACAGAAGGAACTTTAATGCTTCCGTCTGCTTGTTGGTAGTTTTCCATGATTGCCACTAAGGTACGCCCAACAGCTAATCCAGAGCCATTTAAGGTATGGACTAAATAGGTTTTGTTATCCGCTTTATTACGATATCGAGCTTGCATTCGGCGAGCTTGGAAATCCCACATATTAGAACAAGACGAGATTTCTCGATAAGTGTTTTGAGCCGGTACCCAAACTTCAAGATCGTAAGTTTTGCATGAACCAAAGCCCATATCGCCAGTACACAATACGATTTTACGGTATGGCAATTCAAGTAGCTGTAAAACCTTTTCCGCATGCGCTGTCAGCTCTTCTAAAGCTTTCATTGATTCTTCCGGTTTAACAATTTGCACAAGTTCGACTTTATCAAACTGATGCATACGAATTAAGCCACGGGTATCTTTGCCATAAGAGCCTGCTTCAGAACGGAAACAAGGTGTATGAGCAGTCATTTTCATCGGAAGCTGGCTTTCATCAAGTATCTCATCACGCACTAAGTTAGTTACCGGCACTTCTGCGGTCGGAATTAATGCATAATTACTGCTATCGGCCTCTTCATCTAAAGGTTTCGTATGGAACAGATCACCGGCAAATTTCGGTAATTGACCAGTACCAAATAGGGTTGCTTTGTTAACAAGGTAAGGTACATAGATTTCAGCGTAGCCATGTTGCTCAGTGTGCAGATCTAACATGAACTGTGTAATCGCACGATGTAAACGGGCAATTTGCGAACGCATTACAACAAAGCGTGCGCCGGTAAGCTTAACCCCTGCTGCAAAGTCGAGACCGCCAAAACGCTCGCCTAATGCGACATGGTCTTGAACAGGAAAGTCGAAAGTTCTTGGCGTACCAAAACGTGAGATCTCAACGTTATCATTTTCGTCTTTACCGTCCGGCACAGAATCATCAGGGATATTTGGTATGTTTGCGGCAATATCTTTGATTTGGTTAAGCAGGATTTCAAGCTCTGCTTTAGCGGTATTGAGTTTATCGCCGAGTTTATTCACTTCTTCACGTACGGCGGTAATATCCTCGCCACGTGCTTTAGCTTCACCAATAGCTTTAGAACGAGCATTACGCTCTGCTTGTAAGCTTTCAGTTTCAACTTGTAATACTTTGCGTTTCTCTTCTAGTTGACCTAGGGTATCAACATCTAACTTAAATCCACGACGTGCTAATTTTTTAGCGACAAGATCCAATTCATTTCGAAGTAAATTTGGGTCCAACATAAAAAAAGTCCATTATGATTAATTAAAGGTATCTATCTACTTTAATGGTTATTTTATTATAGCAACGAGTATATTTAAAATAAAAAAAGCAGACTAAATATAAATATTTAAAATGTGAGCTTAGTATACTCGATTTATATCGGGATTCAACCGAAGCGGTACACCCAAAAAAATCTAACTGATGTTCGTCAATCTATGTAGTTCAATTGGATAAAAATAATTTTTATAAAACTATTTTTTCTTACTTATACTGCTGAATATTTTATCTTGACTATTATTCATAAAAGAAAAAACAAATACAAGTTATTAACAATCATTTTTTAGTAAAATTTATAATACCAATGCTACATTCTGTAGTTGAAGTCTATTTTTCTGTATTTCAAAGTGTAAATCAACTTTTAACCCATTTATTTAATGTTATATGTATACTTTTGCTGATCCAAATCTTATAAAAATATTTAATGGAAAAAATAAATTATTATCATTTGCATTGGTAAAGTGGAATCTATCTTGAATTGATCTGCTAAACCGATAATAATATACTTAGTCACATTTTGTCTTACTTTTCGAAACCTTTACGGAGCAAAAGATAAGTGAATCAACGACACTATCAAGTAATAAGTGGTTTAGCTATAGCTGGGATGACTTGTGGAATTATATCACTAATTCCTCTCGGTCATATAAGCATTATATTAGCTGTTATAGCTATAGTATTAAGTGCAGTTGCTAAGAGTGATATAAAAGCTAGTAATAAAAGGGGTTCCGGTTTTGCAACGGTAGGAATAGTTTGTGGAGTCATTACCCTTGTATTTTGGTTTTTGTTCATTCTGGCAATAGGCAGTGTAATGCTTTCAGTTATTTCTTCTCATGCATAAAGAATAAAGTTACGGTGAATTAAAAGCTGACAACGTCAGTTTATTATAAATACAAGATTGTATTCTAATAAATACCCAACAGTTTCAGTGATAAATGCATTTCATATCAAATATTCAATATATTGGCTTCTCAATATTTAATTCTTTAATTTCATCATTGAAAGTATAAACAAAGCTTTTAAATAATTATTTTCGTTTGTCCTTGATGTTCTTTTTATAACTTTATTTTTTTAAGTCGATGTACTTTAATTTTATTATTGCCAATTTAAAATTTAAGCTTGTACGAAGCTTTTTAAGAGCGGGTAGGGTAATATTTAAGGGGAAACATAAAAAGCTTTGTATAGTGATTTATAGCATTCAACATTTTTAAAATAGTTTGTAGTCCTAATAAGCTATAAAAAGTAAATAGCATTGTTAATGAGTATAACCTTTTATGATATTCAATATAACGTTTAATTGGCATTATAAATCGAAGAAGATTTTTAGGATGCTTAAATGGCGCACCCGAAGGGATTCGAACCCCTGACCGCTCGGTTCGAAGCCGAGTGCTCTATCCAGCTGAGCTACGGATGCGTGCAAGTTCGTAAAAAAATGGTGCATCCGAAGGGATTCGAACCCCTGACCGCCCGGTTCGTAGCCGGGTACTCTATCCAGCTGAGCTACGGATGCGTTTTGAATTTTTTAA